>JALNWB010000145.1 GCA_023231105.1 Ignavibacteriaceae bacterium | reverse complement strand
TAACAAGAAAAGTTTTAATTTTAATTAAGAAAAGTGACTAATTTGGAGATTATATAATTTGGCAGTTAAGTTAAGATTACGCAGAATGGGAAAGAAGAGACAACCAATTTACAAGGTTGTTGCTGCTGATTCTCGTTCACCAAGAGACGGAAAATTTTTAGAAGCAATTGGTCTTTACAATCCGAAAGCGAATCCGCTTTTTGTTGATATAAAAGAAGATCGCGCATTGTATTGGTTAAGTGTTGGCGCTCAGCCCACCGATACGGTAAGAAGTCTCCTTCGATCAAAAGGGATTACATTAAAGCAAGAATTACTTAAACGCGGTGCCCAACCGGAAGAAGTTGCAACCGCTATGGAAAACTGGAACAAGCTTAAAGAAGCTTCCTCTGAAAGGAAAGCTGCGAAAAAAGAGAAGAAAAAAGAGACCAGTACAGCAGAAGTAAAGGGCGCTGCTTCTGAAGAAAAAGTAGAACAACCCGCTTAATTTTATTAAGCGCTTCTGTTCGGCTTTTTTTGCTTAATTCCAAAAGCTCCCGGCTCTAATTTAGGAGATTCTTCCATGAAGGAATTCGTCGAATTCATAGCAAAACATCTCGTTGATAATCCTGAGGCTGTTGTTATCACGGAAAAAGTGAACGAGGAGAAGAAAATTGTTTTTTCTTTAAAGGTTGGACCTAACGATATCGGGAAAGTAATCGGTAAAAAAGGAAAAACAGCACTCGCTATGAGAACCTTACTTACTGCGGTTGCCGCTAAGCAAGGGAAAAGAGCAATTTTAGATATTGAAGACTAATACCTTTTGATCGGTTTTTTCCTTCTTGGTAAAGTTATTTCTGTTTATGGAAAGAGCGGAGAAGTTAAAGTAAAACTCTTTGACGAAAGTTCTAATGAAATTCTTCCTTTAGATTTTTGTTATGTTGATTTTTTCGGAAATAAAAAAAAATTACGAATTAAATCAGCTAAACAAAGCGGAAAGTTTTTAATTCTCTTCTTTGAAGGATTCGATTCACAAGAAGCGAGTTCAGTTCTCCTTGAAAAAGATCTCTTTCTTGAGAAGGAAGAAAATGATGAACAACCTGAATTTAGTTTTTTAATTAAGGATTTACTAAACAGTAAAGTTTTTGCTGATGACGAAATGCTTGGAGAGATAATTGATGTACTTTCTCTTCCTGGTAACGATGTATATGTAGTAGAAGACGCACAAAAGAAAGAAATCTTAGTCCCGGCAATTAAAAATATTATAAACCGGTTTGATAAAAAGGAAAAGAAACTTTACTTGAAAGTTGATAAGAGTTATTTCGAGGATGATGAGAATTGATATTATTTCGGCTGTACCAGAATTACTGCAAAGTCCTTTAAACACAAGCATACTTAAAAGAGCACAACAGAAACAAAAAGTAGAAATATTTGTTCATAATCTTCGTGATTATGCATTTGATAAACATAGACAAATTGATGATAAGCCGTTCGGAGGAGAAGCAGGCATGCTTCTTAAACCCGAACCGTTCTTTGCGATACTTGAAAAACTAACTGCGGAACGCACATACGATAAAATTGTATTAACGTCGCCGAAAGGAAAGTTGTTTACGCAAAAAGTGGCGAATGATTTTTCACTTTGCCATAATATTCTTTTCCTAGCGGGACATTACAAAGGAATTGATGACCGTGTGCGTGAAAAATTTGCAACAGACGAAATTTCCATCGGTGATTTTGTTTTAACCGGCGGTGAACTTCCTGTTTTGCTGATGGTTGATGCAATTATTCGGTTAATTCCCGGAGTGCTGAACGACAGTCTTTCCGCTTTGAATGATTCTTTTCAAGACGGAGAAAGTCTTTCTGCACCGCATTACACCCGTCCGGCAGAATTTAAAGGAATGAAAGTTCCCGATGTTTTATTGAGCGGAAATCATCAAGCAGTTCAGCAGTGGCGCGAAGAACAATCAAAATTAGTAACAGAAAAATGGAAAAAAAATAAAATAGAGCGGAGTAAATCATGATTAGCTTACATGAATTGTTGCCGGAGCAACAACCAAAAATTGAGATGCCGAGTTTCCGGTCAGGCGACCACATTAAAGTACATGTGAGAGTTATAGAAGGCGATAAAGAAAGAATTCAGGCTTTTGAAGGGGATGTTATAAGCATTCGCGGAGGCCAGGAGAATAAAACTTTTACAGTAAGAAAAGTTTCAAGCGGCGTTGGCGTTGAAAGGATATTTCCTTTTTACTCACCAAAAATTGCAAAAGTTGAACTTCTTAAAGAAGGCGATGTACGAAGAGCAAAATTATTTTATCTTCGTGAACTTTCCGGTAAAGCCGCAAGAATTAAATCTAAAAAGAGTTAACAAAACGACAAGCCGCCGTTTGGCGGCTTTTTTCTTATATGAAGTACTTATTCCCCGACAATCTTTTTGCCCGTTTTTTTGCTTTTTCATTTTCTGAAGAAGAAAAAAAACAAATCTCATTTTTACCTTCAGCTCAGATTACGGCTGCATTAGAAAAAGAGACTGACGCTATCGGTTTGATTCCTACATTGGATTTATTAAAACATGAGGAATTATTTATATCAAAGCTTGGCGGCGTTTCTTTTGAAAGCGAATTCTGCAATTCTTATTTCTACTACCCTTCAAAAGGGAACCAGGAAAAAGTTACAGAAATTGCTCTCTCCGGCGATGTTTCTTCTCTTGAAGCGATTCTATGCAAAATATTATTTGCCGAACTTTATGATCAAGAGGTAAAAATTTTGCTTAAAACAAATCAAGATACTGAAACACCATTACTACTTGTTGGTGATACTAATTTAACAAATGTCCCGCCTTATGCGGGATTGAATGGAATCAGTTTTGCCGATGAAGTTATAGAAATTCTTTCCGCCCCTTTTGTGAATTATATTTTTGCCGCGAAGGGAAAAGAAACCGTAATAGAATTTAATAACAAGTTTACATTGCTTATCCCAAAATATTACGAGTCGATTCTTCCCTTTATTTCTTCATTAGATTTTTCTGATGAACTCAAAGAAAAAATAAAACAAGAATTTTCTTCCTTCGTGTTCGAGTTTGACAGCATGGATATTGACGGAATTGCACAGTTGACACGACTGCCATATTATCATGGTATTATAAAAGAAATAATCGATATTAAGTTCGTTTAAAGAAGGACATCAATTATTTCATGATGTCCCCTCAAACAATTTAGAGAGCTATATACGAAACGCTTAACACATTTGGATTTTCTTGTATTTTTTGAAGTCGAGCTGCAGAAATTCCCGCTTTCAACTTCATCGTGCAACTCGCAATCAAACCACCGTCGAAAATAATATTTTCAATCTCTTCAATGTTCACATCTTCCTCTTTGATCACAGAAAAAATTGAAGAAAGCACTCCCGGTTTATCAAAGTGTTTTACAACTAATTGATAACTTGCCTCTATGGTTGTCGCTTTGTTTACCCAATGAGCAATTAATCCGCTATTAAGATAATCTTTAATAATGCGAACGGTTTCAGCGGCAACGGCATTCTGCGCTTGTTCAGTTGATGCGCCGATATGATGCGTTACATAAATGTTTTTAGATTGCTGCAACGGGGAAGTAACCGCTCCCGATTTTTGTTCCGGTTCACCCTTGAAAACATCCAACGCAACGCGGATATTTTTTTCTTTTATTGCTTCGAGCATTGCTTCTTCATCAATAATTTCGGCACGGGAAGTATTGATTAAAAGGGTATTCGGATGTAAGTAACCAAACATTTCTTTGTTGAATAAACCTCTTGTCTGCGGTGTTAAAGGAAGATGAATAGAAATTACATCGCACATCGGAAGAATTTTATCCATCTCGGAAAAATCTTTTATTGCCACACCTTCAATGCGAGAAATGTCTTTTCCATAAACATTCATCCCGAAAGCGAGCGCCCGTTTTGCAACTTCTTTTCCAATATTTCCAACACCTATAAGCGCCAGGTTTTTCCCGAATAAACCTTCTGCTTTTGAATATTCACCTTTATTCCAAACGCTGTTTTTAAAATCCATAACGTTGTCGGGAATGCGGCGGTCGAGCGAGAGCATTAATCCAACCGCTAATTCCGCAACGGCGATTGAATTCATCCCCGGACAATTGGCGACATAAATTCCTTTTTTATTTGCAGCAGCAATATCAATATTATTAACACCGGCTCCGGCGCGAATAATTAGATTTAGCAGATTTGCTTTTTCAATTGAAGCTGCATTCACTTTTGTTGAACGGACGACAAGAATATCCGTGTCGGCGATGGCTTCGTGTAAATTACCTTCAACCAATTGTGGTGAGTAATTTACTTCGAGTCCTAACTCTTTCATTTGCGAAAGGAACTTTTCCGGAAATTTATCCGCTACTAATACTTTCATTTTAGTTCTCCCTGTTTGTTTTTATGTTGATGTTACCTTATAACAAAAATCGAATTTATTCATCCAACGTATTCTCGAAAACAATTCTTAACTAATTCTCTCTTTCCAATACATGGGCTTTCTATGAAAATGGGCAATAGCAATGATTGTTAGAAAATGAATGTCCGACGAATAATATATGCAGTAAGGAAATTTTTTAACTACACATTTTCTGATTTTTGATTTTGGGTTTAATTTCGTCCAAAGATCAGGAAAATTTTTTATCATATTAATAGAGTGATCAATTTCATTTAGAAATTGGAATCCCAAACCCTTGCTGCTATATTCATAATATTCGAACGCTTCAATAATTTCCAACTGTGCTGGTTGAAGAATGGTGATTTTCATGCTTGTGAAAATCTTTTCATAAATATCTCATATGGTTCTGATTTTATTTCACCTCTTTCATAGGCGTTAAATCTATCTTCGGCTTCTTCTTCCCAAGCTTTTTCAATTTTAGGATTGGGTTTATCAATGCTTAATAGGAGAAAATCTACCAATTTCAACTTATCTACTGGCGAAAGTTTCTCTAAAGAATTTAATATTGTCTTATCAATTGTCGCTCTATGCATATTGTCTCCAAATATTTGTATCAACTCGGAATTTTCACATTAAACTTCTTTGCATTCTCAATTGCTCTTTCATATCCGGCATCTGCATGGCGAATGATTCCCATTCCCGGATCATACGTTAGAACGCGTTCTAATCGTTCTTCCGCTTCTTTCGTACCGTCTGCAACCACCACCATTCCGGCATGTATTGAGTTACCGATACCAACGCCGCCACCGTGGTGCACAGAAACCCAGCTTGCACCGCCGATAGAGTTGAGCATAGCATTAAGTATGGGCCAATCGGCAATTGCATCGCTGCCGTCTTTCATTGCTTCTGTTTCGCGGTATGGTGAAGCAACCGAACCGCAATCAAGATGATCACGTCCAATTACAATTGGAGCGGAAACTTTTCCATCGGCTACAAGCTGATTGAAAATTTTTCCCATCAATGCCCGTTCGCCGTATCCAAGCCAGCAAATGCGTGCCGGCAATCCTTGAAAATGAATAAGCTTTTGCGCTTTGTCAATCCAGTTTATTAAAGCTTTATTTTCCGGAAAGGTTTTTTTTACGGCTTCATCGGTTACTAAAATATCATTTGGATCACCGCTTAATGCAACCCACCGGAAAGGACCTTTGCCGTCGCAAAAAAGCGGGCGGATAAATTCCGGTACAAAACCTGGTATATCAAATGCGTTTTCAACTCCATTTGCTTTTGCTTCGCCGCGGATATTATTTCCATAATCAAAAGTTATTGCGCCGCGTTTTTGAAATTCGAGCATTGCTTTTAAATGAACAACAATTGTTTCTTGAGATAGCTTAATATATTCTTGTGGATTTTCTTTCCGCATTTTTAAAGCTGAATCGAAATCCATTCCCATCGGAACGTAGCCATTTAAAGTATCGTGTGCAGAAGTCTGATCGGTTAAAATATCGGGAATAATATTTCGTTCTAAAATTTGCGGAAGAATTTCTCCGGCATTTCCAAGCAAACCAACGGACAAAGCTTTTTTATTTTTTTTCGCAGCAAGCACAAGTTGAAGCGCTTCATCAAGTGATTCCGAAATTACATCGAGATAACCGGTATCAATTCTTTTTTGAAGACGGGTTTTATCAACATCAATTCCTAAAAAAGCTGCGCCGTTCATTGTTGCAGCCAGCGGTTGAGCGCCACCCATACCACCCAAACCGGCAGTGAGTAAAAATTTTCCGCTTAGATCAGAATTAAAATATTTTCTCCCGCATTCTGCAAAAGTTTCATACGTTCCCTGGAGAATACCTTGCGTGCCGATGTAAATCCAGCTTCCGGCGGTCATTTGCCCATACATCGTTAAACCAAGCGCCTCAAGTCTGCGGAACTCATCCCACGTTGCCCAGCGGGGAACAAGCATCGAATTAGAAATAATTACCCGCGGTGCGTTGGAATGTGTTTTGAAAATCCCAACTGGTTTACCCGATTGCACAAGAAGTGTTTCATCATTTTCTAAATGTTTCAAAGAATTTACTATCGCATCGAAGGCTTCCCAATTTCTTGCGGCTTTTCCTTTGCCGCCGTAAACAATTAGTTCGGCAGGATTTTCTGCAACTTCGGGATCGAGATTATTCATTAGCATTCGCAATGCTGCTTCTTGTATCCAGCTTTTACAGGAAATTTCTTTCCCGCGCGGAGCTTTAATAATTCTTTGTCCGGACATGGTTAATCCTTAAAATGATTTTCATATAAAATTTCGTACTGCATAAGAATGGATTTGTAGAGCCATTTTTTAAAGAACCATCCTTTTTTAATTTGATCTTTAAAATGTTTTATGTTCACTTCAAGTTGATACCTGAAACGGGTGAATTCATCTTTTGTTAATTTAACCGTTTCGTCACCCGATTTAATTTTTTCAAGAATAGAAGAAAGAGCTTTTACTTCGGCAAAATATTTCTGATCTCCTTCGGTTTGTTTTATTACGGTTTTACAAATGTTTTGTACAAGTTTTTTATCGTTTTTATTGAACTCGAAATTGTAGTTCCTGAATTGTAGTTTTTTCATTAGCGCTTACTTTTTTAGTGATAGAAGTTGTTCTCTGATTTTTTGATAACCAGGTTTTATTATTTCATAAATGTATTTAAGTCTTTCCTCGTGATGAATAAAGGCTGACTTCATTGCATTGATCGTGATTTTTTCAATGTCATCTAACGTGAGATTAAAATATTCCGTAGCAATTAAAAATTCTTTTGTCATCGTCGTATCGCTCATCAAGCGGTCGTCGGTGTTTAATGTTAAACGAAATTTTAATTTATTCAAATATCCGAACGGATGATTTTCGAGTTTATCAATAGCGCCGGTGTGAAGATTGCTTAAAAGACATATTTCAATCGGAATTCTTTTATCCAAAATGTATTGAGCTAAATCTCCCATACTGATAAAATTCCCGTCCTTATCAAAAGTTATGTCTTCAAGAATTCTTGTTCCGTGCCCAATGCGGTGCGCTCCGCACCATTGGATAGCTTGCCAAATAGATTCTTTACCAAATGCTTCTCCGGCGTGAATAGTAATATTAAAATTTTCCCTCTGGCAAAATTGAAAGGCGTCAACATGTTTTTTAGGAGGATAACCGCCTTCTTCACCGGCTAAATCGAATCCGACCACGCCGCGGTTTCTATAATTAACGGCAAGCTCGGCAAACTCAAGTGAATTTTTCATGTTCCGCATTGCGCAAATTATTAATCCGAAGCCAACTCCAAAATCCTTTTTCCCTTTTTCTAATCCTTCAAGAACCGCATTAACAACATCATCATAATGTAAACCTTTTGAGGTATGAAATACCGGGGCAAAACGGGTTTCGACGTAACATACACCGTCTTTTTTCATATCTTCCAACATTTCATAGGCTATACGGCTTAAAGACTCTTTTGTCTGCATTACAGCAATCGTGTGTTCAAAACCTTGTAAATACTCAACAAGATTTCCTTTGTTAGCCCCGCGATGAAACCATTCTCCCAGTTCTTTCGGATCATCCGTAGGAAGTTTTGTGTACTTGAGGTCTTTTGCAAGTTCAATAATTGTTGATGCTCTTAATCCGCCGTCAAGGTGATCGTGGAGTAAAACTTTCGGTACAGAACGAATAATTTCTTCAGTGTTCAAAATTCACCTCATTTTTATTTCAAAAATATCCTTTTTGCAAGGGAAAAGCAACGAAGTAAACTTCAGTCTTCTTTCTTTTGTGAAATTTATGCTTAGGCTTGACTTAACAATTTCAAATAACTAAGTTTGAAACGATAATAATTAAATTATGGAGAATTAATGAAACGTGTAAATATTTTTACAGCGATTGTGTTAGGGGCTTTTTTAACTTTTACCGGGTTTCAATGCTCATCAACCGAATTAACGAGTGCAAAGTTATATATTCAACAAAAAAATTGGGATAAAGCAATTGATGTGTTGAACAAAGAAGTTACAAAGAATCCCAAAAGCGATGAAGGTTATTACCTTTTAGGCGCTGTTTACGCTGAAAAAGAAAATATCGATCAAATGATAGAAAATTACGATAAGTCTTTGGAAATCAGCAAAAAATATGAGAAAGAAATTAAAAGCGCAAAAAAATATCATTGGGCAAATTTCTTCAACAAAGGGGTTGCATTTTTTAACCGGGCTGCGCAACAGACAAACCCCGACAGCGCTGCACTTATGAATAATAAATCAACTTATGCCTTTGACCAGGCGATCAAATTAGAACCGGATTCTTTAGACTCATACAAAAATTTAGCTTATGTTTATATGAACATGCAGAAATTTGATGACGCAATTCCAAACTTTATGAAGTTGATTGAAAAACAAAAATCTCCCGATGCGTATAAATATGTTGGACAAATCTATTACAACAAGGGAGTAATTGAGCGTGATAAATATGAAAATTCAAAAGTTGCTGCCGACAGTTTGAAAGCATTAGACTATTTTAATAAAGCTATTGTGATTTTGGAAGAAGGGAAAAAAGTCCTTCCTAACGATTCCGAAGTTTTACTCTACTTGTCCAATTCATACATAGCAGCAAATAAAGTTGATGTTGCCATCGATGCTTTTAAAGCCGGTGTTGTTGCCGAACCAAACAATAAATTTTACCGCTACAATTATGGAGTTCTTCTTTTAGGAGATAATCAATTTGAAGCGGCAGCAGATCAATTTAAAAAAGCTGTTGACATTGATCCAACTTACCAGAACGCAATCTACAATTTGGCGGTTACTTATGTAAAATGGGGCGCAAAGATTGCCAAAGATCATGAAGTTGCTAATAAAGACAACAAAGAAGCTAAAGAAGAAACTCAATCAAAAGAAAAATATAAAGCTGCATTACCTTATTTGGAATCATATGTGCAGAAGAAAACCGACGATGCACAAATCTGGGAACTTCTCGGTAAAGTTTATACCGTTATGGGAATGCCAAACGATGCTTCTAATGCATTTAAAAAAGCTGATGCAATCAGAAAAGGCAAATAAACAATATGAATCCTAACGAACAAAACCAGCAGATCAATATTGAGCTTGGTGAAAAAGAAGCCGAAGGAATTTATTCTAATCTGGCTATTATTACTCATTCACCCGCAGAGTTCATCATTGATTTTACGCGCATAGTTCCGGGCGTACCGAAGGCAAAAGTGCATGCAAGAATTATTACTACTCCGCAGCACGCAAAACTTTTAATGCGCGCCTTAAAAGATAACATAGATAAATTTGAACAGCGCTTTGGTGAAATTCATGTTGAAGCTCCGCCGAATCAGCAATTTGGGTTTACTCCATTCATCAAAGATGAAAAAATAAATTAATCGTATAAAGGCTTATTCAAAATTGGATAAGCCTTTTTTTTATTGTGCTGAAAAACAACTCAGGGGAAAGAACACACCGAAAATTTGATAAATCAATTATTATTATTTATGTTTTAGCAAGTAAAAGAAAACTTGTTCAGTAATTTTTTTCTCATGTGATTATTAAAAGGTAGGATATG
>JALNWB010000144.1 GCA_023231105.1 Ignavibacteriaceae bacterium | reverse complement strand
TGGAGCCTTTGCTGCGTCCGCGCGCAATTTCGGCGACCGGAATCCAGACCTTGTGGACATGGCTCCAGACCAGTCGGTAGATGCGGTTCATCGATGCGTGGCGTTTCATGGTGTTTCCTTATTGAACAGATTATGTATCTAAGCTATGTAGGTCGGGTTAGGCGCTAGCCGTAACCCGACGTTTGCCGCTTCGTTGTGTCGGGTTACGCTACGCTAACCCGACCTACGAACTTCGAGATTGCCGGGATGACGTGCTTGCCAAGCGAAACGGGGTTTGCAACCCCGTCCGGCATGTATATGCCGCCTCAACGTGATCAATCAAAACCCCATGCCCATTTCCAGCCATGCCCGCACCTCGTCGGTTTTACCGACCAGCTCAGGTACCGGGCCGACCGGCGTGGCGACGAAGACTCGACCGCTCAATTGGCTTGCGCCGACCCAATGTAGCTTCGGCCCCAGCCAGTTAAGCCCGCCGCCTGCACCGCTCAGCGTGGCCCGGTTGGTTCCTCTGGCCCAGGGATTCTGGTTGACCGTCACCTGCGCGCTGTCGATAAAACCAACCACCTGGAATTGCCCGAACCAGCCTGAGCCTAAATCGTGCCGAATTTCAGCCGTACCGATATAGCCGGTGTCGCCGGACATCGCGCCCATGTCGTAACCGCGCACCGTGTACGGGCCACCGACAATCATCTTCTTCGACGAATCCAGATTGTCTTGCGCCCATTGACCGGCAAAAGCCAGATACAATCCGTCCTGCTGAGTCAGGCTTTGCAGACGCGATAAATTCGCGTTCCATTTCGAGAACATGCCTTGGGTTTTCACGGTTGCCGCATCGGCCGCCTGCGCCTCGGGATTGTCAAAACCGACATGCCCCCCCGTCCAGCCTAAATTCCAGGTATTGACACCGCCGGACAACAGCGTGTCCCGTGCATCCCCGGAAACACTCACCGCGCCGTCATCCAAATGTCGATAAGTTTTTATGCCGCTGACGTCGATACGGTCACGCAGTTCCAACCGGTCATACTGGATCTGTCCGTACAGATTGAAATTCCGTGTGCGGATCAGCGGATGCTTGCCCCAAGCACTGGCGACCTGCGCGGTGCCGTGCGCTTTGATTGCCGCAAGCGCCCCGCCCAGTTCGTAGTCCAGCGCCGAATAAGCCGCACCCAAACGGGTGCCGTGGCCGTTGACCAGCGATTCGTAGGACAATCGTCCGTAGTTGACCCCGCTGCCGGAGGTCAGCCCGCTGACGCTCAACACGTCGCCGTGGTGCAGCGGGTTGATCCAGTTCACCGTAGCGCCGCCTCTGGGCCTTCCGGTATAGCGGTTGCCGTAATCATCGACCACCACGCTGCCGGTGACCGCCTGGGTATCTGAGGTATTGACCAGCAAGTCGGAAGTCCCGACCGTTCCGCCCGGCTTCAAGGTCGAGTTGGCCGCAACGCCGGGAATGTCGGACAGCAGCAGCATCGCATGGTCGAGCCCCGACTGGCCGATGGTTTGGCCCGCCTGCAACGACGACAGCGACTCGTTAAGCAGCGAGCCATCCACGCCGCTTTGGTTGTCGAGCTGAACCTTACCGTATTTTGCTTCCATGACCTCGATCCGCACCACGCCGGTGGCGATGGTCTGCGCAGGAATGAAAGCCCTGGCCAGCGGATAGCCGTGGCTGTGGTAATACTCGTTAATGCGGACGGCAAGCTCCCCTAGCTGAGGCAGCGTGATGCTCTTGCCTTCGGTGTCCGCCACCAAGTCATGCAAGGTTTTTGTATCGATCTTGTCATTGCCGGTGATCTGAATCGATTTGAGTGGAAACGGCGCACTGGGCGGCAGCTTGCCGACATCTTGCCGCTCGATATTCAGTTTCGGCCCGATAGGGGAAGGCGCAGGCGGCTTGACCGGCTGAATCTGTTGCAGCATGTTGCCGGATCCGGGTGCGACAGGGTCGACGGCTTGGGCTGACAGCGGGGCAAGCACCAGCATGGCCGCCAATAAAGTTACGCGGGTTCCCACGCTCCAGCTTGGGAACCCAGTTAGCGAAGCTCTCGGCAACCGCTCCCTGCGTTGCTCTACCTCGGCAACTGCTCCTTGCGTTGCTCTACCTCCTGCATCCGTGCAGTCGTCCTGCATCCATGCAGTCGCAGCTTCGCGAGATGGGAAGCTGGAGCGTCCCGTACTGAATTCCCAAGCCGGAGCTTGGGAACTAGCGATTTTCTCGTTCCCAAGCGCTACGTGGGAATGCAGTATCAGCGCGCTACGCTGTGTGAAGCCATGAAGAGCGATCCCGTTCGGCTGTGGTTGTGGCGTTTCGGGACGTAGCGCGTCCTGAATGCATTCCCACGCAGCGCGAGGGAACGAGAGCGGTTTGATGGTTTGCTGGGGTCGGGTATTAAATTTCATCGGAGTCTTTTTCGTTAGGTTGATGATTGCCCGGAAACTTCACACCGCCGTCCACGACTTTTACGGTAGGGCCGTTTTCGCCGATTTTCATCGTGGTATTCGTTATAGCGTCTTTTCCTGAGTTAACGGAGGATGGTTTCTCGCCGCCAGCTCCCTGGCCTGAACCCGGCTCTTGCGTATTTTTAGCAAAAGAGGGCTGGCCGGGCGTTCCGGGCTGGTTGTTCCCAGAAGGTGAGGTGAGGTGAGGCTCGCCGTCAGCAGCGATGTCACATTACGCACTGGCTCCGGCGGCCTGCCTGAATCGGTTGATCCTGTTTTTGCCGGAGCTGCCGGATTCACCGTCAACACGCCATTGACATAACTGAGCGTGTAATTGCCGCTGCTCAGGCCGCTGGGCGTGATGAGGCAGCTGCCCACGTTGACTGCTCCTTGCGAGGTGCCGCCATAGCTCAAGTTGCCCAGCAGGTTCGCCATGTTCGGCGTCACGGAATAGGTCACGCCGCCGCTGCCGTTGTAAGCCAATCCGTCGTGGGTCTTCGTGGCGTCGTTCGCGGTGAAGCTGGCTTGTGCGTGCATTTGCACGGTGGCCAGGCCGGTTACCCCGGCTTGCGGCGTTCCGGCAACACCGACTGTCGAGGCATTCCTGCCGATGCCCAGTCCGTCCGCTTTACCGGATTTGGTGACGTTCCAGAAATTAGCGGTAAGTGTGCCGATACTGTTATAGCCCAGCAGCCCGCCGATAGGTTCGGTATGGCCGACCGCCGCAGTCAGCGACAAGGCCGCCGCAAACAGCTTGCGGCTGGAGCCTTTGCTGCGTCCGCGCGCGATTTCGGCAACCGGAATCCAGACTTTATGGATAGGACTCCAGACCAGCCGGTAAATGCGGTTCATCGATGCGTGGCGTTTCATAATAAGTCCTTATCAAATCATATAGCTAAAGTTTTGCTGCATGATTCAGAGCGCTTTGTTAATCAAAGAGGTTTTCTGGAATCATGCAGCAAAACTTTCACCATACAACATCACCGTTCGCCAATCGTTCGGAGCCTCGCGCCAGTCGATCATTGTTATGCAAGTACAATCGGCGTACAATTTTCACATCACCTATTTCGGGGAGTCCATGATGGAAACCACAACGATCAAAGAAAGCCGTCTAAATATCCGTTGCGACAGTTACACGCGCCAGTTGCTGGACAAGGCCGCCGGTTATACGCATGTCAGCATTTCCGAATTTGTGCTTTCGCGCGCGGTAGCATCCGCCGAACGCGTAGTCCACGAGCATGAGGCCATCACCTTGGAGCCTAAAGACTTCGAGGCGTTTCTTGCTGCACTGGACACGCCGACAACAGCCAATGCCGCATTGGAGCGGGCTTTCAATCGACACGTCGATCAAGTTCGCCGTTGATGATTTATCGGATCAGGTCGCTTGATGCGTCCATCAAGACTGGGGATTTCCAGTGCGGCCGCGAGCCTTTGGATAACTACATCCGTCGCTACGCATCGCAAGATGTGCGCAAAAATATTGCCAGAGTCTTTGTTGCCGCGCCTGAGGATGACCTGCAACGATTGGCTGGTTTTTTTACGCTGAACGCGGGAAGCGTGAGCTGCACAAGCCTACCGGCCTCTTTAGCGAAAAAACTGCCGCACTATCCGGTGCCGGTTGCGCTAATCGGACGGTTGGCCGCGGATAAAAAATTTCAAGGTAAAGGGCTGGGGGCAATCCTGCTTGCCGATGCCTGTCGAAAAGTTGCGCAAGCCAGTGCCGTCCTGGCCGTAGCCGGTATCATCGTTGATGCAAAAGACGACGAGGCCAACGCGTTTTATAAGCACTTCGGCTTTGAGCCGCTGCAAGGACAAGCGCATAGGATGCTGCTGCCTGCTTCTGTATTTCTGCCGAAATAACGATCATGTCCTCGCCCCCAGATCATAGTCTCGAGATCATGTTGTTGGGCGGCTTCGACGCTTGCTTGAATGGGCATTCTATTGCGGGAAACTGTTACAACAAGATGCGAGCGCTGCTGGCCTATCTTGCTGTGGAACGGGAGCAGGATCACAGCCGGGAGGCTTTAGCCGAGCTGTTGTGGAGCGATAACGATCCTGTTACCGCCCGAGGGAATCTGCGCCGGACCTTGGCGGATTTACGCCGGGTGCTGGAGTTGCCAAGTGGCATATCGCTGTTTTCATCCAGCAAGCACACCCTCCGGTTTGCCCCAAATGCCTATGTCGATGTGCTGGATTTTGCCGGACGGATGCCCGTTTCACCGGGCGGGGCTACTGACTCTGATGAGCAGAGAATCGTTGCCCTCTACCGTGGCGAATTTTTGGCAGGCCTATTTTTACCTGACTGTCCTGACTTTGAGGATTGGCTACAGGTACAACGCGAAAATCTGCACCGCCGTGCCTTGGCTTTGCTGGAACTGCTTTCTGATCGTTGCGCGCAATGGGGCGACTACAGCAAAGCGCTGCACTTCGATTTACGCTATATAGAACTGGAACCGTGGGATGAGAATGCCCACCGCAGGGCCATGCTCCTTTACGCGTTAAATGGACAGACCAGCGCAGCCCTCGGCCAGTACGAAATCTGCTGTCGCTTACTGAAAAATGAGTTGGGCGCATTACCCGGCGAAGAAACCCGGCAGTTGCTTGAGCGTATCCGTAGCGGCGAGTTTCGGCGGGAGTCCTTCGACAGGCTCAGGACGAACGGTGTTGAGGGAGCGATTGGCTCGCATGAAGCTACTCTGCAATTACCCGCAGAGCGGCGACAAGTAACCGTGCTGTATTGCGAGTTGAATCTGGCTGCGATTGACGATCCCGATGAGGCGATGGAGCTGCTATCTGGGCCCCAAGCCTGTTGCGTGGACATTATCCGACAGTTTTCAGGGCATATCGTGCAAACCCATGGCGGCGGCTTGCTGGCTTATTTCGGTTATCCGCAAGCTGATGAGCACGCTGCCCGCCGCGCCGTGCAGGCGGCCCTGGCAGTTATTCGTGTAGCTGCCCACAGCATTGAGATTCGCGCCGCCGTCCATACCGGGCTTATTATTACCAGCGGCGACACGGCTATGCCTGACGCAGCAGGAAGAACTTCAAAGCTTGCTATCCAGTGTCGCCAGAGTGTCGGCTACGGCGAGGTGGCGATCAGCCAACAGACGCATGACATAGTGGCAGGCTATTTCAACTGTATCAGCCTGGGCGCTCAATCTATACCGGACATCGCACAGTCTCTGGAAATATTCAAGGTGGTGCAGGAAAGCGGCGCACGCACTCGCCTGGATGCGGCGGCGCTGCTAACTCCGTTGGTCGGGCGCCAGGATGAAATCGCCACGCTGATGGCGTTCTGGGAACAAGCCGCACAAGGTGTGCGCCGAGTTGTGCTAATTCAAGGCGAGGCAGGCTTGGGCAAGTCCCGCTTGCTGCACGCCATCAAACAGCGATTGGCTGATAGGCCGCACACGATTCGCGAATTGCGCTGTTTCCCTGAGTTTAGCCAGTCGCCTTTCCATCCGCTGATTGCGATGTTCGAAGCTGTTATCGGTAGCGATCACGATGATACGCCCGAGATAAAATTCGGCAAAGTGGTCGCGTATGTCGAAACGCATTACCCCGAAGCCATGCATGATGCGGTTCCGATGCTGACTCAGCTGCTTTCCCTGGATCTTGACGATCAGCCGCCCTCCGATTTATCGCCGCAAAAACAAAAGGAACTGACCTGTGCGATTCTGCTGTCTACGCTGGAGGCGCTTTCTCTAAAGCAGCCGGTGCTGCTGGTCGTGGAAGACATGCATTGGATCGATTCTTCTACCCTGGAATTTTTGACCCTGCTGGTTGAGAAACAATCCGGCGGAGCTATATTCCCGGCATTCACGGCTAGGCCCGAGTTTGTTCCGCCTTGGCCTGAAGAACTCGCATTAAGGCTGGCGATTGCGCCGCTTTCCGAGGCGGCGGTGGCGGAAATGATTGCTTCGATAAGCGGGGATATTCCGCCGGAAACCGTACGTCTCATAGTGGATCGAGCCGATGGGGTGCCGCTGTTTGTCGAGGAGATGGCGAAGCTTGCATCTCTGGATAGTCAGGGATGTATTCCCGCCACGCTGCATGATCTGCTGTCGGCGCGCATGGATATGCTGGGCGAGGCGAAACTGGCCGCGCAGCTGGCTTCCACCGTTGGTCGCGAGTTCGATCTGGCTCTGCTGCGCAAGATTTACCCCAGCAACCCGGATGCGTTGAGCCAAGCTTTGGATGCATTACAGGATGCCGGATTGATCTTGAATGTGAACAAAACCACCCGTCAATTCAAACACGCCTTAATTCAGGAGGCGGCCTATCAATCCCAAACCAAGGCGGCGAGGCAGGTCGCGCATCAACGTATCGCACGCATATTGCACAGCGACTTCCCCGATGTGGTCACCACTCAGCCAGAACTATTGGCGCAACATTTGGCCTCTGGCGGAGAAACACGGCCATCCATAGAATACTGGATTAAAGCCGGGCAACGCGCCGCCCAGAACTCAGCCAATACGGAAGCGATTGAGCACTTTAACAACGGCCTACAAGGCTTGATGACGCTGCCGCCCGATAAAGAACGCGACTCGTTGGAATTTACCTTACGCATTAACCTCGGCACCACGCTGAGCACCACAAAGGGATATGGCTCCGTTGAAGCGGACGCAGCATACACCCGAGCAATGGAATTGGCCGAGGACTTAGGCGATAGCGCCTGTTTATATCAAGCTTTGTGGGGTATGTGGCTGAGTTCAAGTTCGCGCATCGGTCATTTGCACGCCCTCGAACTCGCAGAAAAGCTGCTGCGCCTGGCGGAACAGAACAACGAACCGCTGCAACTACAGCAAGCACTTTATGCCATGGGCAACAGCCTGCTTTGGACAGGGCAACTCGAAAAAGCGCGTCTCCATCAGGAACGATCCATGGCGCTTTATCAGTCATCGCACCACGAAACCATGGTCAGTGAATTCGGCGAAAACATCTGCGTGTCGTGCGGATCCCAGTTGGCGTGGGTGCTGTGGCTCTTGGGTTTCTCCAATCAGGCACTGGCGATCAGCGAGCAGACGCTGGCCCTGGCGTACCAGGTCAATCATCCCTACAGCCTGTGCTATGCAAAAGCTCACAGCCTGGCACTCGGTCGCTGGATGAGGCAGGCCGAGACAACATGCCAACTAGCAGAGAAAACAATGATGCTGTCCAATCAGCACGGATTCCCGGTCTGGTTGTTATCGGGTACGGCTTTCCATGGCTGGGCATTGTCCATGCAGGGGCAGCTGACAGGGATTTCGCAGATACGGCAAGTCGTTAGCATCGTTCGTGCCGCAATGAGCGGGATTGAGGCTTACTTCCTTGGCATGCTGGGCGAGGCTTATATGTATTCTGGACAGTTAGAGGAATCGCTGTCGGTGATGCACCAGACGCTCGATGTCATCAATGCGAAGGACGACCGTTTTTTAGAAAGTGAGATTTACCGGCTCAAGGGCGAATGCCTACTGGCGCTTTCGCCAGCCAATGCGGAAGAAGCCGAAGCCTGTTTCGATCAGGCACTCGTTATCAGCCGTAAGCAACAGGCCAAATCCCTGGAGCTGCGGGCGGCGATTAGTATGGCAAGGTTATGGCAGCAGCAAGGCAAGCAAGAAGATGGTCGGCGTTTGCTAGAGGATGTTTATGACTGGTTCACCGAGGGTTTCGATACGCCCGATCTTCAGGAGGCAGCTAATTTGATCCAGTGCGAATAAATCCTGAGCAAGGTAGGCAAATACCGAGTTACGTTTAAGATCATAGGCTTTTTCGGCATTTAACCTGCGCTACGGCAGTTGCTACTCTTTTTTATTGGGAACTATCCAGCTGTTTTAATGCGGCGACAGCCTCCGCCACACCCTGCTTTGCCGCCTTACGATACCAAACAGCCGCCTGCTTGTTGTTCTTTTCTATTCCCGCGCCATTTGCGTACATGTCGCCCAACTTATATTGAGCGCGGGCATCACCCTGTACCGCCGCCTTGTTGTACCAGGAAAAAGCCAGACTCATATCTTTCGCCACACCTTGTCCTTGGGCATATATCAGACCCAGGTTATATTGAGCAGTGGGATCACCCCGTCCGGCAGCCTTGTAAAACCAATCAATGGCAGAGCTGAAATTTTGCGCCACACCTTTTCCCGTCGCATACATAAATCCCAATTTGGTTTGCGCCTCCCTATGCCCCTGCTCGGCCGCCTTGCCAAACCATTCAGCAGCCTGTTTACCATCCTCGGCTACACCCTGTCCCATCGCGTATATCATGCCTGTATAAAACTGAGCATCCACATTGCCCTGCTCAGCCAACTGCAAATAAAGCGGCAGCGCCTTGACAACCTGGCCCTGTTTAACCAGTTTCTTAGCCTTTTTTAGCATGTCCGCAACATCTTGATTAACCGGTGCCGTCGTTGTTTTTAAATCAACTACGTACAAAATAGCTGTTACCAATACGATACAGGCGACGCATTTACACCAAAAAGCCCCATTTGTTTTTTTTAATAACTGGGTGCTGCTAAGCCATGCCTTATTGCCAATCGAGCGGACGTTTTCCAGGTGTTTATTGATCATTGCAAGGTAAGCGGGGGGCTTTGCGGCAGTTACCGGTGGCGCTACATAGCTTTGAGTAATAATTGCCGCCATCCGCTGCACATCATCGGTCGCTTGCACCCTTTCTTGCTGGTCTATCCATTGATCATGCTCGGCTCTTTTACCGGAATCGGATAACACCGCATAAGCGTTATTGATGCTTTTCATTATCCGAAGCGCTTCTTCATGCCCGCCTATATATTTATCAGGATGATATTTCTGGCAAAGCGCTTTATAAGCGGCCCTGATAACGCTTGCAGGCGCATTGCGCGACACATTTAAATTATCATAATAGGTTCTGAACTTAGCCATACAATTTTCAATTATGTGGGTACGCACCGCGTACCGTTTTTCAATACCACTCCAAGCTAAAGTTTCCTACTTACCAACAAGCTTGATTCCGCTTTTATCAATAGTGATTAACTGTTGCTTGTACAACGCGCCGATGGCCTGTTTAAACACCTTTTTACTGACCCCGAATGTGGCATAAATGGCTTCCGGCGGGCTTTTGTCGCTCAACATCAACTCGCCGTTATTGGCTTTCAGCTTGGCTATAATGCTGTCGGTCAGCGATACGACCTTTCCGTATCCCGGCTGGTGCAAACTGAGATCGATTTTACGATCTTCCCGTATCTGCTTAATATAGCCGTCCAGTTTCTGGCCCTTCCTGACCGGCTGATACAGCTCGTTTTGATATAACATGCCCCAGTGACTATTGTTGATGATCGCTTTGATGCCCAAATCAGAAGGATCGGCGATGATCAGCGACACTTTTTGGCCGACTTCGAAATCGACCGATTCATCGCTGAGAAATTTATCAATCTTGGTAGTCGCTGCAATGCGGTTTTGATCATCAAGAAACACCTTGACCAGATATGAGCGCCCTACTTCCATCTCATGGTATTGTTCACTGAACGGCACCAGCAAGTCTTTAGGCAGCCCCCAATCCAAAAACGCCCC
>JALNWB010000143.1 GCA_023231105.1 Ignavibacteriaceae bacterium | reverse complement strand
GTTGAAACGATTGTGTAAATCGGCTGCCGGTTTGGCGGCGGAGTGGCGATGATTGATAAATCGCGCGCGCCAAGCAGTGATAAATTCAACGTGCGGGGAATCGGAGTTGCGGTCAGCGTAAGTGTATCAACATTAACTTTTATCGCTTTCAACTTCTCTTTCACCATCACGCCAAAGCGGTGTTCTTCATCGATGATCAGTAAACCAAGATCATTAAACTTTATATCTTTTGAAAGAAGCCGGTGCGTTCCGATAACAATATCAACTTTGGATTGAGCCAACTGCTCAACAATTTCTTTTTGCTGCGCTTTCGTTTGGAAACGTGAGAGCGCCGCAACTTTAACAGGAAACTGTGAAAGCCGATCAACAAAAGTATTGTAATGCTGCTCGGCTAAAATTGTTGTTGGAACAAGAATAGCAACTTGCTTTCCATCTTGCACTGCTTTGAATGCAGCGCGCACGGCGACTTCGGTTTTTCCAAAACCAACATCACCACAAACAAGACGATCCATCGGACTGACCGCATGCATATCCTGCTTAACTTCTTCTGTAACTTTGGCCTGATCGGGAGTATCTTCATAAATGAAAGAAGCTTCCAATTCTTTCTGCCAAACAGAATCATCACTGAACGCAAAACCGTGCGCGGCTTTTCTTTTGGCGTAAAGCACGATAAGCTCGCGTGCAGCTTCTTTAATTTTCTTCTTTGTTTTTTTCTTCGTGTTGCTCCAATCGCTCGAACCAAGAGTTGAAAGCGATGGAGTTATTCCTTCTTTTGACGAATATTTTTTTACAAGATGGAGATAATTAAGATTGACATAAACTACTCCGCCGTCGCTGTAAAAAAGTTTCATCGATTCTTGTTCAGCTTCGCCGATCTTGATGGTCTCAAGTCCGCCGTATCTTCCTATTCCAAATTCTTCATGCACAATAAAATCACCCGGTTTGATTGAAGCGAATTCTTTATTCCGGTTTTTCTTCATCGGTTTGTGCGAAGGAAGTTTTGTCCGGTACGGTTTGCCGAACATTTGGTAATCGGTAAGCAGAAGAACTTTTTCTTTTTTGTTGATGAAGCCGTCTTTCACGGCAAGAGAAAATATTTTGATTTTCCCCTCATCAATAAAGTATGAAATCTCTTCGCTTAATTCGGAGAAAAGTTCATTTAGGCGGTTTGTCTGTAAATCGTTTTCGGCTGCGATAAATATTTTGTAATCTTCTTTTTCAAATTGAAGAAGTGTATTTAACAAAACTTTATAATTCGATTTTATAACGGGAGCCTCTGCAAATCCCAACTCAATTTTATTTTCAGATGCACCGATTTCTTCTTCAATGATCCAGCGGGCAGAGGTAGAGGAAATAGTTAGTTGATGGTGGTTAGTGGTTAGTTGTTTACCATCATTTGTGGGTTCGGTTATTTCAAGTTCATTTAAAATATCGTTGAATTCAACATCGACTTTTTCTTTAGTTGAATTAACGGAATTGCTGGTAGAATTATCTTTCCCAAGATTGCTCAATTCGTAAGAAGAAGCAAGAATAACCGGATTACTTAAATACTCAAAAATATCAGACTGACGACTGCCAACTGCCGACTGCTGACTGTTTTGTTCCAAACTACCTGCGATAGTTACTTCAATTGTTTTTTCAATCGAGCGCTGACTTTCGGGATCGAAGAAGCGGATTGACTCAATAAAATCGCCGTCAAACTCAATGCGCACCGGCATCTTTTCGCTGTAAGACCAAAAATCAATTATCGCTCCGCGAACCGAAAAATCTCCCGGATCTTCAACAAATTTATCGCGGTTATAATTCAGCAAATTAAAATATTCAATTAAATCGCCGTACGTTAAACTTCCGCCAACGGTGATCTTGGTGGTGTTCTGTTCAATAACTTGTTTTGAGGGAATTGGGAAAGTGAGCAATTCATATGTTGAAAGAAGAATAAATTTTTCGCGCTTTGATAGTTCTGTCAACTTTTCTTGCAGCGTTTCGGTTTTAAATTCTGTAATGGATAAAAGATGATCAGAGAGATCGAGAATGCTTAACTCAACATTCATCTCCAAAACCGCTTGTGGACTTGGCAGCAAAACTACAATTTGGTTTTCCCTTTCAAAAAGCTCTTTAACTAAAAAACTTTTTGAAGCACCAAAAAGCGGAGAAATTGGAAAGTTTTTATTTGGGTTCGAGGTAAATTCTTGTACTAATTTCTTGAAGAGGGCGGTAATCAATTGTGGTTCTCTATTAATCCTAAAAATTGTCACTCAAAAATAATAAATTAGCAACACGAATAATGTTTTTCTCACAATAAAAATAAATTAAACAAGGAGAATTTTGTCCATTCCATCGTATATAAAACTTAACGCTTCCGGTTTTCTCTTAGAACGCGCACAAAAAGCGGAAGAAATTTTGAAAGCTTGCACAAGCTGTCCGAAGAACTGTTTAACCGACAGAACGGTAAACGAACTCGGCAAATGTTTAAGCGGTTATCTGCCGATTGTTTCCTCTTATACAGCTCACTTTGGCGAAGAACCGGTTTTAAGCGGTTCAAATGGAGCAGGAAATATTTTTTTCGGAAATTGCAATTTGCGCTGCATCTTTTGCCAAAATTCTGAAATCAGTCAAAATTGGAAAGAAGAAAAATTAAATGAAGTTTCATCTGAACGATTGGCGGAAATTATGCTCGAACTGCAAAACAGAAACTGCCATAATATCGGATTGGTTTCGCCCACACATTTTTCTGCGCAAATTTTGAAATCGATTTATCTTGCCGCGCAAAAAGGTTTGCGGCTTCCCATTATTTACAACACCAACGGATACGACTCCGTTGAAATGTTAAAACTCTATAAAGACGTTGCTGATATCTATCTCCCCGATTTCAAATACGGAAACAGCGAGTACGGAAAACAGCTTTCTAAAGTAGATAATTATTTTGAACAAGCTAAACTTGCCGTAAAGGAAATGTATGAGCAAGTCGGCGACGAGCTTGTATATCAAGGCGATATCGTTGTGCGGGGATTGATTATCCGCCACCTTGTACTGCCGAACGATCTCTCCGAATCGGAAAAAGTGTTTGCATTTATTACGAAAGAGTTAAGTCCGAAAATTCATATTTCTGTAATGTCGCAATACTTTCCTTCAAACAAAGCAGAAAAAGAAATTTTAATTAACCGGACGATCCGCGCTTCCGAATATGAGCGCGTTTTAGATTTGCTTGATAAATACAATTTGAAAAACGGTTGGACACAGGAGTTTGAAAGCGAAAAGTTTTATCGTCCTGAATTCCGCAAAAACAGAATTCAGCCTTTTAAACTATAAAAATTTTAATGATAGATTGCAGCGGAAAGATACCCGACAACCTGGTTGTAATCGAGAGTAACCTCTCCGGAGGTTGTGCGGTGAAGAACTTTCGCAATATTCGTTTTGCGTTCCATCGCTTTTAGAACTGAAAGAATAAGTCCGCCGCCGCAGGCTTCAACTTCACCGGAATTCAAATCATTCGCTAACCCATCATAATCAAGCGCTTCAATACGTTGCGCAATTTTCTCATCCATCAGATCAGCTTTTTGTTGGGAATGATAATGAGATAAATCGGAACTCACAACAATTAATGTTTCTTCATTTAACACAGTTGCCAAACTTTCAGCAAGCGATTCAACAAATACTTCATCTTGATCTCCCATCACAATGGGTACAATCGTAAAATCATTTAAGACAGTTTGCAGAAAAGGGAGCTGAATTTCGATGGCATGTTCCTGCCGGTGCCCTTCTTTGCCGCGGAAAATTCTACCAGAACTTTTTACAATTAATTCTGCCGCATCATGATTTACATGCACAAGTCCAAGCGGCGTTTGGTACGCATCTCCGTCATAAATTGAAATACCTGGAAAATATTCGTGGTGACTTGGTGAAAGAATTATTACGGTTGAATATTTTTTCCCTTTAACCGCGTTGTAAGCATAAGCCGCAGTTAATCCCGAGTAACTATATCCCGCATGAGGAGCAATAATGGTTTGAAGGTTCGGATACAGTAAACCATGTTCGGAAGCATGCAACATTTTATTAATCTCGAATTGTAAAACATCGGGATTCCTGGGATAAAAAGATCCGGCAAAATATGGGGGTCTATTTTCTTTCACCGGTTAGATCTCTATGTTGTTCTTCGCGAAATACTTCTGCGGTAAAAGTTTTTATATTTAGGAATCTCGTCCTCCACAAATGCGGATCGGCTCCTGCTTTTTGACATAACGCAGTCAAAAAATCATTACTTGAAAAATGATTTTCAACAGCCACTTGCGGAAGCAACAAACCATGCGCTTCAGGCTCGTCTAAAATTAAACCATGCACACCAATTTTAATATCATTATAATTTGTAAGGGGAACCGGCGGAGTTAAAACAGAAATTTCTATAAGTAAACGAGGGACTTCCTCTGAGGTAACAGGGGGAAACCGCGGATCTTCAAGCGCAGAAAGTTTTGCAACTTCCCAAATTGTTTCTCCAAGCGGCGTGTTTGAGGAAATATATCCGATGCAGCCGCGTAATTGTTTATGTTTGTTCAGCGTAACAAAACAGCCCGTTCGCAAAGCAAGAGACGGATGCCTGGCATAATCAATTTCCGGCATGGAGGGAAAGTCTTCGAAGATTGATTCGATCGACTGCCGTGCGATCAAAAGCAATATCCCTTTTTCATCCTTAGTTAGAAACATAACATCCTCATTTAGATATCCATTTTAAAAATTTGTATAATTTGTTTTTCCTTTATAAGAAAAAGAAATTTTTTATAAAGGAAAAAAGAATCGGCAGCGTAATTATGAATATTTTTGTTCAGAACGTCAGAGAAAAAAAGAGAACCGTCCGATATGCTGCAAATATAAAAATGCTGGTTGAATTTTTCATCTTTTTTTTCGTGAAAAGTGAAGAAGAGAAAATCACCGATTTGAAAATATTCAACCTGACCGGAAAACGCAAACCGGGAAACCGTATTTCTAATGCAATCAAATTGCGGTTCATCATTTAAAGGATTAAAAACTTCAGGGAAGAGATAACCGGCGTATGATTTTTTTGCCTGCGCCTGCTGTTTCATTAAATTTACGTTTATATAGTCCTCGCCAAGATTGCGTATAACGTCACCGGTTTGTAAATCGATTTCCACATAATTCCTTCCTTCAAATTGCTGCTGAAAGGCAACAATCTTTTCGTTATCGGAAAAGAAATAGGTCAGCGTTTCATTTTTCCAAAGAATTTTCTTTTGCTTAATATCATAAGTAAAAAAGCCTTTATGCTGCGGCATATCAGGTTTCATGTATAAATGGAAAATGATGATATCGTTCTCTAAAGCTTCAATGCCTATCCATGATTTTTCATCAAACTGAAAATTGGAAAATATTTTTTCTTTGGTTGATAAATCATAACAAGAAAAAAAAACTTCTTTTGTTTTCATGTCCCTTTCTTCAAGAACGAGTTTATCGGTTTCGGAAATGAGAATCCGCCAAATTTGTTTTTTGTTATTATGTTTGAAATATTTCTTCATCGTTCTCATCCAATTATACCGGTTCAAACTTTGCCGTAAAATGACGAAGCATCGGCGCTTCATACGTGAATTTTAGACCGCGCATTTTATCACGCTGCTTGTAAGCATCAATAACTACTTCACTAACATAATCAATATGACTTTGCGTATAAACTCTGCGAGGAATTGCCAAACGGACAAGTTCCATCGGCGGAGAAATCATGTTCCCGTTTTCATCATTCTTACCAAACATTACACTGCCGATCTCCACAGAGCGAATGCCGCCTTCGATATACAAGGCGCAGACAATTGCCTGCCCGGGAAATTGATACGGTGGAATTTCGGGTAAAAATCTTTTTGCGTCAAGATAAATTGCATGACCTCCCGGCGGTTCAATAATTGGAACGCCGGCTGCAACTAACTTATCGCCGAGATAAGCAACGCTGCGAATTCTGTAATGAAGATAATTCTCGTCCAAAACTTCTTCCAAACCTTGAGCAACGGCTTCTAAATCTCTTCCGGCAAGTCCGCCGTACGTAGGAAAACCTTCTGTAACAATTAAAAGATTGCGACACTGTGTTGCAAGTTTTTCATCCTGCATTGCTAAAAATCCGCCGATGTTTACAAGCGCATCTTTTTTTGCGCTCATGGTAACACCGTCGGCATAAGAAAAAATTTCCTGCACAATTTCAAGTATTGATTTATGTTCGTATCCTTTTTCTCTTATTTTGATGAAGTAAGCGTTCTCAGCAAAGCGGCACGCATCAATAAAGAGAGGGATTCCGTATTTAGTACAAACTTCTTTCGTCTCGCGAATATTCTGCATCGAAACCGGCTGCCCGCCACCGGAATTGTTTGTAATGGTGATCATGCAAAGAGGAATATTTTCTTTCCCCTTTTCTTGAATAAATTTTTCAAGTTTTTCGATGTCCATATTTCCTTTAAAGTCTGCACGAATTTCAGGGTGTTTTCCAATTTCATTCAGAAAATCATCCGCTTCGGCGCCGGAAAACTCAATGTTTGCACGGGTAGTATCAAAGTGCGTATTGTTCGGAAAATATTTTCCTTTCCCGCCGACAATTGAGAAGAGAATTTTTTCAGCAGCTCTTCCTTGATGTGTCGGGATAATAAATTTCATCCCGGTAATTTTTCTGATTGCCGCTTCAAAACGGTAAAATGATCTTGACCCTGCATACGATTCATCGCCTTGCATGATACCCGCCCACTGCGCGGCGCTCATTGCGGAAGTGCCGCTGTCGGTTAGTAAATCTATCAGCACATCATCTGCGTGAATAAGAAAGGGATTGTACCCGGCATCTTTTAAAATGATTTCGCGTTCTTCTTTTGTTGTAAAACGGATTGGTTCCACCGATTTGATTTTGAATGGTTCGATTATGGTTTTCATAAAACTTTTCTTACTAAATTTTTAAAATATTATCAGTAAACTACTTCATTAGCTTTTGAGAGACAAATAAAAGGAATTGAGATTTTGATTTGTCTTTAACTTGAATTGCATTAATTTTTATTTGAAGATAAATTTATTTCAACTAAAACGGAGTAAACCATGAGTGAATTTGAGGATCTACAGCAACCTGATCAAGAACCGGAATTAAGTCATTCCGATAAACTTGTCGGGGTCTTTTCCGAACCGGGGAAAACGTTTGAAAGTATCGCAAAATTTCCGATCAAAACAATTGACTGGGTTCTTCCTGTTTTGGCGATGTTGGTAGTCGTTATCATTTCTCAGTTTATTATGGCGGGAAATCCTCAATTAAAAGCTGAGATGAAACAGAAACAAATGGAAGGAATAGAAAAACGGTTTGAGGATGCAGTTGAAAAAGGAACTATGACCAAAGAGCAAGCTGATGAACAACTGCAAACGGCTGAAGATCAAATGGATAAAATGAGTGGTACAATCGGTAAAGTTTTTACAGCCATTAGTATTTTGGTTTTTGGATTCATCTTGTATTTAGTTATCGCGGGATTTTATTTCCTCTTCGCTAAATTTATTTTTAAAGCTGACGGAACATACAAACATGTTTTGGTTACAACGGGATTAACCAGCTACATTGGTATTATCAGCATGATTTTAGTTACTATCTTTTCACTCTTTAGCGGAAAACTTTCACGCGATGTATCGGTAGCAACTTTGTTCGCTGTTGATGCGAAGACATTTGTGGGTTTTCTCTTATCAAAATTAGACATCTTCTCAATCTGGATATACTTTGTTATTGCTCTCGGAATGACAAAACTTTTTAACGCCGGTGATTCGAAAAAATATTACTATTTCATTTTTGGAGCGTGGATTATCTGGAGCCTTCTCGTATTTGTCTTAATAAGATCTGTCCCTTTCCTTGAAAATTTTGCTTAATAAATAAAGCATTGTGGGTGTAGAATGAAATTCATTCTACACTCCACTTTATAAAATGCTTTGCGGATCAATATCGAAAAAGATTTTTACATCTTTGAATATGGTTTTTCGATTGAACCGCATAAACGATTCTGAAATTGCTTTCCTTAAAATGCTTCCTGAAGGATCGGTAACCCGATCTGTTTTTAGTACTATTTGAAAACGATATTCACCTTTCAGCTTTGCAATTACTGCGGAAGTCGGTGAGGTGATTTTTAGATACTTTTTAAACGCGAGCAGTTCGTTATAAAATTCTTTCATTGCGCTGTGCGCTTTTTTTTCTTCTTTATCTTTCGCTTCAATTACGGCAAGGCGCATAAATGGCGGATAACCGCGGTGTTCGCGGTCAAAGATTTCTTTTTTATAAAAACCATCATAATCATTTTGCAAAACTTTTTGCAGTACAAAATGTTTATCGTTCTGCGTTTGGATTACTACCTCCCCTTCAATTTTACTTCTTCCGGCTCTACCGCTAACTTGCGTTAAAAGTTGGAATGTCCGTTCATCCGCCCGAAAATCGGGAAGCCATAAATTTGTCTCCGCTGAGATAACTCCGACAAGCGTAACGCGAGAAAAATCCATTCCCTTTGCGACCATTTGTGTTCCAACAAGAATATCGATCGCTCCGCTTTTAAAGTTTGTGAGAATCGTTCCTAAATTTCCTTTTTTTGAAATTGCGTCCGAATCAATACGCTCAAGGACTGCATTTGGAAAATAATAGGCAAGTTCATCTTCAACACGTTCCGTTCCTGTTCCGAAATATTTTAGATGCGGAGAGCCGCAGTGATTGCAAGCCGGAGGCGCTTCTTTCACAAATCCGCAGTAGTGACAATGAAGCGTGTTTTCATTAATATGATAGACAAGCGAAACCGAACAATTGTCGCACGTTTCAATTTGTCCGCACTCAACGCAATAAATCTGCGTAGCAAAACCTCGCCGGTTTTGAAGAATGATTACTCCTTCTTTTTTCTTTAAACGTTCTTCAATCTTTTCAAGCAATGTTTTGGAAAAAAAACTTTCCATCCGGTTAAGTTTTTTCTCATCGTTAATATTCACCAAAGTTATCTTCGGAAGTTTCGCGTCATCCACTCGAACGGGAAGATTCAGCAGATGATATTTATTTGCGGTTGCGAGATACATACTTTCAACAGAAGGTGTAGCCGAGCCAAGTAAAACCGGGCAGCCGGAAAATTTTGCACGCATCAACGCTGCGTCTTTTCCGTTATAGCGGGGAGTTTCATCCTGTTTATAACTTCCGTCATGTTCTTCATCAACAATAATAAGCCCGATATTTTTTAAAGGAGAAAAAAGCGCCGAGCGGGCACCGATAACCACTTGCGATTTTTCATTTAAAATATTTTGCCATGAATCAAACCGCTCGCCGGGAGACATTTTGCTGTGAATGACTGAAACAATTCCTTTAAAATTATTCGTCAACCGCGCCGTCATTTGCGGCGTTAATGCAATTTCGGGGACAAGAATAATTACGGTTTTGCCGAGCGATAAAACTTTTTTTACAAGTTCAATATAGACTTGCGTTTTGCCACTACCGGTTACTCCGTGCAAAAGAAAAACTTTGAATGAAGGATTTTGAAGAAACGGATAAACTTTTTCTAAAACTTTATTTTGATCTGACGTTAAATCAAAATCAATAAGGTCTTCGGAATAAGGTTCTTGAAACGTTCGTTCGATTTGTTTTTTTACAACGGTGATAATTTCTTTTTTTTCTAATCCTTTTATCGATGCTGCGGAAGCTTTTGTTTCAAGTAATAGTTGTTGAAACGGCATTTCGTGCTGCCCGGAAAGAAGTTTCAATAAAACATCAACTTGTTTTGGGGATTTATTTTCAATTGAAGGAATAAACTCATAAACTTCTTCCGCAGATTTTAACAGCTTAACCGAAAGAATAGTTTTAATACGAACCTTCGCTTTATCAACTTCATCGTGAATGGTGATTACGCCGGCTTTTTCCAAAGTACGCAGAAGGGAAAGAAGATTCTTCCGTTTTGTTTGCTGTTGAATCTGGTGATAACTAATCGCCTCATTTTCAGAAAATATTTTTAGTAATGCTTTTTGAATCGGAGATTTCTTCCCACCATCTTCCAACAATTTCTTCGCAAAACTAACGTCCGAAGAAATCCGCTTCTTCGATTGTACTTCAGTTCCCGGCGGAATTGCTAACCGGAATGCTTCGCCGAGTGAAGAGAGATAATACTCGGAAAGCCATTCATAAAATTTAATTGAAGTGGAATCGAAGAT
>JALNWB010000142.1 GCA_023231105.1 Ignavibacteriaceae bacterium | reverse complement strand
GGCGCTCATCGGTACTTTTGAAAAAAAATCTTCCGGTGTTAATAAACATTTGAGTGATGTTAATAACGAACTTGTTAGCATGAATAAGGAAATCTCAAAACTCGAGACGATGACCGAATCAATCGCTAACATTGGAAGCCCAATACAAAAGGCCGAAAAAGGATTAAAATCCGTTGAGAAAGTTTTTGGTAAAACCGATAAAGTCGCAAAACAGATCGACAAGGTTTTAAATAAAAGATTCAAGAAAAAAATCCTCGGAAAGAAAATTAACATTAGCGTAAAAGATGTTGTGTCCGGTGGTAAAGTTGGAGACGCGTTCGAAAAACAAGCAAAGAAATGGGCATCTAAGCTTCTTAAACCGGTCTTAAAAGGATTGAATGTAAAAATTCCTGACATCCCGGGAGCTGATAAAGTAGCTGATGAGTTAGATAAAATTAAGGGTTCGATGAACCAATTTGCTGATCTAAACAATACTATTTCCAAATACGGCACAAAAGCGGAATCCATTCAGTCCGGTCTCGACACTCAACTAAAAGAATGTACAACCGGTTTACCTTGTAACTGATTAACGTTAAAAATTTCAACAAAAACCCTGCGGCAAGCAGGGTTTTTTGTGTCGAACCCTAAAAATTTTTCAGAATGATTAAGAGAAGGATTGCTATTAAGATTAAGGAAAAAATTAGTAATAAATGTTGGTGATTTCTATCAGTTCCGCTTCCGGGTCTTTTTCCTTAAGAAAATTTACGAAATCATAATTGTAATACGCTTGGTGAGTCTGCTCAAAATCTTTCAACAATGCTTCAATTGCTGCGTGGTCGAAAGAACATTTGAAATAATTTTTTTCTTCTTTGTCGTCGTAAGCGCGGTAGTAATAAATTTTCTTTTCCATGTTAGCTCCCATGTAAATAATTTGTTAGACTAAAATTTTATCTGCGTGTAAAAGATCGGAGAACAATTCGTTTTTAATTGATGCCGCATTCTTCCTCGCGTTTGCAAGTGAGTTAATGATGTAACGATTTGCAATAAAGATTTTTTTCGATTCGATCTCCGCTTCATCCAAAACCAAATAACCGATGTACAAATATGAATAGAGTTCAACTAAATCCTTTGCGGCAACATCTTGAAAGCTTGTATCTTTTTTATCGATAACATACTTTAGACAATCAAGATATATTTCACGGATTTCTTTTAAATGATTTGCGAGTCGTGTTAAACCGCCTTTGTACTCGTGTATTTCTTTTGCTTCAAAAAATTCTTTCATCACATCATTGATAACTCCGCCTGCGGCTGCAACAATTTGCAACTGCGAAGTCCCTTCATAAATGTTTGTGATGCGCGCATCGCGGGTGAGTCTTTCGACTTTAAACTCTTTCATATAACCGGTTCCGCCGTGTATTTGCAACGCGTCGTAGCTTATCTTGTTTGCTGATTCGGTCAATGTGTATTTACTAATCGGAGTTAAAAAGTTTGCAATTTTTGTCGCTTGCTTTAATCGGTTGTTTTCTTCCGAGAAAGATTTTCCTTCAACTTTCAATTTTTCAATTTGTTCTTCGAGTTTCTCTTTAATGTCAACCGATTTTGCCGCGCTGTAAAAAAGTGAGCGGTTGCTTTCCAACATAACTCGCATTTCGATGAGCATGTTCGCGATAACGGGAATATTGTAAATCGCTTTTCCGAACTGTTCACGTTCGCGGGCATATTTAACAGCTTCTTCGTAAGCCGCTTGAGAAATGCCGAGTGCCTGTGCCGAAACTCCCATGCGCGCACGGAACATCAGATCAAGAACATATTTTATCAATCCGAATTTTCTTTGTCCGACCAATTGCGCCGGAGTATCGTTGAATTGCAGTTCGCATGTTGGCGAACCATGAATGCCAAGTTTGTGTTCAATTCTTCTGATCACAACCGTTTTATCTGTTCGGCAGACGAACATACTTAATCCGCGACCATCTTTTGTTCCGGCTTCGGAACGCGCCAACACCAGATGAACTTCGCCGTTTCCGTTGGTGATAAATCTTTTTACGCCACGTAAAAACCATTGTCCTTTGTCGTTTTGATAAGCTTGCAATTTTACCGCTTGTAGATCAGAACCTGCATCCGGTTCGGTTAAAGCCATTGCGCCGGTATTTTCTCCGGTGCAAAACTTTGGGATAAATTCCTGTCGTTGATCTTCATTCCCGAATTTCTTGATTGTATCGGCAATATCTTGTAAACCGAAAACGTTCATCAAAGAAGCGTCGGCGCGAGAAAGCGTTTCAACTGCCATCATGTAAATAGTGAACGGAAAATTCAGTCCGCCATATTTACGCGGAAGGATCATTCCCATCAGATCAGCTTGAGAAAGCTGCTTCAGATTTTCTTGTGTGCCTTTTGCGTAAGCAACTTTTCCATCGGAAAATGTAGCTCCTTCAATATCAACATCGGCGGCTCTTCCGGCAATAAAGTTGGCGGCTAAATCGCCGGTCACTTCTAAAACTTTTCTATAATTCTCAATGGCGTCTTCATAATTCACCGGCGCGTAATTATATTTTTTCGCTTCTTCGTAATCAACTTCTGTAATACGAACAACTTCTTTTATATCAAGTTTATTAAAATGAAATTGTAGATCGCTGTTATCTAAAAAGAAATTTGGCATAGTTCCTCTATTTCAATTTATGTTTATAGGCATCAATAAATTTCGGAATAATATCGACGGCATCGCCGACAATTCCGTAATGCGCAATTTGAAAAATTGGTGCGTCGGGATCAGTGTTGATAGCGATAATTTTATTCGCTTCCTGCATTCCCGCGCGGTGTTGAATTGCGCCGGAAATTCCGACTGCAATGTACAATTTTGGACGAACTGTGACACCTGTTTGTCCTACTTGCCGTTCATGCGGAACAAAGCCTGCATCAACAGCGGCGCGGCTTCCGGCAACTTCTCCGCCGAGCACGTGAGCAAGTTCGTGGATCAATTTAAAGTTTGCTGCTGTTCCGAGTCCATACCCGCCCGCAACAATTATCGGCGCACCCTTTAAATTCACTTTGTTTTCCTGGTGGAATTGTTCGATGATCTCAACCAACGCATCGGTCGGATCAGGAAGAAAAGGAATCTCAGTAATTTTTGATTTGTTCGGTTTTTCGAGCGGGGACAATTCCATTACACCTTCGCGAACCGTCGCCATTTGCACAGGATTGTCTGGGGTGATAATTGTCGCGATAATATTTCCGCCAAAAGCGGGACGAATTTGAAGAAGAATATCTTTGCATTCTTTTCCAAGATAAGTGATCGTGTCGATCCGTAATTCAGTACAGTCGGCGGTTAATCCGCTTTTTGTATTTGAAGCAACACGCGGTGCTAAGTCTCTTCCAATAACCGTTGCGCCGAATAATACAATGCGCGGAGAGAATTTTATGATGAGATCATTTAATATTCTGCTGTAAGGGAGCGTCCGGTAATTTTTTAATTCTTTATGTTGAATCAACAAAACTTCGTTTGCGCCGTATTTAAATGTTTCGTCTGCAATGGATTTTACATCTTCACCAATTACTACCGCTTTCAACGGTCCGTGCAATTGCTCGGCTAATTTTCTTCCTTTGCAAAGAAGTTCCAAACTTACATCAGCCGGTTTCCCGTTTCGTTGTTCAATAAAAACCCAAACTTCATTTGAGAGATTTTGCATAATTTTTTTTCTTTTTGTTTACATATTTCCCGCAAATTTATCTGCGGCTACGATTTTTTTAACCGAGAATATGATCTTCCAATAGCTTATCTATCAATATTCCGATGCCGTCTTTTGTCGGCTCAACTCTTGTTTGATTTCCGCCTGCAAGTACAACCGATTCAACTTTATGGACTTTTGTTGGTGAACCTTTAACGCCGCAACGGTCAACATCAAGTTGAAGATCATCCATTGTTAATGTTGAGATGAATAAGTTTCTTTCTTTGTATTCATGAATCAGCGTATCGGTGTAAAGAAGAGAGTTTCCTTCGGTTAATTTTTCCAGATCAGTTAAAGATTTTGCCCCTTTGTACGCCATAACTTTTTTAGCACTGAACGGGCGCGGATCAGCGGCTTCTTTGATTACGGTAACTAAAACCGGTAAAGCTGCGCGAACAATTTCATGTCCGCCGTCTATTTTTCTTTTTATTGTAACTTTATTTTTTTTAATGTCTAAGATTTGTTCTGCGTAGGTAACTTGCGGAATGTTGAGTTTGTCGGCTGTTTGCGGACCGACCTGAGCCGTGTCGCCGTCAATTGCCTGTCTGCCGCCGAAAATGAAATGATAATTTCCGATCTTGTTTATCGCTTCGCTTAACACGTAGGAAGTTGCGAGCGTATCGGCTCCGGCAAATTTTCTATCGCTGATAAGAAAAACTTCATCGGCTCCCATGTACAAACATTCGCGTAAAATATCGGAAGCTCTCGGTGGTCCCATGGTAATTGCGGTAACTTTTCCGCCATATTTTTCTTTAACTTGAAGCGCCAACTCAAGCGCGACTTTATCTTCGTGATTAAATATTGCCGGTAGCTTTGAGCGGTTGACCGTTCCGTCTTCCTTCATTACTTTACCCGAAATATTTGCGGTGTCGGGCACTTGCTTAACAAGAACTATTGAATTATACATGCGTTCCCTGAATTATTTGCAAAACAAAAATAAACAGAATTGGGGAAATACAGTGCTTTTGCGAGAATATTTTTCAACGTCTTCAAGCCGGACACATACTAAAGCATTCACAATCATAAAAAATAAATTCAAAACCATTTGCTTCATTTGTTTTTTTATTAACTTAATCTATAAGAGAATTATTTCTTTTTTGTTCTCGTGTTTTGTTGTATGTAATAATTTAAGTTTTACAATTTATTTGTAATCGGGCGTTCCTTAATTAATTCATAACATCCTTTTGGTGTGATATGTTGACTCTTTTTAAAGTTGGGTACAATTTTAATTTTTACATCTTTTACTTGCTTCTCTCGCGGCACGGAAAAATGGGAGGTATTCGTCTTCTTTTCTTTCCGGAGATTGTCTTGTTACTATCTCCAACTCTTTCCCCCCATTCTATTACAACTACAATAACCTACGCAAATAAACTGGGCACAATCTATGATTGAACATTTAACTTGTAAGCTACTTATTTTGTTAAACATTCTTCTGATATGGAATATATCAAACAACGCCCAGAGCGTTGGCATAGAATCAAGACCAAACACACACATAATCATAGATGAAAATGTTTCTCTTAATCAATCTCAAACCTCCTCAACGCCAAAAAACAGAGCTATATCCTCAGACGGTTATACCCTAGTGATACAAGCCGATTATGAGATGAAAATGATTTGGATGATGAATAACTATAAAGAAGATTTTTTCGGAGGGGCGGCAGGTAGAGAATATTCTTTTTACAACCTTCAAAAAGGAACGTATCAAATTATTTCACTTTATTATGATCTAAAAATAGACAACAGATATTTTATGACTCTATTTTATAAAGAACTGGAGCTGACAGGTAACGATACATTAGAAATTAACTACGCGGATGCTGATAAAGAAAAGGTATTTAAATTAAAGCGGATAGATAATAGCCCGCTGCTAATGAGTACAATAGACTTTTCTTTTTATAACAGTTCTTTGCCTGGTGGTATAAGTTATACGCGTTTGGATTTGAACTATGATCTTCCTGTATTGAAAGAAGAATTCACTTTAAAATACAATAAATTCCCTAATGAACCTTTTGAAAATGAATGGAGGGTAATAGGAAAACAACCCATAAATAAGGGTGATTTTTATATTTTAAATGGTGATTTTACAAATAGTAATACAGATTCTATCATAGAGAATTATCCGGAAAATTATAGTCATGCTAATTTTAGGTATAACTTTCCGGATACAGCAGTGGCTTCAACGCTCCATGTTGCTTTCTTTCCATGGAATCATTCATATTTAGACGACCCCTCTTACAACTTACCATTGGAACTGAGTGTTTATCAAGATACCAGCGCGAATATTGAACTATCTTACTCAAAGTTTTTTAATCAAATTGATTTGAAAGGGGATGGGGGTGAAGATATTGCCACTATTAAAATGAGATTGGCTGAAGATAAAGTATATGGATTTACTTCTAATGAGGGTAAGCAAGAACCAATAATTCTCTCTGAAACGGAAAACGTTACTTTCGGTTTAACTCCCACCTACTGGTTTGGGAAATATGAAAACACTGATAATAAAATACAGATTCGGAGTAGCTGGGGAAGTTCTAATACTATTCAATTATTTCTTTCACAAACCAATGACGCTTTACCACAATACCCCAATGAAATTAAAATTATGGCTGAAGATAGTTTGGTGGTGGACAAGGAGATTCTTAGTGTAGTATATAGGGATTATCCATCTATGGGGTATGATCCCGACAGTTTAATTTATCCGGTTAACTCTGGCAAATACCGGGTAACAGTAACAAATGATAAAAGCGAGGTAGCCAAAAGAGCTGCATCAACAATATCAATTGCAGATTTCGATTTAGGAGAACCGGATAAAAATCCTCCATATATGAAGCTATTTCAGATCTTGGCAGCCAAAAATCTTACCAATCGTCTTAACTCAGAGGAGATAAATACTATCCGCTTTAGCATGGAAGATGATAACCGGTTGAACCGGGTTCAGTTATTCTATAAAGCCGAAGATGATTCAAGTTGGTCTGAAATCCATTTAACATTTGAAGATAGTCTTTATCAAGGTGAATTACCTGTATTACCCGGTGGTTATTATTCATTAAAAATAGCTGCCTCTGATATTTCCAACAATAACCTAAGCGTAATAATGGAACCCGCTTTTTTATATACCAATACAACTTCTGCGGACGATCACATTCCTGATGTTAAAAGCCAATATTATCTTTTTAATAATTATCCCAACCCCTTTAATCCGGTAACCGTTATCAGTTATAATTTACCCGAGCAAAGTTTTGTTTCGCTAAAAGTATATGATGTGTTGGGACGTGAGGTGGTAAGGCTTGTCTCCGAGGAACAATCTCCTGGAATTCACAAAGTAAATTTTGATGGCTCTAATCTGCCTTACAGCAGGCAATGTATACAAAGTGGCGTTTATTATGTAACGATAAACACAAAAACCTACAACAAGACCATTAAGGTAATGCTATTAAAATAACTATGAGTAGTATTATTAGTGCTCAAGAAAAGGAGGTTGGGATGCTTCATTCCAAAGACTATTAATAGCGTACAAAACCCACTTCATCGTAAAAAATCCCTTTGTATTTCTAGAGTTGGTTATTAACTGCTAACCTTTTTACTAAGATATTTAACGGTTTTCTGCTTCTCTGCGTAAAGTAAGATTATAACTTTTAAGAAAATTGGAATGGAGTTTTTGAAACTGGAATATTATTGCTCCAAAGAAGTAAGCATGAATAATATTTCGTCTATTAAACAAAAACGTTCCCATGATCAATTTCCAGAAATACCTTCTCTCTTTTCCTCTAATACCGGCAAAATAAATTACCCGCAAGACGGTAAAGAGATCATTAAAGTTAATTTTCTTTTGAATGGGATTCTCAACTTTATAAGTTCCATAATTAGATAAGAATTGATGCGACCGTTCAAAAACTCTTGCTGGTTTGTAAATCGTATCTAATATTTTTTTATAGCCTTTATATAAAACATCTTTATCCATTTTAGTAATTATATTTGTTTTGTTTTCGTCAAAATCAAACGGTTCAATTATTCTATTTTCTTGTAAGAGATTTTTATACAAGTCGGTTCCCGGGGGAGCTTTTAATATATTAACGGTTGCCATAACAATTCCGCTTTTTTGAATAAAATCGATCAACTGATCAAAAATTGTTTCTTTATCCGAATCAAATCCTACAATGAAACCCGCAGTTAAGATAAATCCCTTTTGCTGCAACATTTTAACATCATCAAGCATATTTCGCCGGAGGTTTTGCCTTTTTTTACATGATTCCAAACTCTCTACATCAGTAGTCTCAATACCAACAAAAATATGTCTAAATCCTGCCTCAAGCATTAAATTCATCAACTCTTCATCGTCGGCTAAATTAATGGTCGCTTGAGTTGCAAATCCAGGCGCTGTTTTATTTAATCTTCTCCATTTGATTAATTCGGGAAGCAGAGAAAGTTTCAATTCTTTTCGATTACCGATTAAATTATCATCGGCAAATAAAATCATTTCAGGATGACCTAACACCAATATCTTGTTTAGTTCTCTGATAATTTGGTTGGCGTTTTTGGTTCTTGGTCTTCTACCGAACAAAGCCGTTACATCACAAAAATCGCACTGATAAGGACAACCGCGGGAGTACTGGACAATTGCGTAGGCGTATTTACTTATATCTATTAAATTCCAATCAGGTAAAGGAGATTGAGTGATATCCGCAAACTCCTCTGTTGTGTAGTACTTTTTCGGAATTCCATTATTAAAATCGTTAAGGAAAAGAGGAAGGGTAATTTCGGCTTCATTAAGAACGAAGTGATCGACTTCAGGAAATTTTTCATGTGAGTTTGTAAATAAAGGTCCCCCCGCCACAATTGTTTTGCCAAATTTTTTGCATTCCTCAATTGCTTTAGTTACATATTCTGTTTGAAGATTCATCGCCGAGATAAAAATAAGATGAGCCCATTCAATATCAGCCGGATCGAGTGTCGTAACGTTTAAATCAATTAGCTTTCTGTTCCAATCAGTGGGCAAAAGGCTGGATATCGTTAAAAGGCCCAAGGGGGGATAACTCGTTTCTTTTGAAATCATTTTCATTAAAGATTTCATCGACCAAAAAGTATCAGGCATTTTAGGGTAAAGAAGCAGAACATTCATCTTACTTGCTTTCTCATAATTAAACATTTTGTTAGTTTTAACAACTTTGAATATTTACTAAAACAATAAACTATGAAGTCTTTTGGCATTACAATAAGAAATATACGTAGCAATCTAATTTCTTGCTTCCTCAAGATTAACTTAGGAACCTTTTTTCAAGCATTCTTGATGAAAAATTTGGTAATACCTTGAGAACTTTCTGTTTCTTGGCGGAGGCGCAAAGTTCTGAGATGCTCAACAGCAACCTCGGTTTAATCATGACTGATGAAGCTTAAGAAAAATTCTTTCAGAAATCGTTTTCTTTCAGTTCCATGTATTTCTATCCGAAAAAATTTTTTTTAGAGATTGTTTTACACGCCTTTAACTTTTATATTTGCAGAAAAAATTTTAGAAGATTGAACAGACCCAAAACAAAACCGAATAATAAATCCGCCGCGGCGGATTAAGAGTATAGCCGCTCCGCAAGGGTGGCTTTTTTTTTGTAATTCAGCTTGTTTTGGCAATTTCTTTCTTAATCATAATCGTAATCTTGTTCTTAATCTTTTAAGAAGAGAAGATTATGATTAAGATTAGGAATAAGATTAAGAGACAAAAAATATGATCAAACAAAAAGCAAAATTAATTTTAGAAGACGGCTCGGAATTTTCCGGCTTGGGATTCGGCTCTAATAAGAACGTTACCGGCGAAGTTGTTTTCAACACGGGAATGGTCGGTTACCCGGAAACGATGACAGACCCTTCATACTGCGGACAAATTCTCACGTTCACTTTCCCTCTTATTGGCAATTACGGCGTTCCCGGAAAAGAAAGAGAAAACGGACTGCTGAAAAATTTCGAATCGGAAAAAATTCATCTGCGAGGTATTGTCGTTTCGGATTATTCTCTTGAATATTCACATTGGAACGCAAAACAATCTTTGCACGAATGGATGGTTGATGAAAATATTCCCGGCATTTACGGAATTGATACTCGAATGCTTACGCGCAAGCTCCGCGAAAAGGGAACCATGCTTGGCAAAATTATTTTCGAAAATAAAACCGATGCATTGAGTTTCGAAGATCCAAACAAAACAAATCTCGTCAGTGAAGTTTCAATTAAAGAACCGGTTGAATACCAAAAAGGGAAAAAGAAATTGGTCTTTGTGGACTGCGGAACCAAGAACAACATCGTGCAAGCGTTTTTGCGGCGCGATATAACGGTAATCCGCGTTCCGTATGATTATGACTTCCTTTCAATTGAAGCAGATGGAATTGTTTTATCAAATGGTCCCGGCGATCCTAAAATGAATCCGGTTACTGTTGCGAACACAAAACTTGCGATGCAAAAAGGAATTCCCATGCTCGGCATTTGTCTCGGCTGCCAGATAATGGCTTTAGCCGCCGATGCCGATACGTACAAATTAAAATACGGACACCGCAGCCACAACCAACCTGCAAACGAATCGGGAACGAAACGTTGCTACATTACTTCGCAAAATCACGG
>JALNWB010000141.1 GCA_023231105.1 Ignavibacteriaceae bacterium | reverse complement strand
GCGTCCTTTTCAATTTTAACATCAAGTATTCTGGCAGATCTTTTAACGATACCAGTTAATATTTCAATGTCATAATACTCAAGATGACAAGTAATGCCAAACCTGGCACGCAAAGGCCTGGTTAATAAACCACTCCTGGTGGTTGCCCCAATTAGTGTAAATGGATTTAGTTCTAGCTGAATAGATCTTGCACTCGGGCCCTTATCTATCAATATATCAATACGAAAATCTTCCATTGCAGAATAGAGATATTCTTCAACAACAGGACTCAAACGATGTATCTCATCAATAAAAAGTACATCATTTTTTTCAAGATTAGTAAGTAGACCAGCCAAATCACCTGGTTTATCCAATACCGGACCAGATGTCAATTTCAATTTAACACCAAGTTCATTGGCAATGATATTTGACAAAGTTGTTTTACCTAATCCTGGTGGACCGTGTAACAATACATGGTCCAGCGATTCACCCCGCATAATCGCAGCCTTAACAAAAACCTGGATATTATCTGTTATTTGGGATTGACCGGCAAAATCAGCAAACTTTAATGGTCTTAACTGGTTGTCTAACTCCCTTTCAGCATCATCACCATTGAGATCTCTTAAATCAACAAATTCTCCCATCAGTTAATAAGGTTTCATTATATATGTTCTTCAAAAGATTTTATGATCTCTTTAAATTTGAATGCATTGAAAGGCTTCTCCATAAGATAATCCATTCCATTTTCAACGCATTTTTGAAAATCATTGTTTAATGTATTTGCAGTAAAAGCGATAATGTGTGTATAACCTCTGCTTTTTTCTTCGTTCTCAAGTTTTCTAATTTCCATTGATGATTCAAAACCGTCCATTACCGGCATCATTAAATCCATCAATATCACGTCAAATTTTTGAACTTTAAATATATTTAATCCTTCCAAACCATTATTGGCAATGGTAACATTACAATTTAATTTGGATAAATTTATAATCATTAACTTCTGATTCAAAGCATTATCTTCAACCAGAAGTACTCTTAGGTTTTTTTTAATTTTAGCAGTAGGTATCATCAGTAACTTGTGAAAAATTTAGTTTAAGAATCTATTAAAATGATAAAATGAAAGAGGGATTTCATTCTATGAACAAGTCAATAGTATATTTTAAAAACTTTTAAATTTGAAAGAATTGATTAATTATTTATATGCTGTTAATATTGTTTATAATTATTTAAGTTTTTGATAATTTACATCTTTTAAAAAGATGTTGATTGTTTATTAACTTTATAAATAATTGCAAAACTGCAAAATATAATTTTATTAACACAATGTTAATTTTAAATATTGAGCTGGAATTATTTTCAATTTTTATTATTTAAAGTTTAGTTGTTTTTTATTTTTATTTTAAAAATATGCAATTTTTAGCTCTTTCTTGATTAAAATGTGTTTTAACTTTTTTTTTGGAGTGAATTTCAAAATTTATTAACAGTTATTAACATTATATGTTCAGTTAAATACAAATTTTTAAATCAATATCATGTTGAAAATAGCTTTAGCTTCTGATCATGCTGGATTTGCATTAAAAAATGCTATCATTCAGTGTCTTAAAGAAAAAAATTATGAAACAATTGATTTCGGCTGTTTTTCTGGGGAAAGTTGCGATTATCCTGATTATGCTCACCCATTGGCTTTTGCAGTTGAAAATGATTCGGATTTAATTGGAATTGTTTGCTGTGGTTCTGGAAATGGTATTAATATGACTGTTAATAAACACCAGGGTATAAGATCGGCTATTTGCTGGAACGATAAGGTTGCTGAGCTTGCAAGATCTCATAATAATGCCAATGTTTGTTCACTTCCTGCTCGTTTTCTTTCAATTAAGAAAGCTTTGGAAATAGTTCATATTTTTCTTAACACAGATTTTGAAGGAGGTCGTCATTTGACAAGAATTAATAAGATTCCAATTGAGTAAATTTATATATATATGTCCGGATTGTATATTCATATACCTTTTTGTAATGAAAAGTGTCATTATTGTGATTTCTACTCCGGAAATCAGTTGTATCTTATAGCAGATTATGTTGATGCTGTTGTAAAGGAAATTGCCTTAAGAGAAAATTATTTAGTTGATAAAGAAATTAGTACAATTTATTTTGGAGGAGGTACGCCATCTTTATTAACACATAATCAGCTTTTTAAAATACTTAAAGAGATAAGATTCAGGTTTAGGGTAAAACTTGACGCAGAGATTACTTTGGAATGTAATCCTGAGAATATAAGTTCGGATTATTTGGTTCAATTGGCATCCATAGGAATTAATAGAATTAGTTTAGGCGTACAATTTTTGGACGATAAGGTTCTAAAAAAATTCAATAGACATCATTCTAAAGCATTAATAATAAGGTCATTAGATATATTATTATCGTCTTCAATTGTAAATATTTCGGTTGATTTAATTTATTCTGTGCCTGGTATTGTTGATAAATTTTTGATTTCATCGCTTAAACTGCTTATGGACTATGATATAAAGCATTTTTCGGCTTATAGTTTAACTGTTTCCAAAAATTCCAAATTGTTTTGGAAGATTAGAAGTGGTGAAGTTGTTGAAAATGACGAAAATAGTTTTATCAGCCAGTATTGGATAATTAATAATTTATTGGTTTCATATGGTTACACTCAGTATGAAGTGAGTAATTATGCAAAGGATGATTTTGTATCAAGACATAATTTGGCTTATTGGAACCAGTTGGCCTATTTGGGTGTAGGAGTATCAGCGCACAGTTATAATTTGCATTCAAGGCAATGGAATCACAAGAATATTAAGAAGTATATTCGTGACTTAGAAAGTGGTATTATTGATGTTGATATTGAAACACTTACTGACATTGATAGGTATAATGAATATGTAATTTTGAAATTGCGAACCTTCCAGGGTTTATCAGATAGTTACATAAAAGGATGCTTTAATGGTGAGATTTATTCATACTTTAGTGAAACAATAAAGAAAATGAATAGATTAGGTCATTTTGATGTTATTGACGATTTGATAATTTCTAAGAAATCAGACCTATTATTCGCTGATCATTTGGCGAGAAAATTGATGTTTTAATTGTTTTGAAAAGATTCATCTGATGAGTATATTTTTTTATAACGAAGATGTGGTTTTGCCTGAAGTGAATTTTAAGGCATTGGAAAATGTTTTGAAGAGTGAGATTAGAATCAATAAGAGTAAGCTTGGTGAGGTAAATTATATTTTTTGTAGTGATGAGTATCTTTTCGACATAAATGTGAAATTTCTTAAACATAATTTTTATACAGATGTAATTACTTTTGATTATTCAGCAGATGGAGTTGTAAGCGGAGATATATACATTAGTACGGAGAGGGTGTTGAATAATTCAATTACTTTTGACCAATTGTATATGGATGAATTGGTAAGGGTTGTTTCGCATGGTTTACTACATTTATTGAGGTACAATGACAAGGAACCTGAAGATGTAATTGTAATGAGAATGAAAGAAACAGATTTAGTGTCTAAATTTAATTCATTGGTTGGTCTTTAGTACAACTAATTTTTATTTATTACCTGAATGAGCGGAAGCAGATATTTTAATTTAATTGTGGTGGGAGCTGGTCATGCAGGTTGCGAGGCTGCAAGTGCTGCTGCGAAATTGGGGTCTAAAGTTTTACTCATAACGATGGATATTAATAGGGTTGCTCAAATGAGTTGCAATCCTGCTGTAGGAGGAATAGCCAAAGGTCAAATCGTTCGTGAAATTGATGCGCTTGGTGGGATGATGGGAAAAATCACTGATTTAAGCACGCTTCAATTCAGAATGCTTAACCGTTCTAAAGGACCGGCGATGTGGAGTCCCAGAGCACAGTGTGATAAAATTAAATTCTCAGAGAATTGGAGAATTGAACTTCAATCAAATATAAATATTAGTTTTTGGCAAGGAACTGCTATCGAATTGCTTTTGGAGGGGGGTTGTGCCAAAGGAGTAAGAACTGAGGTTGGTATTGATTTTTTTTCAGAAGTCATAATTTTGACAAATGGCACCTTTCTCAATGGATTATTGCATTTTGGAAAAACTCAATTGGGAGGAGGTAGAATTTCGGAACCAGCTTCATTTGGAATTACCGAACAGCTGAAAAGTTTTGGATTGAGCGTTGGTAGAATGAAGACAGGTACTCCACCACGCATAGATAAACGAACAATTGATTTTAGTCAGTTGGAAGAGCAGATTGGAGAGGAGGGTAATCAATTTAGTTATTATTACCATTCTGAGAAAAAATTGGCTGCTTTAAATTGTCATATCACTTATACCAATGAAATTGTTCATAAGGAATTAGAGAAAGGTTTCAAGTTTTCACCAATGTTTGATGGGACGATAAAGAGTCTAGGTCCAAGATATTGTCCAAGTATAGAAACAAAGTTGATAATATTCTCAGAGAAAAAATCTCATCAATTATTTTTGGAGCCCGAAGGAGTTGATTCTGTTGAATATTATTTGAATGGATTTTCTACCTCTTTACCTTTTGAAGTTCAGGAGCAAGCTTTAAAATATATCCCTGGTCTTGAGAATGCAAAAATTATAAGGCCTGGTTATGCAATTGAATATGATTTTTTCGATCCAACACAATTGCATCATTCGTTGGAATCAAAGATAATTGATGGATTGTTTTTAGCAGGACAGATTAATGGAACAACCGGTTATGAAGAAGCTGGAGCACAAGGTTTGATTGCCGGTATCAATGCTCATCAAAAATTGACGAAATTGCCGCCACTTGTTCTTTCCAGAGATCAAGCTTATATTGGCGTTTTGATCGATGATCTGGTTACAAAGGGTGTGGATGAGCCTTATAGGATGTTTACCAGCAGAGCAGAACACAGGTTAATATTGAGACAGGATAATGCTGATGAACGTTTATCAGAATTGGGCTATAGCATAGGGTTATTGCCTGAATATTTTTATAAGTTATTTAAAGAGAAGTCATTATTTATTGAGAGGATGCTTGATCAATTGACTACTATTTCGGTGAAACCCGAGTTGGTTAATGATTTTCTGGTGGAAAATTCTTCCGCGCCAATTAGGCAGAAGGCAAAATTGTACAATATCATTAGTCGACCGCAAATAACTTTAAAAGGTTTTTTGGAGAGATTTCCAATGATAAAAAGTAAACTGGAGGTGATTCCTGATTCATTATTCAATGATGTCATTGAATCAGTTGAGATTAGAATCAAGTATGCCGGCTATATTAATCGAGAAAAAACTGCTGCGGAGAAATTATCAAGATTGGAGAATATTAAGATTGAGAATCGATTTGAGTATCAAAATATTTTGTCATTGTCGACAGAGGCTAGGGAGAAGTTGTCAAAAATTAACCCTAAAACTATAGGGCAAGCTCTTAGAATTCCCGGTATTTCTCCAAACGATATAAATGTTTTATTGGTATTATTGGGTCGTTGATGTTCCACGTGGAACAAATCAATAATACTACAGATGTTGGTACATTGAAAATTATGCAATCCGTAGGATTCCATTCATGATTGTCTAATAAGTCTAAGTTTTAAGATTGAAGTAAAAATGGATAGAATAAGTATTGGAATTGAGGATGTAAAGAACTCAATAAGAAACGTTCCAAATTTCCCAAAGGAGGGAATTCAATTTAAGGATGTTTCTACTGCTTTTAAAGATAGAAGAATTTTTAAATTCATAGTTTCAGAGATACGAAACAAATATCAGAAGTGCGGGATTACCAAGGTCGTTGGAATTGAGTCGCGGGGGTTTATTCTAGGAAGTATTTTGGCAGGCGAGTTGCATGCTGGTTTTGTACCAATTCGAAAACCCGGGAAATTGCCATCTGAGACTTTTGCTCAGTCCTATGATCTTGAGTATGGATCAGATGCCTTGGAAATCCATACAGATGCCTTGGATAAAGGTGATATTGTATTAATTCATGATGACTTGCTTGCTACAGGAGGCACGATAAATGCAGCAGTTGACTTGGTGAGGAAATTTGGTGTCACAAAAATTTATGCTAATTTTTTCGTTGAATTAGACTTTTTAGGCGGGAGAGAGCGGATTGCAAAAGAAATTGAGGTTTGGTCGCTAATCCATTATTGATCATTTAGGTGCATCAAGACAACCACATATCGCATTTGGCTGAGGTTAAAAAATTGCCATCTAATCCCGGAGTTTATCAGTTTTTTGATAAGGAAGATAAGATCATTTATGTAGGTAAGGCTAAGAATTTAAAAAAGCGAGTTTCTTCCTATTTTCTTAAAACCCATGATAACAGGAAAACAGAAGTTTTGGTCAGACAGATTGAAAAAATCAGACATATTGTAGTAGATAGTGAGGAGGATGCACTGCTGCTTGAAAATAATTTGATTAAGCAATACCAGCCGAAATACAATATTTTATTAAAAGATGATAAGACTTTTCCCTGGATTTGCATTAAGAATGAACCCTTCCCGCGGATATTTTATACTCGTAAAAAGATAAATGATGGATCCATTTATTATGGACCCTATACTTCGGTCTATATGGCCAAAACGATTCTTGAGGTAATTAAGCAATTGTTCCAGATTAGAAATTGCAATTTGAGTTTGTCGGAAGCAAATATCTCCGGAAGGAAATTTAGAAAATGTCTTGAATTTCAAATTGGTAATTGCAAGGCTCCTTGTGAAATGCTTTATTCTAAGCAAAGTTATGACCTTGATATTCAAAATGCGAAAGCAATACTGAGTGGAACAATTGCACCAGTATATAGCTATTTGAAGAGTGTTATGCAAGCAGCGTCCGAAAAGTATGATTTTGAGCGTGCCAACGAATACAAGTCAAAAATTCAGGTTCTAGATAATTATAGAAGTAGGTCATTGGTTTGCAGTGCATCAATGACCAATATGGATGTTTTTTCATTCCATGAGGATGATAAAAATGCTTTTGTTAATTATTTCCGCATAGTAGATGGCTCAATCGTAACATCTTATTTGTTAGAGGTTAAGAAGAAGTTGAATGAATCAAAAGATGAGATTTTGTCGTTTTGTATTGTAGAAATAAGAAAAATATGTAATTCGGAGTCTACTGAAATTATTCTTCCGTTTTTAATTGATGTTGAATTTGCCAATTTGAAGATTACAGTTCCCCAGATAGGAGAGAAGAAGAAAATACTTGAATTGTGCGAACAAAATGGTAGGTTATTTATGCTTGAAAGAGCAAAGAATGAATCTGCTAAATCTCCGGTCCTCAAAAAGCAAAGGGTCCTTGAAAGGATGCAGAAAGATCTCAAGTTGAGTGTCCTTCCCAGGATAATTGAATGTTTCGACAATTCCAATATTTCCGGAGATTTTCCAGTCTCTTCTTGTGTTGTATTCAAGGATGGACAACCGTTAAAATCTCAATACAGGCATTTTAATATCAAATCTGTTGAAGGTCCGAATGATTTTGCCTCCATGGAAGAGGTTGTAGAACGCAGGTATAGCAGACAATTAGCTGAGGGGAATCAACTACCTGATTTAATCGTTATTGATGGGGGAAAGGGTCAACTTTCTTCTGCCTTCGCCATTCTTTCAAAATTAGGAATAGAGCAAAATGTGTCGTTGATAGGTATAGCAAAGAGATTGGAAGAGCTCTATTTTCCCAATGATCCCATTCCCATTTATCTTGATAAGAAATCGGAGACGCTAAAAGTATTACAGCATTTGAGAGATGAAGCTCACCGGTTTGGGATTACTTTCCATCGGTTAAAAAGATCTGAGAATTTCACCAATTCAGCACTTTCAGATATTCCGGGAATCGGTAAAAAGACGGCTGAAAAACTATTAATTCATTTTAAGTCAGTCGTTAAGATAAAGACGGCTGAATTAGTAGAACTTGAGAAGGTGGTAGGCAGTGATAAAGCCACAAAGGTTCTTGAATATTATGCTAAAAGTGAGGAGTCAGAAAAGAGAGGCAAATAGGATGTTGTTAAAATCTCTTGATTTTTGTGAGGTAAATAACTTTTTTATAGCATAGATATTATGTTTTTGACCCTGTAATCTTTTTATTTCCAAAAGGATATTGTTTGATATTGAATCCTCTGATTCAATTGAAACTTCTTCTATTATTCCTTTCGTAACTTCAAGTTTGTATGAAATTTTAGAATTGTTAAAGACGACATGATGTTGATAGATATATCTGGGGGAATAGTCAAAAATCCACTCTTCGGTAGAATATTTGGTTTGAATCAAATTCCTGATCGGAATAATTGACGATTCAGGTAAAAGGCAGGAGTCTAGCTTACGATTTTCTTGTACAAAGAAATCTTGAAGATTAGCAAGGATATAATCAATGTTGATTTTTTTTGATGCTTCACAAAGATTCATCACTGTTGATTTTTTTGAAGCGATTGATTTGTCTGTATATCGATCCAGATTTGCCTTTAACGAAAGTGAAAGATTAGTTATGTTGCAATCAATCAGTAGAGTACCATGAGCCAATACCCTATTTTTGTATATATGCATGGCACTACCTGAAATTTTTTTCCCTTCCAATATAAAATCATTTCTTTCCGATAAGGACAATTCTGGAACGAGGTGCTTCAAAAAAGTGAATATAGATTCAGTGATCTTTTTGTAAGAGATGCTTTCTGAAATTGCAACGGATTGAATGTAACTGAAATTCAGATTACCCTCATCGTGGTAAACGGCTCCTCCACCGGATAATCTCCTGGCTACTAATATGTTATTTGCCAGAATGAAAGGAGAATTGACCTCTTTTTGAGCGATTTGATGTTTTCCGACCACCACGCATGGTTTGTTTACATAAAGGAACAAGTAGTCTTCAGAACTATTTTTAAGCAGATGCTCTTCCGTAGCAAGATTCCAATATGGATCCAGACTCGATGAGATCAAAAAGTTCATTTTTTCTGGGGTTTAATCGTAGTGATTTCCCCGGAAAGCATTGGATTTTCGTAGCTGATCTTTTGGTCAAGTTCAAAATCATATAGTGTTAGGATCCTGAGACGGTAATAAGCCAGACAATATGTAGACAAAGAATTAATGTAATCCAACTTGCCGGTAACTCTTTCTGACGAAGCAATGTTCATGTCCGTTATGGTAATTTCGCCGTTCTGAAATTTCTTCAGGGCAATGATGTAACCATTGGCCGCAACTTTGTCTGCTTCCTCTGCTGTTTTGAGCTTATCCTTCAGCAAGCTGAACTGTTCAACTTGTACAATGACACTTCTGTCAAAATCCTCAAAGGCTTGTTTGACATCGAAACTAACAAGGTCGCGGTTGGATTCTGCCATTTTTACCGAAGATGCTGCTTTTCCCCAATCCAAAATCGGAACGCTGAAAGTTAATTGAAGCATCCGCTGATTCAAAGGCTGATTGTAAATTCCCGGAAAAGTTTCGGCGCTGTTAGATATGCCATAATTCCCTGAAAGTGTAGCAGTTAATCCGTTACTTCTTTTTGCCTGTGTAAGCTGACTTTCGGCAGAGATGAGTCTGCGTAGGTAATACACCTGCTCTGAACGATTTTCGCGGGCCTCTTTCAGCGTTTGAATTCTCAAATAATTGAAAAAATAGGATGTAGCCGTGTAAGCGATATTCTCAATGGTCTGAATGAAATTTTTCTGAGATTCTTCGTAGATCATTGGCTCTGTCTTCTTCGTCCATTTCATCCAGTTATAAGCAAAGATTGGCTGATTAAACCCGATTGAAAAGGGACTACCCGAGTACAGAACATTATTCTTGTTATAATCCTGAACTCTGGCGAAAGAAGTTGAAGCATAGATTTGCCTCCCTGTAAGCGGAATATACTGATCCAATGATAGATAGGAGGCTATAGAAAGATTAGATACCTGCTTGAATTCGATGCTTCCATCGGGTTGAGTTACGGGTACTGTTGATTGCGCGTAGTTAGGCAGTGTCCCATTTAAAATCAGGTTTGGCAGAAATTGCTTTGTAAAATTTCTGTAGCGCCAGTAAAAGCTTACATGTTGATTTTGAGCATATTTAAGAGATGATGATTGAGAAATTGCCAAATCAGCGATGTTTTTTAAACTTAGACCCATTTTAACAGAGTCTTTGTTATTCTTTCCTTCCTGAGCAAAAATTGTGAAATTTAATGACAACAGTAGAAAAGCGAAACTGAATATAATTTTTACCTTCTTACTCATAAATCATTATTTAACAGATATTTCATTGCCATTTTTAAATGATGGTATCCTGCCAATGGTACAATGATCTGATCACCTTCTTTGACACCATCAGTTATTTCAATTTTTGCCGGTGAGATACCTCCTACTTCCACAAGCTGTTCTTCATCAGAAAGTTGAGATTTTAATGAGGTAATATTCAACTTTTTAACGTCCTCATTGTATTTTAGATCAATTTTGG
>JALNWB010000140.1 GCA_023231105.1 Ignavibacteriaceae bacterium | reverse complement strand
TTGTTTCTTCAAGTCCTTCGCTTTGTGCGGTTGCGGATTTCGCAAAAATTCATCTTGACAGAAGATTGACCTGGGGCGAAAACAAAGAGCTTGCCGTAAAAGAAGTTGAAGAAATTGTAAAAGGCATGAATGCAAAAGTTGAAGTGATTTATTACGATGAAACAGCTTTCACCGGCTTAAAATATGGTATGGAAAAATATTATCCCACATGGAAACTTGAAGAAAACCATCCCGTTATTCAAACCGGAATAAAAGTATTTACAGAATTGTTTAATGAAAAACCTGTTGTTGATAAATGGACTTTTTCAACAAACGGAATTTCAATCAATGGAATGTACGGAATTCCCGTGATCGGTTTTGGTCCCGGTAACGAAGTTATGGCGCACGCGCCGAATGAGAAAGTCCCGGTTGAACATTTGGTGAAAGCCAGTGCTTTCTATGCTTTGTTTTGTGAAATGTATTAAAATTTAATTAGAAAAATAAATTCGGAGAAAAACTATGGTTTCAGATCTTTCAAAAAAACATTTTCTTTCAGATGATGACTGGTCAAAACAAGAGCTTGACACAGCATTTGAAGTAGCATTTGATTTAAAAAGAAAATTTGCAATGGGTGAATATCATCGTTTATTGCAGGACAAAACATTGTTCGCCATTTTCTTTGAGCAGTCGACACGCACAAGAAACTCAATGGAAGCCGGTATGACGCAACTCGGTGGACACGCGCACGATTTAACGCCGGACAAAATGCAAATCACTCATGGTGAAGTCGCCAGAGACACGGCAATCATTCTTTCACGTATGGGACACGGCATCGCATGCAGAAATTGTTTTTACGGTGTCGGCAAAAAATATTTGGATGAACTCGCAGCGAATGCAACCGTTCCGGTTATGTCGTTGCAAGATGATGTTTACCATCCATTCCAAGGTTTGGCAGATTTAATGACGATATTCGAACACTTCGATAAAAATCCAAAGGGATTGAAAGTAACTGTATCATGGGCTTACGCTGACACGCATAGCAAACCGCTTTCCGTTCCGCAAACACAAATTCTTCTTTTCCCGCGCTACGGAATTGATGTTACCGTTGCGCATCCGAAAGAATTTCCGTTAAGCAAAAATATTGTTGACAAAGCTTATAAGAATGCCGCAGCCGGTGGTGGTTCACTTAAATTTACCAACAAAATGGATGAAGCTTTTGAAGGCGCTCATATTGTTATTCCAAAAAACTGGGGCGGTTTTGGTTTTTATGATGTTGATCATTATTTACAGAATGAAACCGAATGTAAAAAAGAAATGAAGGATAATCTCAATAAATATAAATCATGGATTTGCGACGACAACCGAATTAAACTTGCTGACAAAAACGTTAAGCTCATGCATGCTTTACCGGCAGACCGCGGTAATGAAGTGACCGATGAGATTTTAGATAATCCAAATATTTCAATTGTTTTTGATGAAGCGGAAAATCGCCTGCATACAGCAAAAGCAATAATGGCGCTAACAATGTAGATTCAATAGGACGCAGATTTATTAGGATTGTTTATGATCTGCTAAGATCATAATGTATCTTAAAAGATCTGCGTCCCATTTTAAAATAGTATGAAAAACCAATTCAAATATATTTGCAACGAATGCGGAACACAGTACGAAATCACAAAGGATTTAATGCTGTGTCCACAATGCCGTGAAGAAAATCTTGAAGGGAAACCGTTAAAGGGAATTCTCAAAGTTCAACTTCCCGAAGAATTCCTGAATTCCAAAAACGAAAATGATTCATTTGATATTCACAATTATCTACCGGTAGAAAAAAGTTATTTTCCAAATCTTCCCGTTGGTAAAACACCGCTTATTCATGCAAAGAATTTTCAAAATGAATACGGATTGGAAAATATTTTTCTAAAATTTGATGGCACAAATCCGACCGGATCATATAAAGATAGAGCCTCGTATCTTGTTTCAGCCTTTGCAAAGAAATTCGGTTTACAAGAAATCGTTCTCGCATCAACGGGAAATGCTGCTTCATCAATGGCGGGAATTGCTGCTGCTGCCGGACAAAAAGCTTTCATTTTTATGCCTTCGACGGCACCAAAAGCTAAACTCGTTCAATGTTTGCAATATGGTGCAACACTTATTCCTATTCAAGGTGATTACGATAAAGCGTTTGATCTTTCTTTAAAGTTTACGGAACAAACAGGTTTCTTAAATAGAAATACAGCCTACAATCCAATGACAATTGAAGGGAAAAAAACTTCTTCTTTTGAATTGGTTTCTCAACTTAAAAACATTGATTACGTTTTTCTACCGGCGGGAGACGGTGTTGTGTTAAGTGGTGTTATAAAAGGTTTTCTCGATTTGCAATTTATCGGTCTAATCAAAAACCTACCGAAGATCATTGCCGTGCAAGCGGAAGGAAGCCGCTTTCTTTTTGATGCTTTTCATTTTGACAAGTGGGATTTGAATTACAAAGCTGCTACAGTTGCCGATTCTATCTCTGTAAACGTTGCGCGAAACGGTTATTGCGCTGTTGCAGAGTTAAAAGAAATCGGTGGCGATGTTGTTTTGGTTTCGGACGATGAAATTCTTTCCGCACAAAAACTGCTTTCGCAAAAAACCGGAATATTCTGCGAGCCTTCTTCAGCCGCTTCGTTTGCGGGTTTGTTGAAGATGAAAGAAAAAATCTCAAAAGATGAAAAAGTGGTTTGTCTTCTAACCGGACACGGATTGAAAGATATTGATTCGGCAATTAAAAAAGTTAATTTCCCAAAAACTTTTCCTCCGGATTTAGAAATTATTTCTGAAGCATTAAAATTGAACAACTAAAATGAGCGGCAACCACTATTCGGGAATTCTTTTAGCTGCCGGAAATTCATCGCGAATGAATAAATGGAAGATCGAAATTGAAATTCAAAATGTCCCATTGCTTTTTCATTCATTACAAAAATTGAAAACCGTTTGCGATGAAGTTATCGTTGTCGGTGGTTGCAACTTTGATAAATTAGTTGAATTGATCGAACGAACTAAACTTGTCGAAACAGAAAACATCAAAGTAATTTGCAATCAACAATATCAAGCCGGAATGTTCTCATCAATTAAAACGGGAATGAAAAACTCACAATACGAAAATGTATTTATTGCTTTAGCTGATATGCCTTTCATTTCAATTGAAACTTACGGATTGCTGAAAACAAAGTTTGAATTTGAAAAGCAATATGATTTTATTCAACCGGCAATGCTTCTTGAAAACGGAAGACGAAAAAAAGGTCATCCGATTTTGATAAACGAAAAAGTTAAAGCGGCTATTAATAAAGAAAGAGACACAACCACTCTGCGTGATGTCTTGAAAGTATTTTCGGGCAATTCTTTTTTATGTGAAGATTTGGGAATCAATTATGATATTGATACTGAAGCCGATTTGTTAAACGCAGAAAAAATATTTTATTAAAAATGTAGTAAGGAATTCTAATGATCAACTTAAAGAGAAACGACCAAGCGCGTAAAAACAATATTCAACGCTGTAAAGAAAAAGGAATTGTTATTCCGACGTTTGAACAAATGAAGCATCCGGAAAAAATTCCCGAAAAAATAAAAGAACAACTTAAGCAAGTCGGTCTGTGGGATGTTAATCCTTTAAACCTTTTTAGAATCTCGTGGAAGAACGAACAAAAAGAATTCGGCGGTGGATTTGACGGCGTGAACTTTGTTGAGTTTCCCTCTGCGTTAACCGACGTGAAAGCAAAAATAATAGGCATAAGCGGTAAGTGGTTTCCGACCGGTGCACATAAGGTCGGTGCAACGTTTGGTTGCTTAGCTCCATCACTTGTAACGGGAAATTTTGATTCAACCTGGCAGAAAGCGGTTTGGCCTTCAACGGGAAATTTTTGCCGCGGCGGCGCTTTCAATTCGGCTTTACTTGGCTGCGAATCAATCGCCATTCTTCCTGAAGAGATGAGCAAAGAAAGATTTGCGTGGTTGAATAAACTTGCCGGAGAAGTTATTGCAACTCCCGGCTGCGAAAGCAATGTAAAAGAAATTTTTGATAAATGCTGGGAATTAAAGAGAACAAGAAAAGATGTTTTGATCTTTAATCAATTTGAAGAATTTGGAAATTATCTCTGGCACTACGAAGTAACGGCAAGCGCGGTTGCGGAAGTATTTGAAGCCATGAAAAATTCAATTGATCCTAAATTAAAATTAGCCGGATATATTTCATCAACCGGTTCGGCGGGAACAATTGCCGCGGGAGATCATTTAAAAGAAAAATATCCTTCGTGCAAAATTGGCGCGAGCGAAGCTTTACAGTGCCCAACGCTTTTACAAAATGGTTTCGGCGGGCACCGCATTGAAGGCATCGGCGACAAGCATGTTCCATGGATTCATAACGTAAAGAACACTGATTTTGTTTTTGCAATTGATGATGAAGACTGCATGGAACTTTCCCGGTTGTTCAATGATGAAGAAGGGAAAAAATATCTTTTAAAAGAAGGTGTTGATGAACATACCGTTACCAAACTTTCTGCCGCGGGAATTTCCGGAATCGCGAATATGCTCTCCGCTGTAAAACTTGCAAAATATTATGAGTTGAATGAGCATGATGTTATCTTCACAATTTTAACCGACTCGATGGAACTCTACGGTTCGCGACTCGAAGAAATGAATGAAAAATATGGCAAGTACTCCGAACTTGATGCAGTGAAATCATTTCACAAATCTCTTAAAGGACAGAGAACTGATAACATGTTGGAGTTGAATTATCAAGACAAAAAGCGGATTCACAATTTAAAATATTTTACTTGGATCGAACAACAACAGCGTGAATTAAGTGAATTGAACGCTCAATGGAACGACGAAGAATATTGGAACAGCACACGTTCATTAACCGGAAAAATTGATTCGTTGATTGAAGAATTTAATAACGAAGTTGGAATTTTATGATCGAAATATTTCAGACTCTGCAAGAGCGAATAAAAGAAAACAAGCCGTCCGTTTTAATTACTATTACAGAAGTAAAAGGGAGTACACCCGGAAGAATAGGATTTAAAATGCTTGTTGGCGAAGAAGGAAGAGTTGCCGGAACGGTTGGCGGCGGCGGTGCTGAATATTATATCATGAAGAAAGCAAAAAAACTTATTGAAGAAAATGTTCAAAATTTTTCCGAAACCATTTTGATGACGAAAGAAAAAAATGATGAAGAAAAAATAAAAATAAAGAACATAGATGTTGTTCCGATGGATGCGCTTTGCGGCGGCGAAATGAAAGTTTTTTACGAAGTCTTCCGTTACGAAAAAATTATGTACATCTTCGGTGCGGGACACGTGGGGCAAGCGGTTGCGAAACTTGCAAAGCAGTTAAATTTTTATGTCGTCTTTGTTGATAATCGAACCGAAATGTTAGAAGAGATTAACGACTCGCTTTGCAACAAAAAAATATATTATGATTTTTCAAAACTTGCTGCGGCAGAAAAAACCTCTATTCCATTAGACGAAAATGCTTTTGCTCTTTTGGTAACGCACTTTCACGCACATGATCTTGATGTACTGAAATATATTTACAAATTTTATCCTGGGATGAAATACGTCGGGATGATTGGCTCGAAGAAAAAAGTTAAAGAATCAATTTTGAAATTGAAAGCAACGCTTAAAGAAAATACTTCATTGGAAAATCTCTATTCGCCGGTCGGGCTTGACATTGGCGGCGAAACTCCAAACGAAATTGCAATTGGCATTCTGGCAGAAATTCAATCAATCATCTATAAAAAAGAAGCGAAACATTTTCGATTAAATTATTCAGAAATTGATTAAGCAGAAATCGCATGAAAATCTTTTTTGAATATCTTGGACTTTTGCACATCGAAGGGATAAAAAACAAAAGCTACATCGATGTTGATGCCGATTGCACAGTTGTAGAAATGATGACAAAATTGAAAATTCGAAAAGAGCATCAAAAATTTATTTCGGTTTTTATCAACAATGAAGAGAAGTCGCGCCAAACTATTCTGAAAGAAAATGACAGAGTAAAATTATTTCTGCCAACCGGCGGCGGGTAAAATGAAAAAAATAACTTACGATCAACTCACTGCCCGTAACTCTTCCCAACTTAAAGGCAAATTGGAAAAAGCTGTAATTGGAATTGCCGGATGCGGCGGACTTGGCAGTAATGTGGCAATTGCCCTGGCACGAATCGGAATTGGGAAATTAATTCTTGTAGATTTTGATGTTGTTGAACCAACGAATCTTAACCGTCAACAATATTTTGTAGATGATATCGGCAAACGGAAAGTTGATGCGTTGGAAGCAAAATTAAAAATGATAAATCCTTTTCTGCAAATTGAAAAGCATTATGAAAAACTAAATGGAATAAATGTTAAAATCATTTTCGAGGAAGCTCATGTTATCGTAGAGGCTTTCGACAAAGTTTCTGAAAAAGCAATGTTGGTGAAATCTTTCACCGAAAAGCTTTTTAAGGAAAAATGTTTAGTAACTGCTTCCGGTTTAGCCGGTTTTGGTTCTGCCAACACGATCAAAACAAAGAAACTCTCTAAAAATATTTTTGTTTGCGGAGATAATAAAACCGATTTTTTGATTGAAGGCGTTATGGCTCCCAGAGTGATGATCGCTGCCGGTCATCAAGCAAATAAAGTTGTGGAGATTATCGACAAAATTTTGTGAATTAAATTTCTTCTTTCTGCAAAGCATTTAATTCATTTACAAAAACATCAATCTGTTCGAGAGAAAACCCTTTTTCTCTTGCGGCGGTTTCAAGTGTTCCCCACGCCGGTTCACCGCACAGCAGACAGTGGATCCCATGGTTCATTAAATATTCTACCGCTTCCGGGAATTCGCGCACTAAATCTTCTATAAAAATTTCTTTAATTATTTTCATCTGTCTTTTCCACGGTTTCCATTTTCTTTTTTTTTGAAGGGAAAATAAAAATTCCTCCGAGCATTGCGCCGTAAAGAGTACTGAAATAAGGATTGCTTTGAATTGCACAATGTCCGCTTTGGCATCCTATAAAGTAGTAGTAAGCGTAACCAACAGCGGCTCCAAGGGGAACAGCTCCGTATTTCCAATATTTTAAAAAGATTTTCTTCATGTTTTTCTCAGAATTTTTTTTGGTTTGTATTGTTTGATGTTCTTAATAATAAAAAAGATTCAAGTTTGTGATTTTGGGATTTGCGTAAGTGATTTTACTTCAATAAAGAAGGAATCTTTATGTGTTTTCTTTGTAAATAAATTCTATGATTCACGCATGCCTATTTTAAAAAATCCGGCTGCCATTTTATAGCTATTCCCGTTGCTTCGGCTGAAGAATACATCCCCAATAAAATATTCTTGTCCGGCAAACGATGAAATTCCGGGATTAAAATGCCGCATAATGCTCCGATGCCAAAGCCAGTTAATAGATCTGTTGGAAAATGAGAGAGTGCTTTCAATCTGAAATATGACATGATTAGAGGTGGTATAGAGGCTGCCCCATAGATGAGATATTTATTCCATCCCAATTCCGGATGGTAATCGCAAAATATTTTTGCGGCAAAAAAAGTAGAAACTGTAGTAGCTGCAACATGTCCGCTATAAAGTGAATTCCGGTTGTTGGGTGCTGATCTTTCTCCTATGTCCAGTAGATCGTAATAAACAACGGGGCGTAATCTATTTTGAAAAGTTGCACCAAACGGGCTATAAAGGTAAAAATTGTTTGTAACGGTTTGAGTCTGCATATACATCAACAATACGTCCAACCAGTCTTGCCTGATATTTTTATCCAGCATGGTGAGAAACGGAACAAAGACTACAGCAGTAAGCAAATGACTTGAAAGTTTTTTGTAGTAGTTCATTTTCGATGGATCAAATTTCAAAGCCCAACTGTCAATTGGAGAAATATCATCTCTAGTCAAATTCTGTAATTCTCCAATTGAAATGGGTGATTTGTTCGATATCCAACCTATTCCAATTTTTTCTAACGTCAGTCCTCCGATTATGATGCCACCCGTTATCCAGTAATCAACATGGTAAGGATGAAATGAAGAATCACTTGTAGATGATTGAGGATATATCGGTTTCACAAGACTGATAACAGCAAATGAAATGATGATGAACTTAAAAAGAATGAATCGATTATTTGAATTCTTTGTCATGATTTTACCTTTTTTAAAGAGCAGTTAACCGAGTGCTACACCAAAAACGAGACCAACTATAACAGTGAACTACATCCGGTGGTTGCCGCCTATCCAACCGTTTTCAGTCTCATCTTTCCATTTATTCTGCAATCCATCCGTGTCACGCTTCCGAAGTATAAAAAAGTATCGTCATTACTAAAAATTTATTATCGGTTTTGTTTACCAGATTAATCACCGTTTTAATAATTGAAATCATTTATCATTGAGATTTTCTTAAATTAGTTCAGAGTGCAATCCTAATGGATAAAGGGTATATCGAAGACATTTCTACTGGAGATTTATTATTCTCATGAAGATCGACAACCCAAGTTGCAACAACATAACCGAGCGCAGCGCCGGAAAAATCATCAGATGTCCAGTGTTTATCTTGATAAACTCTGGAGATAAAAGTAAGTGCAGCCGGTAAGTAAACTAATATTTTTAACCAGGTTGGTTTAACATTTCTTGAGAGAACGGTTGATATGGTAAATGCAGCGGCATTATGCCCGCCGGGAGATGAGTGAAAATCATCGTTAAAAGAAAATGGGTGAAATGAAGAATGACCTTCATTCGTATAAGGCCGGGCTCTGCCAAATGCCACCTTGAATATATAAGTAAGTGCGCCGGCATAGAGCGAAGCCTGTCCTATCTCATAAGCAATTTTCCTGGTTCCAATATCGTCCGCTATTAATGAATGGATAGCAAAACCGCCAAAGAGTACAATAGGCGCATAGAGTTCTCCCCACATTCTGCCGAATTCAATTGGAACGCTTTTGTAATATCTATTTTGATCCCTCAAAACTGCGCTGCGAATAGGTTCATCAGCAGTTTGCATAAGTAAAAATGATGTGGCTCCTATCAAACCAAATTTGAGATAATCGCTTCCCTCCCATTTAGCCGGTTGCTTGAGGATACTAGCGGTCTCACTTCCGAACTGAGAAAAAGTATATTTTAACTGTCCGAAAAGAGAAGATTCACATAAGATGATTAAGAAAAGTGATAAATATAGTTTCTTCAGGGTTGTGTCCATTGTATTTTTCCTGTTATTAATAATTCAGAATAGATCATCTTATCTTCTTTTAAACTTGAACTCTTCAAAAAATATTTGAAAGAATATTTTCTCTTCGGTTCTTACAGAATGGATACTTGCAAAATCTTTCGGGTATCTATCTGTGTAGTGAATCAAATGTTCAAATCCAATACTTACATTGTTATAAATTTTGAAAGTAATGCTCGGTTTAATTAATGTAATGTAACTGTTTTCTGCAACTCCAACAAAGGTATGAAACCACCAGAAATAACCCGTAAGGGCAACGCTTGCCCATCCAAAATTGTAATCGCTTTCAAGTTTTGTTTCCGCTCCGCCGGCATAATCATAATCTCTAACCTGTGTAGTATCAGGCCCAAATTTATTGCTAAGTGCACCAAAAGGCATTATATCAATATGAAGACTAGTATTAAGACTGGAATTCTTGCTTATTTTCAGTTTAGAAATTACTCCGGGTCCAAAAGCCATGGCACCTAATTCAAAAGTTTTATTATCGTAATAGTCCATGTTTTGAAATAATCCAGTTAACATTTCAAAATTACCGAATTGAACATTACTACCAAATAGAATTCCATTTCCGGTCGCGTTTTCAATAATTTTTCTTCCCACTCCGAAATTGAAATTAGTTCGAATTTTGAAAAAATCAAAAGGTTTTCGTGATCTTTTTTCAAACGGGTTTCCGTAATCAAAATGAAAATTGAAATTAAGGCTACTCATCGAAAGCGTGATGGGTGTTCCTTTATTAATCTTATGATATCCAACGGCCATTGTTATGTTTAACGGCTCTTTCTGATATACTTCGTCCGATACAGACCTGGTAAGTTCTCCGTGCAAAAGCCTGTTAAAAAATCTTGTTGGTGTCATAACAGCGACTGCCATTTCCCTAAAAAATCTATCTGCCCCAGTTGTTTGATCATCCAGAATATTGGAGCCCATCCGGTAAAATATTTCTCCCAAGAAAGCGCCGGTAATTGGAGTATTGATGATATCGTTATACGAGGGGCGAGTATTTTCTCCGAAATACTCCCACTCTAAACTACCTAAATAGGCAAAAGGCAAGGATTCAAAGAAAGAATAACCTGTTACACGTGCAGTATTAAAAAACATGGCTCCTGAATAAGGATGAAAAAAATAATTCATACCGAATCTGTCTTGATCCCATTCCCATCCCTTTTG
>JALNWB010000139.1 GCA_023231105.1 Ignavibacteriaceae bacterium | reverse complement strand
CTGCAAGATGTTTTAGGAGTAGAAACGTTCAATGCTGCGATGACGGAATATTACAATCGCTGGAAATATAAACATCCGTATCCGCAAGATTTTTTCAATACGATTGAAGATGTTGCCGGATGCGATCTCGATTGGTTTTGGCATCAGTGGTTTGAAGAAAAATGGAAAGTTGATATTGCAATTGATAATGTTGAGAACGAAGAAGTAAATGGAAAATGGAAATCAACCATTACTTTGGTGAACAATGAACAAGCGAAGATGCCTGCAACATTGCAATTATCTTTAGCCGATGGAACAACACGCAACGTCCGTTTCCCGGTAACTATTTGGAGTACAAGTAATCGCGCAGATTTTATTGTCGATTCCCTCCCTGCAAAAGTAAAAAATGTCATCGTCGATCCTAAAATGATGTTGGCTGATGTAGATCGTTTAAATAATTCGTGGTCTATGCCGCGCGTTGAGTTTGATTATGGAATGAATGTAGTGAATACGCTGTTGTTCCCACTTGATGCATATCGAATAAATATTGCACCAACTCTCGGATTTAATTTACGCGATGGAATTGAACTCGGCACCAGCATTAACGGAAGTTATATGGCGAGCGATTATAACACAACATTAAATACCCGCTACGGAACGCTAAGTAGAGTTCCGGATTTTGAATTGAGTTATTCAACACCGATGCGAATATTTTCTCCAAATCTTATAACATCCATAAATGCTTTTCGTTTAGATGGACGAAACGGAGGAAGCTGGAATATTCGAGCAGTATTTGATAAATACACAAACTTGACAAATTATTTTAAACATTCACTTACTCTTTCTGCAAGCATTTATGCTATAGCCGTAAAAGATCGCCGCTATCTCGACATTCAAAAAGAATGGCAGAATGGAAATTTAATTTTCGGAAAGGTTGCGCTAACTTACAGACGGAATTACAATAACGGCGGCTTCAGCATTATTGTTGCAGATGAGTATAGTATTCCCAATTCAGATTTTCAATACAGCAAATTTTCCGGTGAAATGAAAACAGTAAATTCTCTTTTTGCCGGTTTGGGATTACGCACTCGAACCTTTTTCGGAACATCAACCGGAAATGTTCCAACGCAATCTGCCTTTTCACTCACGCAATCTTCTCCGTTAGAACGATTTGATAGCTGGTTTTTTCGCACTCCAATTATGGGACAAAACTTCCGCAATCACTGGATAAAACCGGGAGGAGGAAATCTTTTTCTAGCGCAAGACTCAACTGCGGAAAATATCTTCGCCTTCAACACATCATTGAGTCGTGGATTATTTGTATTGTTTGGCGATTATGGTGCGCTATACGATAAAGTCTCAAAAAAATTCGGTAAACCTTTCTTCGATGCAGGCGCCGGTCTTGAGTATCGGTTTAATGGCATATACTTATTTAGTTTTCGCATGGATTCTTTCGTAGTAAGCGCTCTCTTCCCATTCTTCGTAAAAGATCCGTCAAGACCGAATGATAAAGAATTTGCGTACAGATGGAAAATTGTATTTGGTGCAAGATTGTAGTCTTATAAAATCGTACCACAGACTTCAGTCTGTGCAAAAAAAAAGTAGTGCTTTTTAAAGCACTACTTTTTTTAAAATGAATTAAACCAAATTAATTCACAATTATATTTTGTTAATAAACTTCCGGCACAAAACTTTGGTCTGTCATTGGTGGACGAATGTACCCAACCTCATTTTGACGGGGAGGAATTTCGATCTTTTCTCTTTTTATATCTTTATAAGAAATCAGACTTAGCAAATGAGAAACACAGTTCAACCGTGCTTTCCTTTTATTATCCGAGTTAACAACATACCAGGGGGCTTGTTTAATATCTGTAAGAGCAAACATTTCATCTTTCGCTTTTGAATATTCAACCCAGCGGCTGCGTGACTCCAAATCCATCGGACTTATCTTCCATCGCTTAGTTGGATTGTTTATTCTTTCCTGAAATCTTTTTTCTTGTTCTTCATCGCTTACGGAGAACCAGTATTTTATTAAAACAATCCCTGAACGAATGATCATTCTTTCAAATTCCGGACAGCTTCTCAAAAATTCTTTATACTCTTCATCTGTGCAGAAGCCCATTACTTTTTCAACTCCGGCACGATTGTACCAGCTTCTATCAAAAAAAACTATTTCACCGGCAGCCGGCAAATGCGGTGCATATCTTTGAAAATACCATTGTGTTTTTTCTTTTTCAGTTGGTGTGCCCAGCGCTACTACGCGGCAAATGCGGGGATTAAGAAATTGTGTTATTGCTTTTATTGTTCCCCCTTTTCCGGCGGCGTCGCGTCCTTCAAAAATAACGACAACCTTCAATCCTTCCTGCTTAACCCATTCTTGAAGTTTAACTAACTCAATACTTAACCGTTCAAGTTCGGTGTCATAGAATTTCTTTTCAATATTATTTGAAGATTCTTTTACAATGTCTTGCTCAAGAACTTCATTCTTTTCTTTTAGTTCTCGTTTTTCAGACTGCTTCTTTTTTTTCTTATTAGACATTTTACACCTCATAAAATTATTTGGCTAAAAATACAATAATTCGCTGTAGTTAAATTTAGTAATTTTTAATTGAAAAAAAACAATTGAATTATATTAAGTCTAACTCTCCTTTTTCCTCCCAAATAGTTTTGTAAGTCGAAACTTCGTTTCGACCATACCCTTAGCGTCATCTATCACCAACCTCCAAGAATATTTTTACTTATAACTTGTTAATTTCACTAAACCTTTTTACGTTTGTTCGTACCTATAATTCATGTTCCGCAGGTAATTCTTATTCATGCTCTTGATCGCGATGGTACTCTTGCTCTAAATCGTATTCGAAGTATTAAGTCATGTTACGCAAAAGGTTGAATTGGTTTCTTAATCGTACTCGTAATCTTTTTCTTAATCTGCTTAAATTACAGAAAAACGAGTAAGATTAAGAAAACGATTATGATTAAGAATTTTTTCTATCAACAACTGCGTAACATAGTTACTAATACTCTTTGCATTCTGATCAAAAGGAAAACAAGATGACAAAATATGACTCTCATGAAACAGCCCGAATGTTAGCAATCCATGGTTCGGAACTTGCGTCTTTCTATAGACGCGCCGGCGCTTTTATCCTTGACCTGGCTTTTGCAGCCGGTTTGTTTGCATTAATTACTTCTCTTATTGAACCGTTGTTATTGAAGCAAGGTTGGATTCACAGCGATCAAGATATTGTTTTTGCTCTTAACAAGAACTGGTATAGCATTGCCTGGATCGTACTCTACTTTGGATTAGCAACTTTTATCGGCAATGGAAAAACACCAGGGAAATGGATACTTGGCATTCGTATCGTTTCACTAACTCATGAAAAAATATCTCTCTGGCATAGCCTTGAACGCGCGCTTGGATATGGTTATTCCCTTTTAGAGTTCTTCTTTGGTTTTATTCAATTTTTCATCTATCCTAACAGACGCACGTTACATGATCGTGTTGCAGAAACAATTGTGATTCGCGAAATAAGAAAAAAGGAGAAAATATGAAATCATCAAGTTCAATCGTAGTTTTTCTTTCAATCCTATTAATGACTTTTTTAATCTTTGGCTGCGCGCATCAACCGTTGCCCGCAACACCCGGCGCGCCTGGATTTTTATTAGGATTATTACACGGTTTTATTGCTCCCGTTACTTTTATTGCAAGTTTGTTTACTGATTACCGGATCTATCAATTCCCGAATACCGGTTTATGGTATGACTTTGGTTTTATGATAGGAATAAGCGGATTTAGTGGAGGAATATTTAAAGCCTCACGTCATAAATAGTGATTAATAAATCACCTCATGCAAATTTTGGACAAACGAATCTTAATCATACCTGTCAGCCTTTGGCTGAATCTTTTTCTTAATCTTACTCGTTTTTGCATATTTAAGAGATTATGATTAAGAACACGATTAAGATTAAGAATAATTTTCATTCATAAAGGTAAAATAAATGAAAACATTACTCTTTATTCTCCTTGCACTTAGCCTTGGCGGATTAGCGGCGTTTTTTACTTTAAGGGAAAGAAAGAAATGTCCGAATTGTGGAAGCAAAAATATTATCAAAACCGGAAAGAAGATTTACGAGGAAGAAACCTCTACGGTTATCATTGCTTCACCTTCTTCATATCATAAATTGGAATATAAGTGTAATGAGTGCGGGCATCTCTTTTTATTAAAACAGAGATCATTACTTTTTGAGTAAGATACAAATCGTAGTGCGATTCTCTTCAATCGCCCATGCGCTTGGTAATTACCCCAAACATTTTTACGTTTGTTTGTACAAATACTTAAGAAAAGAGGCGACTCTTTTGATCAATTCGTTAATAATATCATTCGTTTATTAAAACATCTTTGAGAGACCGATGAAACGATTCATTATCTTAGTTGCGGTACTGCTTTACTTTATGTCTTCCAAAATACTTTCTCAAAACAACTCCGGGTTTGAAATAATCGGAAGTGTTAAGGGTGTAGTAGACAGTTCTTGGGTTTTTTTGATCGATCATAAAATAATAGACTCAAGCATTGTCCTGAATAATAAATTTGTTCTAAAAGGCAAAGTTACTGGACCAACGAATTGTGTTCTCACTCTAAAAGATTCGCGTGATTACAAATTTTTCTGGGTTGAAAATAAACCCATGGAATTTAAAGCTGAGAAAGGGAATTTTTTAGAAGCAGCAATAACCGGCTCAAGCACACAAAATGAACAAGACATACTGAATTCTAAAATCATCCCGCTAAGAAAACAAAGAGATAGTCTCAACAATGTTTATCAAGTAAGTGATTCGGCATTTATAAACAATCAATTGAATAAATTAGATCAACAAGAGAAAAAAATAAGTGTTGATTTCATTAAGACGTATACAAATTCCATAGTTAGTGTACATATTTTAAATGTGTACAAGACAAGTTGGGGTAAAAAAAGCGTTTCAAAATTATTTAACAGATTATCTCATAACATGAAACAATCCACCGAGGGGAAATCCATTGAAACTTATATTATGGTAAATAAAAATCCTAAGATCGGTGACCACTTTTTTGACTTTGAACTTCCCAACGGCGATGGTAAAATAATGAAACTGTCTGAGATTAAAGGAAAAGCTGTTCTTTTAGATTTTTGGGCATCATGGTGTCTCCCATGTAGAGAAGAAAATAAACGACTCGTTGAGATATATGCTAAATTCCACCCAAAAGGTTTTGAAATATTTGGTGTGTCCGGAGATATAAATAGAAATAGCTGGTTGAATGCCGTGAAGCAGGATAATTTAATTTGGGAAAATGTTAGAGGAGAAAAAGGCGATGAAAGCATCCCGTTTTTAACCTACGGGATAAGAGGAATTCCCGATAATTTTTTAATCAATGAAGATGGCAAAATTATTGGCCGCGATGTAAGAGGAGATAAACTTAACGAAGTACTCCGGAAATTATTGAATCCGAAATAGAAATCAGAAGTAAAAATTCAGAATGAAATTTCCTCTGACTACTGACTTCTAAATAAGAATATTTTTATTTACAGCTTGGTAATTACCCCAAACCTTTTTACGTTTGTTTGTACTGATAATTAAGAAAATAGGTAGCTTTATTTTTGAGTTAATCTTACATGGAAACTTCTTCCCAGACGGGAAATTACCCACTCCCCTTTATTATTCTATAAACAATAAACTCACAATTTTTCATTCTTTGATCAAGAGTGTTTTATTTAATAATATTCTTATCTGCCCATGGTGGATTTTACTCCTTGTATTGTGTTCTCAAATAATTAATTCAAGTATCATTAATTATAGTCAACTAAGTTAAAAACATGAGAAATCTTTTAATATCAGGATTGGGAATTAAACATGATGTTGAAGACTGTTTCCCTTGTAATTTTGATCATCAATGGTTGATTACCTACCCATCGCTATTACTATGGTCAAATAAGATTTTGATCCCAAAAACAATTTGGACCACCATTTCAGAGGAACGCTATCCTGATTCGAAAGAGTTAGCAAAAAGTTATAAGATTATTTTTGAAATATTGAAAAGCGAGAACCTCATCGAAATAGTTGATGTATCTCAAATCTTTGATAAATCTATAGATACTGTTATTCACGAACAAATCAAGAAAGATATTGTTCAAATAAGTAAAGTTTTTCCTGGCAAGGTTAGCATAGAGGATGATCCTAATAATCCAGATGTCGATATGATTTTAATTGATGGCATGAGTTATTGCCCACCAATATTATGGTCGTTATATATGTCATTAGCTTTATCACGGGCATTAGATTCACAATGTCTATTCAATTCACAAGCATTACACTATTTCCGGTATAAGTTTGGTGCAGCTAATATCCCTCGTGAAATAAATTCTAATTACTTGGATAGTTATAAAAATATTTTTAACTCTTTCTTACCAAATGAACCATTACTTCCAAATTATGTCGTTGAGGAAAGACAAAAATGCGATTGTTGTGTTAATTTGATAAAATGTTCGGATTCATATTTAATTGATTTAGAAAAAAATCTTAAAAAGTATCTTGAATGGAGAAATTATGATGAAATAAATCAATTAAAGGAATTAGCTGATTCTGTTATAAAAAGAAATGAAATCGCTGAGGAATTTATAGATCCTGAAAAAATATTAGATGATTTCTACAATAAAGAAAAAATTATAAAAAAAAGAGTAAGAGTAATTTTCCCTCAAATAAAAAGATGGTCTAATTTTTCGACAATTCTGTCTATTCCTTTAGCTGTATTTGGTTTAGCAACTCAAAATCCATTGTTAGCGATCAGTAGCGCGGGAGTTGCCGGAGCCTCCCAAATGACGAACGAGTTAATAAAATTATTAGAGAGTAAATATAAGTGGATTAATTTATTACCAAGTACTTTAAGTAAATCCGCTGAGGTAACTAAATAACCCACTGCCCAATACAAATAGAAGTTTTAACAACTGTATTTATTTATAGCCTTGGTTTGAGTAATCTCTATTTTGTTTGTCTAATTAAACCAAAGATCGTGGGTGCACAAATCTACATAGTAATAGCAATTGCAACCCTGGCTGTTATTACCGCATTACTATTTATTGTAAATAAAAATAAAGAGACTAAAAAAACTCTCTCTCCTTGCCGGTCTTTTTTTCGGTGAAGAAAGGTGAATTGGTTATTTGTTAAAACACATCCTTAGGCGCTCGAACATTGGATTCAACTTGTTAGAAATGGATTTATAATGCGAAAGATTGAAATTGTAACAATAGGTTTTTTATTTGGTGCAGTACCGATCATTATTTGTTTTCTCGCCGGGTGGTGGATCAGCATTCCCTTTGTTCCTGAATCGCGAATATTTCTCTTCGCTCTTGCCGGTTTTCTTGTTGGAGTAATTATCGATATTCTTTTTCTAAGAACGTGGATCCAAACCGCTTATTCGATGAAACCTCTAGTTTGGCTGATGATTTATCTTTTCTATTCTTTTGGAATGTTCGGTTTCTTCATGGGAGTTCCGGTTTTCAATGTAGCGCTTGCCTTGCCCGCCGGTTTTTTCATCGGTGGATGGTTAGTAAATAATGGCGCTGATCCTGCCCGAATGAAAAAAGCAGCACGATATTCCGCAGTATTCACCACAACTGTCCTCGCATTTATTTGCGCCGCATCAGCCACAATTGCTCTAATCAGTACATCAACAATTTCCGATCTCCAGGGAATGTTCGGTCTCCAAATTACATACGTAATGCTCCTCGGCATTATTTTAGGTGGAGGTTTCTTCATCCTTATTCTTCAATGGTGGCTCACAATCTGGTCTGTGCAGCAAGCGTATAGATATTTTGTTGCACGTATCAGTTCATCAATTTGTAGATAGTTGTACTAATTACTACGTTGGCTGTATCTTTCGGTATATAAAAACTTATTGATTACGGCTTAATTGGTATTGGAATAATTCTCGCCGTTTTTAATTTCCTATGCGTCCTATGCTCCTCTGCTGTAAAAAATGCTCTAATTTCCTAAGTGGCAAAACTTTTCTCACTGCAAAGTCCCAAAGTTCGTAAAGAGAGTTGCGGTTATTTATTCGAAGTGAATCAGTTTTGACTTATTTAGGACTTTTTTTAATCTTTGCCATCCCTAAAAGATGAATAACCAACGCAGTTGTTAACCCCACAATCATCGGTTCAACCTGAAACCATAACGATTCAGTTGAAATAAATTTCTTTACAAAGAACCAGAGAAGTGAAAAACCGGAAGCAAAAACAATTTCCGCAGCGGCAAACTTATTTTCAATTTTAAATGAAGAGTAATACGAACCAACAACTAAAAATATTATCCCCGGGATTGCGATCGATCCGATCGTGTACCACAACTGCACTACCGAAGGAATAAAATAGGCGAGAAGTCCGGCAACTAAACCGGTAAGTATTAAACCAAACTTCGTATTGCTTATTACTTTGGTAGATTTGTTTTGCGACAACTGGGAGATGAAATCATTCCCGATTGTAGTGGCGCTTAAAAACATTAAACTGTTAAACGTTGAAAGAATTGTCGCGAAGACTCCGGCGTAAAATATTCCCTTAACACCGGGAGCTAATATTTTATCCGCTAAAAGAAAAAACGATATTGAGGGATTTTTAAGATTAGGAAAAATTGCTCGCGCATAAAGTCCTGTAGCTGTAGTAAGAAAATCGAATAACGCCCAAAACGCAATTGAGATTAATATTCCCTTTACCGCCACTTCCCCGCTTTTAGCCGCGTTGCATCGTTGATGAAATCCTGGATCGGCGAACGTCCATAGTGCAATTAAAAACCAAACCAAAATAAATATTGGTGAAGCTCCGCCGGTTAATTGAAGATGAGTTGCGGGTAAATTGTTTGTTAGAAAATTAAAATTACCAATCGAGTTCCAGCAGAAATAAAAAAACAAAATAAATCCGCCGAACATAACAAAGAATTGGAAAGCATCTGTATAAATATCAGCGCGGTAACCACCTTTTAGCATATAAGGTATAATGAGAAAAAGCGCGATCACTAATCCGGTAAGCAAATTAGTTTTGAACAACATGGTAAAGATACTCGCAAGCATCAACAAATAAGGAGCCGGCGAAACAAGAATAAATACAACCAAAGCTGAAAGCAACCCGACTTTTTTGCCATACGTTTCTTTCAACTTTTCCGGTAACGTAAATAGAGAAGCTGCACGAATTTTTTTCGCAAAAAAGAGCGCAAATAAAAATGCGAAAAGATAATAGGGCAAACCTTGTGTAAACCAACTTGCCAAACCATAATTGTATGTGAATTCTGCAATCCCTAAAACTCCACCATACCAGGTTGAAACATTTGTTAATATAAAAAGGAACAGCCCTAAATTTCTTCCACCGAGAAGATAGTCCACCGCTTCATCATTTTTCTTTCTGCTGAAATAGAAACCAATGAAGAAGAGTATTCCGAAAAAGAGAAGAATGATTGAAATATCAAGATCAGATAAAGAGATCATTTTTTCTCATCGTTTCAAAATCTCTTATCACAAATATCTTTCCGTTATTGATATTTAATTTTACTTCTTCTTTAACTGCTACATTACTTGTGCTTTCACGAACTCCAAAAGGAAGTTGTGTTCCCTTTAAGGGAAACTTCAATCCTCGCGAAGTGATTTTAGTTTTGCTATCGAAAGCATAAAGCGAAATGTACTCCCCTTTTTTTGTCTCAAACGAAACTTGTTTCTCGTAAACAGAAAGCAAAGAAGTTTCCGAAATGATCCTCACATTAATTTTATCATGGAACTTCAATGCAATTCCAAGATTACAAAACGAATGATCAAGCCTGTCTCCCGTAACACTTAACAAAACTGCTTCGGTAAATTTTAGTTTGAGAGCATACTTCAAACATTTCTCAATGTCCGTATCATCTTGCCTTTTTACCTTAATGACTTTCGATTTGTTTCGGTATTCCTCCAATAAGATTTTGTCAACCGAATCAAAATCACCTATTATATAGTGCGGAATGATCTTTAATTTATGCGCGTGGTGTAATCCGCCGTCTGCACAAATAATTGTGTCGTATCCTTTTTTTATCAAGAATAAAATCGTCTTTTTCTCAGGAGCTTTTCCATTCCCGATAATTAAACATTTGTTCATGTTAAATTCCTAATTGCAAACCGGCAACAAAATTCCTTTCGGCAGCCGGGAAAAATTCTTTCCCGATAGCATACATCGAATAATAGGTATTAAAAATATTATTTACTTGTAAAAACAATTTCGATTTCGTTGGCGTGTTGAAAAGATTTAACTCATAACTTGAAAAGAAATTCAGGACAATAAATGCATCGTTTACATTATCATTATACCCGGCAAAATTTGGATATTTTATTAAATAACTTTTTAATTGATCTCCATAATTATCCGAAAACATTTTGCCGACATATTTCCCATCAAGTTGGAAATAAAAATCATTTAATGAATAACGGATAGACGCATTGGCAAGAAAATCCGGGAAGCCGCCGATACTATTTCCGTTCAAGGATAAATTAGCAACAAATGGAGTTCCAAGTGAATCGTAATAAGTAATAAACGATGAAGCGTTATTAATTTTGTTTTG
>JALNWB010000138.1 GCA_023231105.1 Ignavibacteriaceae bacterium | reverse complement strand
TTTCCGCAAGACCGCTGGCTTTTGTAGAACTTGCGACCGTTACAGAAGAAGCGTTTAACAAATAAAGATTATAATTTTTATTTGCCGGCACCGTCAATCCCAAAGTAATTGTCTGTCCGGAAGCGGCGGAAAAACTGAAATAATCAATATCTGAAGTTGTACTTACGTATCCGCTATAAGTTGCAGGAAAAATTGAGATCGGGTTTGCAGCAGCGGTAGTGTTGTTTGGTTCGGTTTCACTGTTTCCGGAACCGGTACCGTAATCATTGATGGTGAAATCGTCAAAGTTTACTCTGTTCGCTGTTCCGTCTGTTTTCCTAATTTCAAAACGAATGGTTCCCGATTTATTGACGGTGAAGGAAGCTGTTTGTAATGTTGTAGAAGAGGTTGTTACTGAAACGCCGGTTTGCGTCCACGTGCTTCCGCTGTTAATGGAATACCAAAGACTCCATGTTGAGTTTGCATCTGTTCCGTACTTCGCATGCTTTACAGAAACAACGCCTGCGCCATCAGTGCGGTTAAATTTCATAGTAATTTTTCCGCTGTTTCTTGTGCGAATACTTTTTGTTCCGTTTTTGGGATCTGAAGTTGATGTACCGACGAGTGCATCATTCAAAGTCCATATACCGGAAGTAAATGTAACATCTCCGACAGCATAAGCAGTTTTTGTTCCCGCTTCAAAGTTTTCGAGAACGGTAACTTTTTGTAAGGAAATTTGGGATGATGTTTCTTCTACGCCGGTAGGAAGCTGTGTACACGAGGAGATAAAAAAGAGCAACAATATACCTGTAACAAAGGAAGCAAGAACTTTCATAAGAACCTCTTTTAGTTGAGAAATAATTATTGATTTTGCTTTTACTAAAATAATCTTTTTTATGACTCTAAGAATTTTATAGAGCACAAAAAACAATTTTGCACAAAACGGAGGACTTAATTCGATACAGATATTTTTGAAGGAAGGTCAATTGCGAATTAAGAAAAATAGGACGCAGATTAATTAAGGTTTTTATGATCTGCGCCGATCATAAGCAATCATAACAAATCTGCGTCCAATTGCGTGGGAATTATTTTTTTTTCGGTTTCCACTCCTTTAGAAAACTAATAATTTTTTCTCTGTCATAAGATTTTTCTTTCTCCAACTCCCCGGTATTTTTAGAGAACAGAAGCTTTCCATCTTTTTCTAAAATGAAAAAGTGAGGATATCCTTCAACTTTCGGATACTTTGACAGAAAAGTTTCGTTCTTATTTTCTTTACTGAAATTAACTTTAACGACAATAAAATTTGCGTGTAAGGTGGAATCTATTTCTTTATCCGCTAAAATAAATTCATCCAAACGATGACACCAGATGCACCACTCGCCGCCGACATCAAGCAGAATTCTCTTGTTCTCTTTTTCCGCTTGCACAATTGCATTTTCTATATCTTTTACGGCACTGCGGGAAGGATCAAATTTTTCCCGTTCTTTTTTTTGTGCAGTAATAACAAAGGTAAACGAAAGCATTACAATCACGATCAGTTCGACAAGTCTTTTCATTTCTTCTCCAGTTAATTTTTAGCAAAAATATTTTTTACGAAATTGAATTCATCATCGGTTAATGGTTTGTTCAATGCCGATAAATTCACTTTTACTTGATGCAAGTTTCTGAATCCCGGAATGACTGTTCCGACAACATTATATTTTAATAGATATTGCAGAGCAACCCGCGCAAGGTCTTCAACTGATGAGCCGAAATGCTCTTTTAATCTTGAGATCTTCGATTCGATATTCTCTAAATTTTCTCTTGAAAATTTTTGTGAACCTCTCCGGTGATCTCCTTCAGCAAATTGAGGCGGATTATTTTTGTCGTACTTGCCGAGCAAAAGTCCTTGTGCAAGCGGACTGAAAGCGACGAAAGACATTTTATACTCTTCAAGTAATTTTCGCGTCGGAGTTCCATCAACTATGAATTTATCATCCATCGCGTGCGCCCAGCTTTGAAGCACATCCGGTTTGACTTTCGGAACAAGTTTCATAAAATCTTCATGCGAGTAAGCCGACTGCCCAATGAAACGAATTTTCCCTTCTTCTTTTAAACGATAGATCATTTCAACTGCATCATCAAGATATTCATCGTTATCGCCGAAATAGCCGTGATGGAAATAATAAAGATCAATGTATTCACGTTTTAAATTTACAAGCGATTGTTCGCATTGATGACGAATATGCTGAGGTTCGTACGCATTGGCAGCGGTTCCGGGAAACCAGCCAATTTTTGTCGCGATCGATACATCTTTTGTTCTGCTTCCGAGAATTCTTGCAAGCATTCTTTCCGCTTTACCGTTGCCGTAAACATCGGCGTTGTCAAAATGATTGACGCCGTTTTCAATCGCGTAATTAATCGCTTGAGCGGCTTCCCCTTCATCAACATTCGCCCAGCCGTTCGGTTGTCCGTTCACCCAGTTAAGTCCGCCAAGCGTCCAGCAGCCGAGTGAGATTTCCGAAACATTTAATTCCGTTTTTCCAAGTTTTCTGTATTGCATTGTGATTCTCATTTTTATTTCAAAGTTAAGAAAAGATAAGATGAAAAAGTAATTGAAGCCGGAGCGTGATTGAATGACTGAATGGTTGAATGAAAAGCCGATGAATGATTCAAAATTATTTCTTTTACTTTGGATTCGCATTTTCATCATTCAACCATGCATCCATTCAATCATTCCAAAGATTCGTCTTAATTAACTTTTCTGTTGCGTTTTTTATTCCAACGGCGTACTGAAATCCACTGGAATTTGTTAAATTTAAAATAAAAACTTTATGAAAATATTATATATAGTACGACATGCAAAATCAAGCTGGGAAAGCGGAGTTGTCAAGGATTTTGACCGCCCACTAAATAACCGCGGAAACCGGAGTGCGGATGTTATGTCAAAATTTGTTTCTGAAAAAGAAATTAAAATCGAAAAGATTGTTTCGAGTCCGGCGAAACGGGCGATAACTACCGCAAAGGTTTTTGCTAAGGTTCTGAAGATAAATGAATCCGACATCCAACTTGAAGAAAAAATTTATGAAGCCTCACTAAAAACACTTCTTGAAGTAGTTCACGAGTTGGATGATTCAATTTCTTCCGTAATGTTGTTCGGACATAATCCGGGCTTAACGTCGCTGGCAAATCATTTTGGAGCAAGGATAGACAATTTGCCAACGTGTGCAATCGTTGCGTTTGAATTTGATGCCGAGCATTGGGATGAAGTTAAAAAAGGGAAACTCCTTTTTTATGAGTACCCGAAAAAACATATCAACGAAGAATAAGAATTTTCTGCAACCTCGAAGGTTAGGATACTATCTTGCTCGTTAACCTTCGAGGTTAAAAACAATATGACTTTGCTTTATTAATAACATTTTCTTTATCTCAACATTCTTATAGCCTTTTGATGAATTTCCGGACTCGCTGCAATAATGCTTTCTCCTTTGGCAGCATCATTCCCATGATAATCAGTGATTGTTCCTTTCGCACCGCGAATAATTGGAATGACTGCGGAGGAATCCCAAATGTTCATAATCGGATCAATCATAATATCGGCGTAACCGGTGGCAACTAAATAATAACCGTAACAGTCACCCCAATTGCGGTAAAGCTTTACGCGATGAATAAGTTCATTAAACTTTTCTGCATCCTGATATTTTTCAATGTTCAAATGATCGGTGGTTAAAAGCGTTGCCTGCGAAAGTGAAGCGCATTTTCTTACTTCGGTTTTCACTCCATTTAGTTCGCACGAATAATTATCGCCGATCATGAATTCATTTAATACAGGTTGATTGATCACACCAAGAACCGGTTCGCCGTTTTTCGTTAACGCAATTAACGTTCCGAATGTAACTGCTCCTGTGATAAAACTTTTTGTTCCGTCAATCGGATCGAGTATCCATTTGTATTCTGCTTGCTCGTTGTGAGTTCCAAATTCTTCTCCGATAATTCCATGCTGCGGAAATTCTTTCATGATCAATTCACGCATTTTTTCTTCAGCGTTTTTATCTGCAATTGTTACAGGAGATGCATCAGCTTTCGAATCAACTGAAACGTGCGTGCGGAAATAGTTACGGATAATTTTCCCCGACTCATCAGCCAAATATTTAGAAAACTTTTTTAATTCATTCATGGTTTTTCTTTTAATGCTTGTTTATAAATTGAAATTACTTTTTCAGTAAGAAAATCCAGATCGAAAAACTTAATAGCTCTTTCTCTTGATGCTTTACCGAACTGTTCTCTTTTTTCTTTTAATAAAATAAGCTGTTCAAGTTTATCGGCTAAATCGTTCCCGTTTTTCTTTTCAAATAGAAAAGAAGTTTCTCCATCAATTGCGATGTCAAGAATGCCGTCCGAATTTGAGCAAACCGACGGAATGCCCATCGCCATTGCCTCAACTAACGCTATACCGAACGCTTCCGAGTGAGACGGGAAACAAAAAATATCAAGCGCTGCCAACACTTCGGGCGTGTCTGATCGGAAACCGGCGAAAACAACATTTTGCAAATGATACTCGTCGGCAAGTTTTTTAATTTGATTTGCGTAAATTTCTTCGCCTCTGCTCGCTTCACCGACTATGAAAAATTTTAAGTTGGAAAATTTCTTACTCAATTTTTCTGCTGCAAATAAAAACTCTTCATGTCCTTTGCCGGAACTAAACCGCGCAAGCATTCCGATAACAATATCATCATCCGTAAAATTAAATTCACTTCTCACTTTATGCTTATCAATTTTCTCGGGATCAAATTTTTTCGTATCAACCGCATTGTGAAGCAAGAGAATTTTATTTTCAGCAAGCGGACAAGTGTCAAGCAAATTTTTTTTTATCACTTCGCTGATTGCAAAAGCGTAAGTTAAGCGATTGTAAATCCATTGATGCAGTTTATCTTTTTTAATTATAAATGAACCAACCTGCTTCGTTAAGAAAAGTGGAATCTTACTTCCGACAATTTTTAACGCCGGAACAAGCAGCCACAAATCTTTGGAAGCCTGCGTGTGGACAAGATCGAATTTACTGTTTCGAATTAAACGCGAAAGTTTGAACGATTGCAGCGGATGAAAATATCCCGAAGCTTTTAACGTATGAAGAATTAGTTTTTGTTTTTCCGCTTCTTTGTGAAGACGCGAATTTTCAAAACAAACAAGTTCAACGGCAATGTTCCGTTTTAACAATTGCTGTACCACCGTCAGCGTGAACATTTCCATTCCGCCCCAGCTTTTTGATAAACACGAATAAAGAATTTTCATGATAAATGATAATGCAAGTTGACCATGTTTAATAAACTTGTTTCAACACAGTGTTTTTATAATAGTGTGAAAGAATTTCATCGAAGAAGAATCCGGATTCGGACATCAACGCCGCGCCGATTTGACAAAGCCCAACGCCGTGTCCCCAGCCCGCACCGTGAAGCACAAATTTTTGCGGTACGCCGTTTACTTCATCCGATTTATCAAACACAATTGCCGAACTGTATAAATGAGATTTGGAAAGAAGTTTTCTAATTTCTAATTCTTTTCCGATGATAAATGTTTTTTTTGTGCCAACAACTTTTAGTTTTATCAATCGAGCGGAAGCGCCGCGCTGAATCGGGACGAAGTCAAGAATTTCACCGAAATCAATTTTGCTTTTTTCCTTGATCAATTCGGCAAGTTCGGTTTGGGTATATTCAACTTTCCAGCGATAAAAATCTGTCGTCTCCTGGTCATAATCAATTAGTACTTGAGAAAGAATTTGCTTGTCTGTAGTATTACAAAATGCCGGCGGCGAAGAGAGAATCCATTTTCGCGCATTCCGTTCGTTAGAAAAATCTATGGTATAATTTTCAGGCTCGTATTTATAATCAACAACGGGAATAAGATACGGGTAATGCACCGGTTCCCACACATTTTCAAATGCTTCTGAAATTCCTCCGCACGATTTTGAAAAGCGCGCATCGCAAATTTCGTTATTACTCATCAGCACTAATCCGCGCGTTTCGTTCACCGCCTGTTTTGATACATCGGTATAGATTTTAGTTATCCCTTGATACCGTTGACAATGGTCATCGGCGCAAACATCAAAGTGTTCGTGATCTTCACGGTCGTACCAGCGAATAAGTTCATCTTCGTTTTTCTTTTCAGTCTCGTGAGCAAGATTTTCTTTTTTAATTTTTTTTGCTTTTACAAGTTGCGCCATCACCCAGCTTCTGGAAACAATTGCATGCGCTTTTAATAATTGAATCGTTCCTTTGGCGCTCATTTCCGAAGAGATAACGCTCGTTAAATATTCTTCCAACGGAACAATATTTATTGCATGAATTTTATTCCCGACACGAAGCAGTTTCAACCAGCCTTTGAAGCTCTGTTTTTCTTTTCTTTCCCAATGAAATTTTACACCGATGATAACATCCCGCAAAGTAAAATGTTCGGTGGAATGATTTGACGGAACCAGCAAAATTTCATTTTCAAACTGAAGTGAAGTATCATTTTTACTTAATTCTATTTTATCATTTACAACTTTCGCTTTGCAAATTCCGCTTAAAAACTGCTGGCTTCCTTTGATGCGGAAGTTTCCGTGCAATTCAAACTTTATGGATTTCTCAAAGAGAATTCCAATACTAATTTTAGGTTCGTTCATAGAGGTAGCTTTTCTAAAGGATTTTTCCGACGATGTTAAAAAAAATTTCACTACAAATATAAGCAAAGCAAAACAGAAATGTTTCGGTCTCTGCGCAGAGAATCGGCTTAATTTCTCTGTTTCTTTTTATAAAAGGAAAACCTAATTTGGCACTAAAAAAATGATTCAAGAAAACCGTTTATATGAAGCGAAATGGTGGCAGCCAACAGAAACCAAACTGCTCTGCACACTTTGCCCGCGCTATTGCACTATCGGCGATGGACAAAACGGATTTTGCTTCATCAGAAAAAATATCGGCGGCAGGCTTTACTCGCTTGGTTATGGCAGACCAACCGGATTTGCCATTGATCCGGTTGAAAAAAAACCACTGAATCATTTTTTACCCGGAACTGAAATTCTAAGTTTCGGAACTGCCGGATGTAATCTCGGTTGTAAGTTCTGCCAAAATTGGACGATGAGTAAAGCCAAACTTGATGACAGCAATTCTCTTTATGCTACGCCCGAAGATGTTATACGTCTTGCAAAAAAACACTCGGTTCCTTCAATCGCTTTTACGTATAACGACCCTACGATTTTCGGAGAATATGTAATCGATATTTCTAAAATTGCCGGAGAAGAAAAGATTAAATCGGTTATGGTTACTGCGGGATACATTGATAAACAAGCCCGGAAAGAAGTCTATCAATTTATTGATGCGGCAAATGTTGACTTAAAAGCATTCTCGGAAACTTTTTATCATAAACTAACTTTTTCTCATTTGCATAATATTCTTGAGACTTTGCTTTGGTTAAAAAATGAAACGGATGTTTGGCTGGAAATTACGACGTTGCTGATCCCTGGAGAAAACGATTCTTCCGACGAATTAAAACGCATGATTGACTGGATTTTGGAAAACCTCGGTGATGAAGTGCCGCTTCACTTTACTGCGTTTCATCCTGATTTTAAATTGCTCTATAAACCAAAGACACCGCCGGAAACTCTCTTTGCGGCAAGAAGAACCGCCATGCAGAGTGGAATTAAATATTGTTACACCGGCAACGTCCATCACAAAGAAGGACAAACTACGTTTTGCCCCTCTTGCAAAACCAAATTAATAGAACGTGATTGGCATGTGGTTGTATCGAATCATTTAGAAAAGAATAAGTGCCGTATTTGCGGCGCGATAATTCCGGGTGTCTTGTTCTAACCTGATTATTTTTTACTTTATTTGTTGTCTGCATTCCTCAAGATTTTTATTATATTTTCGATAGTAATTTCAACTGGTTCAACTTTTATTTGACCGCGAAATACAAAACAGAAAGAATAGGTTTCTTTTTCCGGGAAGATTAAAATGAAAAAGAAAGTAGAAGTGAAAAAAAAGCTTACCAAGAAACAAAAAACATTTTCGAAGCCTTTAAAGGAAGTCGTTTATCAATCGGTGTTTCATCATTCGTTTGATGCCATCTTTATTCTCAATGCTTCATCGAGAACAATCCTCGAAATCAACGAGTGCGCTACCAAAACGCTTGGCTACAATGCCGATGAATTGATCGGGAAAAACTTTTCCGTTCTTTTTCCTACCGATCATGAGGATACTATTGAAAATATCTTAAAAGAATTACATGCCTTTGATGCAGTGATTTCAGGGCAGAAATTCCTTTGTAAAGACGGCTCAACGTTAGCGATGGATGTTACCGGATTGATTGAAGAATTGAATGAAGAAAAATGTATCATCATTTTTTTGCGCGCGGCAAAAGAGCGAAACCATATCGAGCAGAAACTATTTTTCAACAACGAGTTGTTCCATAGTTTAATGCATAACCTTCCCGATTATGTTTACATAAAAGACAAACATGGAAAATTCTTATCCATTAATAATTCTTTGATGAATTTCTTTGGGGAAACTGCAAGTCCAAAGGATGTTTCCCATAAAAACATTTCTCTGCTTGTCCCACAATTTTTTTCAGATTTGATTGCAAAGGAAGATGTTGAAATTCTTCAAACCGGCAAAATGGTCCTCAACAGGATGGATCACCTAAAACATTTTAAAGACGGGAAAGATATATGGATGCTTACGACAAAAGTTCCCATCTTTAGCCCCACCAGTGAGATTATCGGCTTAATTGGTATTTCAAGAGATATAACCAACTCGAAAAATGAAATGGAAGAGTTGGCGCGCGGAGAAAAGCTCTACTCGGCGCTCTTCAACATGTCGCCCGTCGGTATTCTGCTTGAAGACGAGAAAGGAACTATTCTAGAAGTAAACGCCGCCTATTGCAATTCAATAGGATTTACTACTCAAGAACTGATCGGGAAATCGATTTCTCTTTTCACCAGCCTTGAATCTCGCGATAAAATGGAAGAAAATCTCAAGCGAATTTTAAACGGAGAAATTTTAATTCAAGAGGTTGAAAATAGCGGGAGAGACGGCATCAAAAGAATTTTAGAGTTGCGTGAGTTAAAGGTTACGTTAACCGGCGGGGAAAACGGAATTTTAGTTATCGCAAGCGATATCACCGAAAGAAAAGAAGCCGAACTGAAGTTACAACATGAAAGCGATTTATTGCGGAATCTTATGAACGACATTCCCGACACAATTTATTTTAAAGATAAAGAAAGCCGTTTCATCCGCATCAATGCTGCACAGAAAAAAATACTCGGGTTAAATAATGAAATTGAAGCTGAAGGAAAAACCGATTTTGATTTTTTCCAGAAAAGTCATGCATCAGCCGCGTTGATTGACGAACAAAATATTATTCGAACCGGCAAGCCTATGATAGGAAAACTTGAAAATATTCGCATCTCTGATGGAAGTTCTCGATGGGTCTCCGCTACAAAAGTTCCCCTCTTAGCCAAAGATGGTGCAATAAAAGGAATTGTAGGTATTTCTCACGATGTAACCAACTTAAAAAATCTTGAAGAAGAAAGCAGAAAAAGCGAAGAGAAATATCGCTTCATGTTCGAACATTCTCCTATCGGATTTTTTATTTTTAATAACAACCATACGATTACCGAATGTAACGAAAAATTTATAGTGATTCTTCAATCCACCCGCGAGAAACTTATCGGATTAGATATGAACCTGCTGAAAGATCAATCGGTTTTGTCGGTGATTAAAAAAGCGTTAAGCGGTGAAGATGCTTCATTTGAAGGATGGTACAGAGCAACTACAAGCAGCGCTACAATTTATGTTACGATGAAAACTACTCCTTTATATGATACAAATAAAAAAGTAATGGGCGGAATGGGAATTGTTGAAGACATCACCGAAGCGAAAAAAAATGAATTGGAAATCAGAAAATCGGAAAATCATTTCCGTTCCATCTGGGAAAATTCTTTTGACGGCATGAGAGTTATTGATGACAACGGAATTATCCGCTCTGTTAATAAAGCGTTTTGTGAGATAGTAAAAAAATCGAAAGAAGAACTGATCGGGAAACATTATACTGCTATTTACGATGAAAAGCTCCGTACGGAATTTACTTTGAAAGGCTATAAAAATTTAAAATCGAAAACTTTTCCCCTTCATTACGAAAGGAAATTACAACTTTGGGATAACTCAAACGTGTGGCTTGAAGTTATAAATTCGTTTATCGAAATTTCCGATGATGAAAATTATTTACTGAGCATTTTCCGAAATATCAGCGAACGAAAACTTGCGGAAGAAAAAATCAAAATCTACTTGGAGGAACTTAAAGAACTCAATAAGAGTAAAGACAAATTCTTTTCGATTGTTGCTCACGATCTGAAAAGTCCGTTCCAGGGTTTACTCGGGCTTTCCGAAATTCTTTTGGAAGATTATTCCGAGATGTCGGATGACCAGATAATACAATACTTAAAGATAATCCGGACAACGACAAAAGATGTTTACCGCTTAATAGAAAACTTACTTGATTGGTCGCGACTGCAATCGGGAAGAATGGAATATAAAACTGAAAAATTAGACTTATACCATCTTTCTGAAAATGTTGTAAACTTAATAAATCCAGCCGCCACAAAGAAAAATTTGCAGTTAATTAGTTTTGTTCCGCAAAGAAGTTATGTTTTTGGCGATATGAATATGCTTAATTCGGTTTTACAAAATTTGGTTTCTAA
>JALNWB010000137.1 GCA_023231105.1 Ignavibacteriaceae bacterium | reverse complement strand
GGAAAATTATTCGGGAATGAGAGTTATCAAATCTTACGTTCGCGAAGAAAGCGAAATTGACGAGTTCGCAACTCTAAGCAAAGATTATTTGCACAGAAATATGAAGCTTGTAAAAATTCAAGCGTTGTTTCAACCGATCTTATTTTTGATAACCGGGTTATCAATCATTATTGTTATTTGGGTTGGCGGTTCGGAAGTTATTAACAATAAATTAATGCTCGGCGATGTTACTGCACTGATCATTTATTTGGGCATGCTCATTTGGCCAATCATCGCATTCGGCTGGGTGATAAACATTATTCAACAAGCGGAAGCGAGTATGAAACGATTAAATAAAATTCTTGCCGAACCGTTTGAAATTGTTGAAACAGAGGAAACTGATTTTTCACTAAAAGATTTAAAGGGGAAAATTACATTTAGAAATGTTTCATTCAGTTATCAAGAACATCTCCCAAAAGTTTTGAATAACATCAATTTGGAAATTCCGGTTGGAACAACGCTTGCCATTATGGGATTAACCGGCGCTGGTAAAACAACGATGATCAACCTACTTCCCCGATTGTACGATATTACCGAAGGAGAAATTTTACTTGATGATATACCGATCAATAAAATTCCCCTAGCGACATTACGCAAACAAATCGGTTTTGTTCAGCAGGAAACTTTTCTTTTTTCCGATTCAATTGCAAACAATCTTACTTACGGATTAAAAGAACACAACAGCGATAAAATGATGTCGGCTTCGCGCATTGCTCAATTCGATAAAGATGTAAAAGATTTCCCAAATGGTTATGAAACCATAATCGGCGAGCGGGGCATTACACTTTCGGGCGGGCAAAAACAACGCGCAACGATTGCACGGTCGTTAGTGATCGATCCTAAAATATTAATTCTTGATGATTCCTTCTCCGCCGTTGACACACACACGGAAGAGGAAATTCTCAAGAACTTAAAAACGTTTATGAAAGAGCGGACGAGCATTATTATTAGTCATCGAATTTCCACGGTAAAAGATGCGGATAAAATTGTTGTTCTTGATAAAGGAACGATTGCCGAAGAAGGAACACACGATGAGCTACTTGCGCTAAATAAATTGTACGCCGACATCTATTACAAACAACTGCTTGAAAAAGAAATTGAAGAATTTAATTGAGGAGAAAAATCATGGCAAAAATAAAGATCGCTTTCTTCGAAATAACTGCTGATGAAAAGAAATATGTAAAAAAACAGTTCGACAAAAATTATGAACTTTTCTTTTACAAAGAAAAGTTGGACGAAGAGAATGTTGCGCTAATAAAAGATGTTGACGTTGTTTCCATCTTCATTTATTCAAAAATTACCCAGAAGATAATTGATAAAGCAAAAAAATTAAACCTGATCGCAACACGCAGCACTGGTTTTAATCATATCAATTTGAAAGAAGCGCAGAAAAATAAAATTTCGGTCTGCAACGTTCCGTATTACGGTGAAAACACGGTTGCAGAACATACGTTTGCGCTTATACTTGCGCTCTCAAGAAATTTACACAAAGCTTACGTCCGTACTATTCAAGGGAATTATTCGCTTGAAGGACTTCGCGGATTTGATCTTAAAAATAAAACACTGGGAGTTATCGGCGCCGGAAGTATCGGAATGCATGTGATTAAAATGGCAAAGGGTTTTGGAATGAAAGTGATCGCTTTCGACCCAAATGAAAATCATATAATGAAAGAATTACTCGACTTGAAATATGTTCCGCTTGAGGAACTTCTCTCAACTTCCGATATTATCACCATTCACTGTCCTTACTCCGAACAGACGCAGTATCTCATTAATATGCGCAACATCCATCTGGTAAAGAAGGGTGCGTTGTTTATCAACACCGCACGAAGCGGAATAGTAGAACCATCTGCCCTTTATTACGCAATTGATAGCGGCATTTTTGGCGGCGCCGGACTTGATGTTTTTGAAGGCGAAGAATTGGCTCTTGAAGAAAATCAAATGCTTACTAAGAATGTTCCACTTGAACATCTCGAAGCAATAATGAAAAGAAATATTTTACTTCGAAGAGAAAACGTTATCATAACTCCACATATGGCGTTTGATTCCGTTGAAGCTGTTGAAAGAATTTTGGATACAACCATTAAAAACATTAAATCATTTATCGCAAAAGAAAATTATCATAAAGTGGTATAGATGATTCTAAGAAATAAGATTGTATACTATGTATGAGTGAATGGCTGAATGATTGCATGAAAATTATAAAATCATTTTATTATATCTGCCGTCATTCATCCATGCAATCATTCATTCATACTAAAATCTAAATCGTAATTTCTATAAACATGTTCGAATAAAGACTAAGGCGACGATCAAGAAATACAGCCTATGGCACAAGAAAAAAACGAAGACGAGATACTCGGTAAAGCGTATGACGCAAAGTTAATGAAGCGGCTGTTAACCTTTATTAAACCATACAAGCGCTATGTTATCTTTGCTATTCTTCTCAACATCATTGTTGCAGCGTTGGGACCACTCCGCCCCTACTTAACTAAAATAGCTATCGATGATTACATCGTCAATAAAAACTTTACCGGTTTACTTTGGATAACGATTGCCCTTTTTGCAACGTTGTTTTTTCAATCGGCTATTCAGTATTTATTAACCTACTACACACAGTATCTCGGACAAAAAACGATTTACGATATCCGCTTAAAATTATTTTCGCATACGCAAAGACTTGCCATAAAATTTTTTGATAAGACCCCGATAGGAAGACTTGTTACTCGCGTAACCAACGATATTGAATCGCTTAACGAACTTTTTTCCTCCGGCATTATCATGATCTTCAGCGATGTGTTTATCATTCTCTGGATTCTCGGTTTTATGTTTTTCATGGATTGGAAACTATCCTTTGTTTCTCTTTCAATTTTGCCGGTGCTTATTTATGGTACATTTCTTTTTAGAAGAAAAGTCCGCGATAACTACCGCGACGTCCGCTTTCATCTTGCAAGATTAAATTCCTACATGCAGGAACATATTACCGGAATTTCCGTAATGCAGCTTTTTCATAAAGAAAAGGAAGAACTGCAAAAATTTTCCGGTATTAACGGCGACCACAAAAAAGCCAACATCGAATCAATTTTTTATTATGCGGTTTTTTATCCCGGTGTAGAATTTATCAGCTCAATCGCTTTAGCTTTAATTATTTGGTACGGCGGGGGCGAGGTTGTTCATAACGTACTTACGCTCGGAACGCTTTTTGCTTTTCTTCAATATACAGAAATGTTTTTCCGTCCGATACGTGATCTTTCTGAAAAATATAATATCATGCAGACGGCGATGGCTTCTTCGGAAAGAGTTTTTAAATTGCTCGATGATGAAACGTTTATTAAAAATCCGGAAGACCCGAAATTTCTCAATTCGGTTAAAGGATCAATTTCTTTTGAAAATGTTTCCTTCGCTTACAACAAAGATGAATTCGTTCTAAAAAATATTTCGTTGAATGTGAATCCCGGCGAGACCGTTGCTATTGTTGGCGCTACCGGAGCGGGTAAAACGAGCATCATTAATATCCTTACGCGGTTTTATGATATTAACAGCGGATGCATTCGCGTTGACGGAATTGATATCCGGGAGCTCAATAAACATGATCTTCGAAAGCAAATATCAATTGTTCTGCAGGATGTTTTTCTTTTTTCGGGAACGATCAAATCAAATATCGGGATGAATAATCCGGAAATTACCAATGAACAAATTCAACGTGCTGCCGAACTTGTCGGCGCAGATAAATTTATTCAACTTCTTCCAAAGAAATATGATGAAGAAGTAAAAGAGCGCGGAGCCACGTTAAGCGTTGGACAAAAACAATTAATTTCTTTTGCTCGTGCGCTGGCGTTCAATCCTCAAATATTAATTTTAGATGAAGCAACTTCAAGCGTCGATACAGAAACAGAAATTCTTATTCAACAGGCAATAGAAAAACTACTTGTGGGAAGAACGGCGATCGTTATTGCCCATCGGCTATCAACCATTCAGAACGCGGATAAAATTCTTGTAATGCACAAAGGTGAAATTAAAGAAACCGGAAATCACCAGGAGCTCCTCGCAAAACGAGGGATCTATTACAGACTTTATCAATTACAATACAAAGACCAAGAAATAAGCAAAGTCATCTAACCAAAAGAAGGAGACCGTGTGGAACATATTCGCTTTATGACGTTGGAGCGTCATATCATTGAAGGGGAACGCCAACACCCGGAAGCAACGGGAGAACTTTCCGCTTTACTATCCGACCTTGCGCTTGCCGCAAAAGTAATTTCTCGTGAAGTAAACAAAGCTGGACTCGTAGATATTCTTGGTTTTACCGGAGATGAAAACGTTCACGGCGAGAAGGTAAAAAAACTTGATATCTACGCCAACGACATGATGATAAAAGCGATGGACCACGGCGGACACCTTTGCGCAATGGCTTCTGAAGAGGAAGAAGATATTATTCACATTCCAACTCAACATCGTATCGGGAAATATATAATTCTTTTTGATCCACTAGACGGCTCTTCCAATATTGATGCGAACATCAGCATCGGAACGATCTTTTCAATTTATAAAAGATTATCGCCGGACGGAACTCCGGGAACAATGGAAGATTGTTTACAGCCGGGCATCAATCAAGTTGCCGCGGGATATGTAGTTTACGGCTCAAGCACGATACTTGTTTATACAACCGGCGCCGATCACGGTGTGCACGGCTTTACGCTTGATCCTTCCATCGGTGAGTTTTTACTTTCGCACGAGAACATTACGACTCCGAAAAAAGGAAAGATTTACAGCATTAACGAAGGGAATTATTTATACTGGCATCCGGGATTAAAAAAATATATTAAATATTTGCAGGAAGAAGACGCAGCGACCGCTCGTCCATATTCTACGCGTTATATCGGTTCAATGGTGGCGGATATTCATCGTAATATGTTGTACGGCGGAATTTTTATGTATCCTGCCGATTCCAGAAGTCCATACGGAAAATTACGCTTAATGTACGAATGCAATCCAATGGCGATGATTATCGAAGCCGCAGGCGGACGCGCAATTGACGGTAAAAAAAGAATCATGGAAATTGTTCCAACTTCTTTGCATCAACGCACTCCTATTTTTATCGGCAGCGCGGAAGATGTTACTATTGTTGAGGAGTTTATGAGGAAGGAAGTGAATGGATGAAGGAATAGTATTCTCACTTAAATTCCTTTAAAAAATTTACGAACAGGGATTAACGATTTTAGAAGTACGAAGATTTAAAACAAAATCGCAAATCAAAAATCGTTAATCTTTCCCGCCGCCGCGGACTGAGATCAAAAAATGTTTTCTTCTACTTAACCTAAAATCCCTGGTTACTCGCGTCTCTTCCGTCATCAATGCTTCTTTCTCTTCTATCTTTAAAATCATTAATCATATACGTAAGCCCAATTGATATACTCCGGCTTCGGTACGGAGTGTAAATGGTGTGATAGAAAAAATCGGTGCCAAATGTTTTTCGATCGTAATTATTTGTGTTGAGTAAATCGGAAACCGAGAGATTAATTTTTAATTTTTTATCCCAAACCGACTTACTTAAATAAATTGAAAGATCAGTTTGCCGGTTGTTTACATATTTTTTGCTTTCCGTTTTTGGTGTAAAGCTAAAATAAAAAGTGGCGTCAACTTCCCACCACAATTTCAAACCTAAATTAACATTCATCCATTTTCTGTAACCCCAATCGGAAAGGTCTTCGCCAAGATAACTTCCGATTTTCTTTTGATAAGTATAACCTATCTGCACATTAATCATATTGATAAAATCCGGAAGATGAAATGGCATCATCGGACTGTTGTAATAAGGCAAAGTAAGTTCAACGCCATACGTTTTGTTGGAAGAAAGATTTACGGGACTATTGAAAGTAATACTGTCGTTCACATTCGCAATTACGTAATCGAACAATCCGGTTGTGTAAACGTAATAGACATTAACGTATTGCGACAAAGCGATAGCGTAGGAATTAATGAACGAAGGTTTTATTGTTGGATTACCTGCGGTATAGTTATTTGGTCCGTTGTATGTTTTAAAAGGATTAACATAATACATTTGCGGATACCGAACGCGCCGGAACGCGTTAAACGTTAGTTGCAGCAGATCGCTGAATTTGTAAGAGAGATTGATGTTCGGGAAAAAGTTCAAATAATTTCCAGAAAATTTTTCTCCTGTCGTTTTTTGTTCACCGTTGGTGTTAAGATTCTCTGCTCTAAGTCCGGTTTTAAGTCCGATATTTCCAAAGTTGTTTGAATACGTTACATACAGCGCGTGAATGTTTTCTTTATAGCTGAAAAGATTGCTTAAGCCCAAACTGTCATTCCAATTATTTATCGAGTACAAAAAATCGGAACTGTTATAATCGTTCTCTCTTGTTCTCATCGTTAAATGGTAACCGGTTTCAAATTTTCCAAGAGTGGAAGGAATAACATATTCAACTTTACTTATGAATGTTTTTGCTTTCTCATCGGTAACGCTTTTGTGAAGTTGAGGATAATTCAAGTTGTAACTATACGCAGTGTTTACCTCTGAATTTGAAGGATTCGCAATGTTCGTAACGTATGCATCAAAAGTCAGCTCGTGCCCCTTTGCATCGAATTTCTTTTTATAAAAACCATACAACGAATAAGCGTTTGAACGATATAATGAATTGTTATTGTTTTCATAACTGTATTGCGGAACAAAGAGATTATTCTCGGCAGAGCTTCTGCTTGTGCCGCCGTTAGTAAATTTGTATTGACTGAGCGTACTGTAAAACGTGAACGAGTTGTTGTCGTCCATGGTATAATCGAATCCAAATTTGTAATAGCCCATGAAGCCGTCAAAGCTTCCCCTGGTATTCGTTCTTAAAGCATAAAGATTATTGCTGTTATAATTATATTTTTCCGAAGCTGAGTTGTTAAGCATATCGGCATACCCGCCGAAAAACGAACCGAAAAAATTTAACTTACCTGTTTTATAGTTTAGACTTAATCCCCCATACGTTCTATTATTTGTGGATGTGTTTAAGTTGATGGAGCCGCTGTAACTATCGGGATTTCCTTTTTTAGAAATGATGTTGAGAATGTACGCTCCTTCTTCGGCGCTTTCTTTTGCCGAAGGAGACAAAATAACTTCAACCTGATCAACCATTGAAGCCGGAAGCTGTGCAAGCATGTTGGCAGGCATTTCAAACGGATGACCGTCCATTTGAATTTTAACCGCTTGTCCGCGAACGGTAATTGCATTTGTTTGCGGATCAACATCTACCGAACCGGTATTTTTTAATGCGTCGGTTAGAGAACCGGAACTCCCGGGAACTTGATCCATATTTATTACTTGTTTATCAACCTGGAATTCGATCATCGGTTTAACGGTGCTGATCACCGCTTCGGGCATGAGAATAAAGGTCGAGCGGAGTTTTATCACTCCCAACCGGTAAGTTTTTTCTAACGGAATGGAATCAATAACTTTGGTTTGATATCCGAGCATCGAAAATTTTGCCCGGACATTTTTCTCCGAAATGTCGTTGACCGTAAAAAATCCTTTGTCATCGCAAGTTGCTTGCGTTATGGTCTTTCCATCCGCGCGGGAAATTACGGTTACATTTGCCCCCGTCAATCCGGTTCCCAATATTGAATCGACTACTCCGCCTGAAAGTTTATAATTGTTTTTACTTTGCGGATAAATGATACATGATAAAAATATAAGAGAGAAAATAAATGCTGTTTTTTTAACCATACCCGAACCTTTGTAAAAAATATTTAGTTTAAAAGCGCTAACCAAATATAAATAACGGCAAAATATTATTCATACCGCTTACCATAATGTTTATGCATCTTAACGCGACGAATCCGCCAACCTCCGCCTCAGGCGGATTGATCTCAGAACAAGGATTAACGATTTTTGATTTTAGAAGTTAAAAAAAATCAAAAATCGCATTTCGTTAATCCCCGTCTAAACCGGGCAGGCTTGTTCGTAAATCGCGTCAAAAAAAACAAGAATTTAACCGAGGATACTATTCATCAGAAAATAAAGGTTTTTCTTTATTCATTTTGAAATGAGGAATAGTAACTTCTGTAAATTCATCTCCAACAATTTTGTATCCTAATTTTTCATAAAACGGAACAGCTGTTTTTCTTGCATGAAGCGTGATAACTGAAAAACCATTTTCCGTAGCATACTTTTCCGAATAAAGAACAAGCCCTTTACCAACACCTTTCCCTTGATAATCTTCATCAACGGCAACCTGCCGCATTTTTATTTCTTCTTTATCAATTGCCTTCATCAGCAGACAACCAGCAAGTTTCTCTCCATCAAAAGCGGCAAAATGAAATTCGTCTTTTTCGGCATCGAGTTGTTCTTGCGTGTAATTTAAACCGAGCGGTTGGCGCAGAACTTTGTAGCGGAGGTCTATTTCCTTTTTATGTTCTGCTCCGCCAAATGCAATGTGTTTAATTTCAATTTTCATAGTTCATAATCTAGTAAACCGGAATTAAATAAGTTAAGATCAATTATTGAATGTTTGCATGGTTGAATGAAAAGCATTTAAACATCAATCATTTCTAAAATCAAGCCATTCATCCATTCATTTCATTCATTCATTCTGCAAAGTTTTATTCAAACAAATATTCTTGCCATTCTGTATAGTCCGCCGCTGCGGATTTTTACTAACTATTTAAAAGTGAATTCATAAATTTTTAGTAGTTTAATTTAGTCAATCACAAAGAGTATTTAAAAATGAAATTACCTATTTATCAAGTTGATGCTTTCACATCAAAATTATTTGGCGGGAATCCTGCTGCTGTTTGTCCGCTTGAATATTGGCTTGAAGAAAGCGTTATGCAATCGATCGCGGCCGAAAACAATCTTGCCGAAACAGCTTTTTTTTTAAAGAAAGAAAATTATTATGAGCTCCGCTGGTTCACTCCCGAAGCTGAAGTTGATCTCTGCGGACATGCAACCCTTGCTTCCGCATACGTGATTTTCCATATCTTAAAGAGCGAAGCAGATAAAATCACTTTCCAAACAAAAAGCGGAAAACTTGAAGTGACGAAGAGAAATGATTTGTTAGTTATGAATTTCCCTTCCCGTAAACCGGTTGCAACAGAAATTCCCGAAGGATTAGTTGAGGCAATGGGTAGAGCCCCGAAAGAAGTTTTGCAATCACGTGATCTTTTGATGGTTTATGATTCGGAGGAAGAGATTCATTCACTGCAACCTGATTTTTCTCTGCTAAAAAAAATTGATTGCTTCGGTTACATTGCGACTGCCAAAGGAAATGAAGTCGATTTTGTTTCCCGTTTCTTTGCGCCCAAAGAAGGAATTAACGAAGACCCGGTAACAGGTTCTTCACACAGTACGCTTATTCCGTTTTGGGCAGAACAACTTGGAAAAAATGAATTACTCGCACGTCAAATTTCTAAACGCGGCGGGGAATTATTCTGCAAGCTGCTTGGCGACCGCGTGGAAATTGCGGGAAATGCAGTTCTTTATTTAACCGGTTCGGTTGAGTTATAAACCGGAAACATTTTTTCTATAAAAAATTTCATTCCCATTGGGCTATATTACGCCGATTGATTAATTTAAAATTGTAAATTTTATTATTAGGAGAATGAAATAGAATGCAACTCCTTTTACTGCCGCATTGATATTCGTGTTGTTGTAATTTTCGGCTCGCGGGTTAAAAATTCATTTAATCACCCTCATTCTCCCGGCTTTATATCAAATAAATCATCTAAACAAATCAGGAGAAATTATGAAAAACTATCATAAACCCTATGTTCCCAATCTTTTTCTACAAAAGATACAAAAACTGACTTTTTTTTCTTTCTTTGCTATTCTCTTTTTTACCCCCTCAATAGTCGCGCAAGAAATACCCGAAGACCAGTGGTTCTGGATTCAATCTGCACAAGAAGTAGGAAAAACTACAAACGGATGTTGGGACGTTCCCGGATATCCAAAGACTATTAAAGAAGGGGAAAAACAAAATGTTACCGTTTACACAATCGATAACGGACCCGACAGACTTTATAAATTCGAGCAAGTTGACGAGAACGAGTATAAGATCCTTCCCAAACATGGTGGAGATGATTTCTGTGTTCAGATTGAGCCTGCAAGTAAAAAAAATTCTATCAATCTTTTAATAACAGATACCGACGAGGAAGAAACTCTTGAAATTTTTGTCTTCACCCACAAAGGCAATGGCGTTTGGAAAATTCATACACTTGACGGTAGAGTGGTTTGTTTAGCCGGAAAATCATCCGCAAACAAAACCAATATTCAACTTACGAATGAGCAAGCCGGCGCATGGACAGAGTGGGCGTTAATTGATCCTAATACGAAGAGGCGCTTCATTCCGGATACCGAGTCGGAAGACAATGATACTACCGATAATGCTTCATTAGAAGGAGTTGTTAAAAGCCGTGATCTTCTTCCGGAATTAACTAATATAAAAGCTGATAAACTCACCGGTCCCGAGGCTACAAAAGTTGTAACAAGTCTTGATCAAACATATCAAGAGGTTTACAAGTTTGAATCCAGGTTGGCTAAACTGAACGCTAATATTGAGAAAGTGAAAAAAATTCTTGATAAAACTACAGTTGTCTCAAGCAAACTAAATGCACTTAACGCCAAAATAACCCGAACATATGATGCGCTTCTCGTCTTTACAAAAATTCCTGTTGTTGGTCCTGCGGCAACAACATTAAGAACCACAATAGGACTTTCAAAAGGAAAAATTGATCTTGTAAATGCTAAAGTTCAAAAACTTGAAAAACCGGTAATCCTTCCTGCAACCGATGGATTCGGTAAAATGTCCGATATCTCAAATGCGTTTGACGAAAAAGTAGTTTCACTTGCTGCAAAACTGAGCAGCATAAAGAGTCAATATTCAACCGCTTCATCTTGTGCCGTTGGAACGAATGATAAGGCGCTCATCGGTACTTTTGAAAAAAAATCTTCCGGTGTTAATAAACATTTGAGTGATGTTAATAACGAACTTGTTAGCATGAATAAGGAAATCTCAAAACTCGAGACGATGACCGAATCAAT
>JALNWB010000136.1 GCA_023231105.1 Ignavibacteriaceae bacterium | reverse complement strand
TTTGTTTGCACAAAACTACCTGTGCGAAGTTGATAGAAATAAACTCCGCTTGAAAGTTGTCTGTTGTTAGTAGTTTGTTGTGTGTTGAACGAAACTTGGTAGCTGCCTGACTGCTTTTCTTCGTTAACTAAGGTGGCTACTTCATTTCCAAGCACATCATAAACTTTTAACGTAACGTAACTGCTTGCGGCAAGCTGATAACTTATTACGGTTGTCGGATTGAACGGATTGGGATAATTCTGCGAAAGTAAAAATTCCGTTGGAGTTATATTTTTTTTATCTTCTTTAACTGAAACTACACCCCCTTCGTTATAAACTGTTAATCCGCCGTTCATAGTTCCAATCCATTTATTTCCGAATTTGTCTATCGTTATTGTCGGTACAGTGTTATTAGGCAAGCCTGAATTTGAAGTATTATAAACCGTATAGTTTGTTCCGTTAAATTTGACAAGCCCACTATCATAAGTCCCAATCCACTTATTCCAAGAACCGTCTATCGCTATTGCATTGATATAGTCACTAACAAAGCTCGTATCTGAAGTATTATAATGCCGCCCATCTGAAGTATTATAAACCGTCCAGGTTGTGTCGTCAAATTTGAAAAGTCCTCTTGACGCTCCGATCCACTTATGTCCTGAGTCGTCTATCGCAACTGAACTAACATAGTTAAAATACAAGCCAAGGGGACCATGGTAAATAGTCCAGTTAAGGTTGCCATCAAATTTGGCAAGTCCCCCATTCCATGTTCCTATCCACTTATACCCTGAACCATCTATCGTTATTGATGTAACAGAGTTGTGAGGCAAAAACGAATTATTTATAGTATAAACAGTCCAAGGATGGTCGAGGCATTTTACGAGTCCACCACCTTCAGTACCAATCCACTTATATCCTGAACCGTCTATCGCTATTGCAGTGATAGGATAATTAGGTAATTCTGAATTTGAACTAGTATAAACAAACATCCATGTTGTGTCGCTAAGAACGGCAAGCCCGCTATTCGTCCCAATCCATTTATTCCCTAAAGCGTCTATCGCAATTGAATTGACTTCGTCATCAGGCAAGCCCGAATTTGACTTCTTATAAACCGTCCAGTTGGTGCCGTCAAATTTGGCAAGCCCATCCCTTGTCCCGATCCACTTATTTCCTGCATTATCTATCGCAATTGAATTGACATCGTTGCCAGGTATGCCGGAATTTGAAGTATTATAAGTTATCCACTGGGGGTTTTGTGCATGGAGAGAAATAAAAATTAGAAAAAAGAAAAGTAACAACTGTGATGTTTTCATTTTGAACTCCTATTAATTTTAGTTTCAATTGATAAACACAATAAAACCAAAGGCTCCCAACTTTAGCCGAACTAGTTTTTGAAAATTTTTATAAATTCGTTACCAAAATATAAACCATTCCAAGGTCATTCCCGGATTTTTCTGTTAACAATGTTCCGGCAGTAACTCACCATTCATCTCTTTCCCATCTCATATCTTTCTGTTAATTTTCACTTACAAAAATTTGCAAAAGGATTCCACATGAAACTCATATACTATTTTATAGTTGGCATTATTATTTCGACGATGTCATTCTCTCAAAATACTTTTTACCACTCTAAAGATTTTACGATAACCAACGAAAAAGTTACTCAAGGAAGTTTTGAAGCTAAAGCTGTTTCACCAACAGAAATCAATTCCTCTTATAAAAGCATTTACAAAAAATCGGCGCAAAATAAATTGGAATTTAAATTCAGTTTAAATGGAATGGATAACGAGCGGGGCTTTGCGCAGAATCATCAGCTTACACTAAAACCGGTAAAGGGAAAAATGATCTCGCCGATTTTTGTTTTTGGTGAAGCCGATACTTCAACAATAAAAGAACAAACCGAATATCTAAACGAAGATATTGAGCTGACGCTCCGCGTTGATATGCGGCAAGTACTGAAAGAATTCAAAGAGAAAAACTATTTTGAATTGTTCAACGGTGAGAAGTTTTATGCAAAAGATTTTGCCGGAGTTTTTATCGCCGGAAACATTGAACCTCTTTCGTGGGATTTTCAAACACTCGGCACAAAAAAACAGTTTCAATTAAGTGATGAAAACAATGACGGTATTTACGAAATAAAGCTTCTCATTAAGAAAGATATTTCCGCATCCGATGAAGATAAATTATCAACTCAATGGAAATTGACAAAAGATATTTCATCGTATCCCCAATTACAATCGTCTTCGGTTTTGCTTGATGCGCTTTACAACCAGGCGATTGAAGAAATGCTTTTGGATGTTCGCGAGGACGGCGCATTTATGGCGGGAGAAAAATGGCCCGGCGTGTGGACGCGCGATATCAGTTATTCAATTCATCTCGCGTTCGCGATCATCAATCCCGATGCGGCTAAAACAAGTCTGCTCGCAAAAGTTAAGAACGGAAAAATTATTCAAGATACCGGAACCGGCGGCGCGTGGCCTGTTTCTTCCGATAGAATGACATGGGCTTTGGCTGCATGGGAAATTTATAAAGTTACCGGTGATAAAGGCTGGCTGCAAAAAAGTTTTTCCATTATAAAAAATTCCGCTCTTGCAGATTTGGAAACCGTACGCGACAGGCAAACGGGATTGTTTAACGGCGAATCTTCTTTCTTAGATTGGCGCGAACAAACGTATCCGCTCTGGATGGATCCGAAAGATATTTATTCCTCAAAAAATCTTGGAACGAACGCAGTTCATTTTCAAACTTATAAAATTTTAACAGCAATGGCTTCCGAATTACATGAAGACCCTTCCGAATTGGATGAAGACGTTTCTGAATTTGATGAGGACATTTCCGAATTTGATGAGGACGCTTCCAAACTGGATGAGGATGCTTCTAAATTCATTTCTGCCGCAAAAAGAATTCAAGACGGAATGAATAAACTTATGTGGATGCCGAAGAAAAAATATTTCGGACAATATTTATACGGAAGGAATTATCAATCGCTTTCACCAAAATCGGAAGCGCTTGGCGAAGCATTGAGCGTGTTGTTTAATATTCCGAATACGAAAAGGCAAAAAGAAATTGTTGAAAATACTCCAGTTACAAAATTTGGTATTCCCTGCGTTTATCCGCAGACGCCGAACATCCCGCCATACCACAACGATGCGGTTTGGGCTTTTGTTCAAGCCTATTGGACGATGGCGTCGGCAAAAGTTAAAAATGAAACATCGGTTGAACATGGACTTGCATCTCTTTACCGCGCGGCGGCATTATTTCTAACCAACAAAGAAAATTTTGTTGTTTCATCTGGCGATTATGTGGGAACGCAAATTAATTCCAACCGGCAGTTGTGGAGCGTTGCCGGAAATTTAGCGATGACGTACAGAGTTTTTTTCGGAATGCAATTTGAATCTGATAAACTTATTTTCGCTCCGTTCATTCCTAAAAATTTTTCGGGTGAAAGAACGCTCTCCAACTTCAAATACAGAAACGCACTGTTAATCATTTCCGTTAAAGGTTTTGGTGATGGAATTAAATCATTTAAACTTGATGGAAAAGCTTTAAAAAATAATTTTATTGAAGCCTCGCTTGAAGGAAAGCATTCAATTGAAATTATTTTGAATGGAAAAACAACAAAGTCAAAAATCAACCTTGTAGAGAATAAATACGCGCCGGAAACTCCTAAAGTAGATTTTGTTTGGGGAAAATTAGTGTGGGAGAAAATTCCAAAAACTGATCATTATTCAGTTTATAAAAATGGATTGAAAGTAGCCACAACAAAAGAAGTTGTTTTTTCGATAGCGCCAAACATACCTGATGGCAAGAAGGGTAAAATTTTAGAAGAATATCAAGTAAAAGCAGCAAGTAAAAATAAAACGGAATCTTTTTTAAGCGAACCCGTTGTAATAAACCACGAAGAAAAAATAATTGAAATGGAAGATTATGTTTCTTCCTACGAGAACAAATATTCAAATTACTCAAGCAAAGGCTATGTAAAAATTGAAAAGCAAAATCACCAGGACATTAATTTTAATTTTACAGCTGAGACAAGCGGACTTTACACAATCGATTTCCGATACGCCAACGGCAATGGACCAATAAACACCGATAATAAATGTGCAGTTCGTTCTTTGTTGGTTGATTCTAAATTTGCCGGCGCGATCGTTATGCCGCATCGCGGTGAAAATAGCTGGAACATTTTTGATTACAGCAATTCGGTTCAGATCCGCCTTGAGAAAGGAGAACATTTTGTTACTTTAACTTTTAGAAATTCTGACGATAATATGAATGGAGAAGTAAACGGCGCTTTGCTTGATTGTGCAAGAATTCGTTTATTAAAATAATCCTTAATTGAAGAATGCCTTATGGCTGTAAATTGCAGACAGTGTGCCTATTTTCATATAACGTGGGATAGAAATTTCCCTTACGGGTGCAAAGCGTTTGGACTTAAAACAAAAAAAATTCCTTCGGCAGAGGTGTATCTTTCCTCCGGTAAAGAATGCATGAAATACCAGCGTAAAGAAAAAACGAAGAAATAGCGGTTGATTAAAATTTGAAGCAGTAAAAAATTAAGCCGGAGATGAAAAAGAAGTTCATGCAAGTTAAGATGTCCCTAAAAACGGAAGCGCATAAGCGAAGTAAAATGATGATAGAAACAAAACAGTTGTGCAATATGTTGCAGTTACAAAGTGATCGTTAATCCTTCGCGCGCTAAAAACACTTCAAGTTCTTGCTCTTTATAATTTTTCTTTTTATAGATAACTGCATTAGCACAAAGTTTTCGGATGGCATCATCATTTCGTTCAGGTCCATGATGAGTAATAGCAAGTTTCTTCACACCGGCTTTAATGGAAATATCTACTCCGAAAAGTGCAGAGCTATGCCCCCAATCAATTTTTTCTATCTCTTCATCAAACGAATACTGAGCGTCAAAAGCGAGTAAATCCGCTTGATTATAAAAATCTATGTAAGTATTTATTTTTTCAAAAGAAAGATTATTGTATTCTCCGTCTGTGGCAAAAACAAATGATTTTCCTTCAGATTCAATTCGGTAAGCAAATGATTTTCCGGGGTGATGCAGTTCAATGTGTTTCACAACCGTATTATTAATTTTTATTTCTTCATCCCGCTCTAATTGAACAAATTCTTTTTTAGCTAACATATAATCTGTTGAAACCGGGAAAAAGCGAAAGTCCTGTTGGTATTCTAAACGTTTTTGCAATTCGGAATGAGGGCTGTGAATGGTTAAATGATAGTTCGGCAAATAAGCAGGGAGAAAGAAAGGAAATCCTTGAATATGATCCCAATGAGTGTGCGATAGAAAAATATGAAACTGCATCGGTTTGTTGTTCTTATTCAGACTCATGATTTCGTAACCAAGTTCTCTTATGCCGGATCCCATATCTAAAATGATATGCGCATCATTAGTTTTCACTTCAACACAGGTAGTATTCCCGCCAATAACAAGGCATTCTTCCTTTGAAAGAGAGTCTAAAACTTCTTCCCGGTTTTGCGGCGTAGAAATATCTTTTTCTGCTGCAAATTCAAGAACTCGAAGCATTTTTTTTCTGATCTGTTTTCCATTCAACGGAGCCGGGACCGAACCGCGTACTCCCCAAAAGCGGACTTGCATTTTGCTACCTTCAAAGGTTTTGTTGAAATTGTTTAGTGAAAATATAATAAAAGTTTTTTATAAATGCTTTGTTTTATGTTACAGTGCAATATTTTTTTATTGGCTAAGACCATTTAACAACCGCAAAAAAGTAGAGTCTGATCATTTTTTTGTTCACCAATTAAACTACCAATTTTTATACTTCAAACAAACTTATTAATTAATATATTTGTGACAAAAGTAACAAAAATTTGGAGTCGTTAGTGAAAATATTCCACACCATCCTGGCTTTACTATTGCTGCCGCTATCTTGGCAACTGTTTGGACAAGAAAATCCGGAACCCAAGACTGATTCAATTGAAGTCTTTATTATTGATTCATACATTCCACCTGAAAATCCAAACAGGTTTATTCTTTCTTTTTACACAAGTGATTCATGCAAAACAAAACTTATGATGGAAAATAAGTTAGAATTCCCAATTTCTAACGAACTAACAGACAACCATCGAACTGAAATTGACATTACCAAACTCAATATAAAAAAGAACAAAATAGCTTATGTTATTTTGATGGAAAATAGTAAAGGGCTTAAATCAACCAGCGAAGTATTTGAACTTGAATTACACACCGGCGATCAAGTAATTGAAACTAAGTCGAACTACTTTTTTACTTGTTTAACCGGAGGAATAGTTTTTTTAACTCCTTCATTAACGACAGTCAACTTAAACGGAAAAACATACTTCGGATTAAATAAGGAACTGCCCGTTGTTTCACTTTTCTCCGGTGGTTTTAATTATCCAAGCGGTTATTTGGCAATTGAGTATGCACATATTTTAAAAGTTGAAAAGAAAAATTTTTTCCGGCTTGGGTATAAACACATTTATGAAATACCAAAATTAGAATATATTTCAGCGGGACTAAGCGGCTTTACGGATTTTCGCGGTTTCAACGGAATTAGTCCCGAAGTATCTATCGGGTTAATAAAAATCTATAATGTTTTTACCCTTTATTCACGCTATCGATACAACTTTTCCCCGGGAAAAAGCGAGTCGGCATTTTCCGAACTATCATTAGGACTTTATTCTTCATTTTTCACTTTGCATTGGTAAAAATTAAAGAGAACCGAACGTGATGTTTTTGATAATTCCGGTCGGAGAATTTTTGATAAAATTTTAAGAAAACAAATGTCTAAACAGAAAAATGAAATAGTTGATTTAGGAGAACGGGGAAAGTATAATCCGGCAAATAAATTAAATTCCCTGACCGGGAAAGAATGGATAAAATTTTCCAAATCGTGGTTCATCCATAAACCACCTCAAAGAAAAAAGAATGAAGTTCTGCATCCGGCAAAATTTCCGGAATCGTTGGTTGAAGAATTTATTTCATTTTTCACAAAAGAAAATGAATGGGTGTTCGATCCTTTCCTTGGCACGGGAAGTACATTAATTGCAAGCGGCGCTCTCGGGCGTAATGCAGTTGGCGTTGAATTAAGCGATTATTATTTCCAAATTGCTAAGGAGAGAATTGAGCATGAAAAATTTGCAAATACAATTCTTCCGCTTTGCGGTTCATCATTACAATTGCGGAAAATGTTGAAAAATATTTCATCAATTAAAAAACAATTTGATTATGTAATTACTTCGCCGCCATATTGGAATCAACTTGAACGAAACTCAATGCGCCAGAAGAAGCGAAAAGAAGATGGGCTTGATACAAAATATTCGGAGAATAAAGAAGATATTGGAAACATTTCCAACTACGAAGATTTTCTTAAAACCCAGGCACAAATATTTGATGAAGTGTTTGCCATTACAAAAGAAAACGGTTACCTTACAATAATTACAAATAACGTTTATTATAATGGAAAGCTTTTCCCGCTTGCTTTTGACACTGCAATTTCTTTAACAAAACGCGGCAAAAAAAGCTGGACATTAAAAGATGAAAAAGTCTGGCTGCAAAACGATAAACCGCTTATTGCGCTTGGAATTAATAGCGCCTGGGTTTCTAACCGGCATCATCAATACTGTTTGATCTTCAGGAAAGAAAAGAAAAATGGCTGATACTACTTTAACTGTTTCCGAAATAACACGATTAATTAAAAAAGACCTGGAAGAAAATTTTTCATCATTAAGTATTGTTGGGGAAATTTCAAACTTCAAAGCTCATTCTTCAGGGCACTGGTATTTTACGCTGAAAGATTCAGACGCTCAAATATCCTGCACAATGTGGCGCGGAGTTAATAATTATGTTTTTTTTTCGCCGCAAGACGGAATGAAAGTTATTATCATCGGCAGAATAACGGTTTATCCTCCACGTGGAAATTATCAAATCGAAGTGCGGGCAATGCAGCCTGCCGGAGTTGGAGAACTTCAGCTCGCTTTTGAAAAACTGAAAGAGAAACTTCAACGTGAAGGTTTGTTCGATCTAGAGAACAAAAAAGAACTTCCTGAACTTCCTATGAAAATTGGAATTGTAACTTCGATCGGTGGTGCTGCACTAAAAGACATGATCAGTGTTGCAAAAAGAAGATTTCCACTCGTTGAAATATCTATTGCCTCATGCGCGGTACAAGGAATTGGAGCAGCAGAATCAATCGCCGAAGCAATCCACTTGCTAAACAAGCAAAACGATGTTGAAGTTATTGTGGTTGCGCGTGGCGGCGGTTCACTTGAAGACCTTTGGGCATTTAATGAAGAGATAGTTGCTTATGCAATTTACAAATCAAAAATTCCCGTAGTTACGGGAATTGGACACGAAATTGATTTTACTATTGCCGATTTTGTTGCAGATTACCGCGCGGCAACACCAACAGCCGCAATGGAAATTCTAACTCCCGAAAAAGAAGAAATTGAAAATCTTATTAGAAATTTTGATGATGAATTAACCGAAAAAATGTACGACAAAATTGCTGGTATCAAAGAACAAATTTCTTCTGCTTTACATTCATATGGATTTCGTTCTCCTTTCGATATGTTGAAATTATATAATCAAAAAGTGGATTCCGCCGTTTACCGCGTTAATCAAACAATTGATAAATACTTAACCATTCAAAAAAACAAAATTGCATTACTCGCTTCAAAACTTTCCGCCAACGATGTGCAAAAAACACTCGCTAAAGGTTTTGTTTTAGTTAAACAACAAGATAAATTTGTACCAAGAGCTAAAAATTTTCAGTCTGCTCAACCGCATACGCTGATTTTTTATGACGACCGTATAGAAATAAAAAAAAATTATGAAGAAAAAAACTAACCAATCATCTTTTAAAAATGATTTACAGAGATTAGAAGAAATATCCATTTTGTTAGACAGCAGCGAACTTGATCTTGAGGAAGCTATTTCTCTATATGAAGAAGGAATTCAACTTTCAAAAAAATGTTTGGAAACTTTAACAACCGCTGAGTTAAAAGTAAATGAATTAAAAGCAAAAATTGATTTTAAAAATGATGATGATTCCCTTAACTGATTATTATACCGGAGCTTTTCTGAATGTCCGAAACAAGTACATATAAAATATTAGATAAAATAAATTCGCCTGCAGATATTCGCAATTTAGAGATCAGTGAATTAAAAGAACTCTGCTCTGATATTCGTCAATACATGGTTGATGTTATTTCCGAAATCGGCGGTCATTTCGGTGGTGGACTTGGTACTGTAGAACTAACTGTCGCACTTCACAGAGTATTTAATACGCCTGAAGATTTAATCGTTTGGGATACGGGTCATCAAGCTTATCCGCATAAAATTGTTACCGGAAGAAAAGAAGGACTTAAAAAGATTCGTCAATTGGGCGGCATTTCCGGTTTCTTAAAACGTAACGAAAGTGAATATGATACTTTTGGCGCCGGACATGCTTCAACTTCAATTTCTGCCGCACTTGGAATGGCGATCGCCCAAAGATATAGTACAAAAAATAAAAAAGTTATTGCCGTTATTGGCGACGGAGCGATGACCGGAGGTATGGCTTATGAAGCGATGAATAATTCCGGAGTGCTGAAAGCTGATTTAATTGTTGTCCTCAATGATAACAATATGTCTATTGCTCCAAATGTTTGGCAGATCTCAAATTATTTCACAGAAATTATTTCTCATCCGGAGTTCAATAGATTCAAAGGTCAAGTGTGGGATTTAACCGGCAAGCTTGATAATTTCGGCGACCGCTTAAGAAAAATTGCCGTAAGATTAGAAAATGGAATTAAGGCTGTCATTACTCCGGGAATGTTATTTGAAGCGTTAGGGTTCCGTTATTTCGGACCCGTAAATGGACACAACGTAAATCAATTAGTAAAACTGTTTGAGCAAGTAAAAGAATATAAGGGACCAATTCTCATTCATGCAATTACGGAAAAAGGAAAAGGTTATAAACCTGCTGAAAAAGATGTTCAACATCTGCATGCAGCAACTCCGTTTGATAAAGAAACCGGAAAGGCTTTGAAAAGTTCAAGTTCTGTTCCTTCATATACGAAAATATTCGGAGAAGCTCTTACGCAGCTTGTTGAAAATAATCCAAAGATTGTTGGGATTACCGCGGCAATGCCCGATGGAACGGGATTAGATATTCTAAGAGAAAAATTTCCACAAAATTATTTTGATGTTGGAATAGCTGAAGAACATGCCGTAACTTTTGCTGCAGGTTTAGCTACGCAAGGGATAATTCCGGTAGTTGCAATCTATTCTACATTTCTACAAAGAGCGTTTGATCATATTATTCATGATGTAGCCTTGCAACATCTTCATGTAGTTTTTATCCTTGATAGAGCCGGATTGGTCGGCGCCGACGGACCAACTCATCATGGAACTTTCGATTTGACATACTTAAGATTGATTCCTTCCATGGTAATTATGGCTCCCAAAGATGAAGCTGAATTACGGAACATGCTATACACAGCAGTTGAATATAAAGATGGACCGGTAGCTGTCCGCTATCCAAGAGGTTCTGCAATCGGTGTTAATCTTAGTGAAACATTTGAAAAAATTCCGATAGGAAAAGGAGAACGAATTAGACCCGGAAAAGACGCTGCTTTCCTTGCTGTCGGATCAATGGTTCAATTTGCAAGTAAAGCCGCAAATGAATTATCGAAAGAAGGAATTGAGATTGAGGTAATAAACATGCGCTTCGTTAGACCTTTGGATGAAAGTTTGTTAGATGAAGCTGCCAAGCAAAACAAAAAAATTATTACGTTGGAAGAGAACACGATTGTCGGCGGTTTCGGAAGCGGAGTGTTGGAATATTTTTCTCAAAAAGGTTATAAGAATGATCTTCTGCGTATCGGGTTGCCTGATCAATTTGTGGAACACGGAACGCAAGCAGAGCTTTATAAATTGCTTGAGATTGATGTTGAAGGTATCATAAAAAAAACAAAACTATTTCTTGTACAATAAATGAATTCTTGGGAAAATTATGAATCAAGTTAAAATTGGGATTATAGGTTTAGGAAGTATAGCACAGCTCGTCCATCTTCCAATGTTAAAAAAATTAAACAACGCAAACGTTACTGCCGTAAGTGAAATAAATAAAAGTAGATTAGTTAGCGTGGGTGAAAAATTCGGAATAAAAAATCTTTATACTAATTATGAAGAAATGCTTGAGAAAGAAGAA
>JALNWB010000135.1 GCA_023231105.1 Ignavibacteriaceae bacterium | reverse complement strand
GAAAATCCTTGTGTCGGCGGTTCAATTCCGTCCCTGCCCACCCCCTCTAATGCGAAGATAACCGAATCTTCGCATTTTTTCTTTTAAAGAAGATTGATTTTGAGCTTAATATCAAAACATTCCAAGAAGTTAAACCAACATCCGTTAAAAATTTTAGTGATGGACTCTACTTTCGATGTAGAGTCCATCTGTCTCATTACTGCAAATTCCAAATTGCCTGATAACCTAATTCCTTTTCTTTTGCCTCTTGTTCTTTCAACGCTTTTTTGAATGCGGATATAATATCATCTTTACGAATGATCTTGTTGAGTGCATTGATGTCTTTGAATTCTGATTCGCTGAACGGAACACCTTTTTCATCACTTACAACGCCTTGCGCATAAACCGTTGGACCAACAATATATCCGTTCGGCGGTCCGGTAATTCGGAACGCCATCCTTGGAGCTAACGTAACTTCCTGGCGATCGGTCGGCAGCGCAAGATCAACTGTAACTGAAATAAGCCCATCAACTCCTAGCTCACGCATCAATCGGGCTTCAGGTCTATCGGAGGCAAATGTTGACGAGATAGATTTTAAAATATTCCCAATCCGTGTGGGTAAGAGATTTTTTGTACCTTTATAACTGCGAGAGATTTCAACTGTTGTATATTCGTCTTTAATTTCTTCGAGTTCGCTATACAAAGGCGAGTTTACAACTTGTTCAATCGGGATAACAGAAATTCCATATTCATCTTTTAATACTTTGGTGACATCTTTGTAAAGATTATCGAGAGCTTTATCCCAATACTCAACCGGAACTTTTGGAAACTGCCACGTTCTTGTTGTTGTAGTGGTGGTTGTAACATTTCCAGTTGTTGATGAAGAGGTTGATGTTTCTGCGTTATATAATGTTCCTCTGATGGAAAGCGAAGTGATTGCAAATTTCTTTCCTTTTGAAAGCGGCTTTCCTGTGAAAGCATTTGGTTCTTTTGCGCTGTATCCCATTTCACCATTAGCGCTAGTTATTTTCCCATCAATGCTGAATCCCGGTTGTGTAGAAACATCACCTGTTACAGTAACCGGCATCCAACTCCATCCCAATGAAAGATTTTGTGATGCGCCCACGCCAGGAATCCGTGCTGTCGCTACATCAAAACGCTCAATTAAAACATAATTTGAACCGGTACTGATCGAAACAACACCTCCTACGGTTGCGGAAGCAGTCATTGTGTTCTTGAATGCTGCCGCCGGAATTTTAATTGTCTTGGCTAATTTAAATACTCCAATATCACTGAATGAACGAATACCGAGTGAACTCACTATCATCGAAACACGGATGAATGCATTTTCATTCGGCACATTCTCAAACTCCAGCGTCATATCTTTTGTTACATCCACCGGCGCGTTTGTTGCTGCGCCATTTATTGATACAAGTTTAATAGGTTTCGGCGGTTGAATTGTAAATTCTGCTCTTTGCCCGCTGCTTGTCGAAATGCTAATCTTCTTTGGTTTGCTCCCGTTGTTGTCAAAGTAAGTTGAATAAACACCGTTTGCGAGATATTGGAGTGTATCTCCATCCATCGTAATTGTTCCATCAATCTTGTAAAACCCCACTCCTTCTTTTTTGTAAAAACTTATAGCGACACCTGATCTTCCTTCTTTCCATTGGTCACCTACGTAATCCATCTCAACTGTTTTTGTATCCTGTGGATATAAATTGTTGATGTACATCCCCTGCACTGCGCAAACGGATAAATCTGCTGTTGTAGCTGTCAAGAATCCTCCGGCAAGTTTACCGATTGCGGCACAACCGCTAATTAGCGCAAGGATAAAAACCGATAAAATCACAACCGAATATTTGAAGTATTTCATTTGATGCACCTTTCTTTATTTGAGTAGTATCATACTTTTTGTTTCGACATTGTTGCCAGCGCGAAGTTGATAAAAATATACGCCACTGGACAGTCTAGAAGCATCAAAATTCACATCATAATTACCTGCTAGTTTATATTCATTTACTGGTGCTGCCACTTCCCTGCCAAGAACATCAAACACTTTGAGTGATACCAATGACGAATGACTAATAGCAAATGACAAAGTTGTACTCGGATTGAATGGGTTAGGAAAATTCTGAGATAACGTAAAGTTTTCCGGCAGGTGAACTGTGGTTTCCAAAATGCCTGTAAGAGGAGTGTACTTCCATAATTCCCTTCCATAATAATTAGCGGCGGTAAAATATAAAGTGCCATTAACTTCAATAAATCTGGAAGGATTTGAATTACCTGCGCCGGTGTAAATATCTTTTACCATTACTGTGCCATCTGTAGTGCCATCACTTTTCCAAAATTCCACTCCGGCTGTTCCATCGTCTGCCCCAAAGTATAAAGTGTTATTGAAAGAAAAGAAATTAAAAGGACCGGATCCGCCCGAACCAGATTTAATGTCTTTCACCATCACAGTCCCGCCGGTTGTTCCATCGCTTGTCCAAAGTTCTGTTCCGTTTGTACCGTCATCAGCCGAGAAAAAAAGTTTTCCATTAAACTCTGAAAGGAAACTGGGGTGCGAGCTACCGCTCCCCGTCAAAATATCATTAACCATTATGGTACCTGGAGCAGTACCATCGCTTTTCCATAATTCCATTCCATTCGTTCCATCGTCTGCCCAAAAATATAACGTTCCGTTAATGTTAAATAATCCGGCAGTTTCTGAACCAATCGTTCCCGGCTGAATATCTTTCATCATTACAGTTCCAGCAATCGTCCCATCGCTTTTCCATAATTCTGTTCCATTTGTTCCATCGTCAGCCTTAAAAAATAAAGTTCCATTAACATTAGCAAATCCACCGGGATTTGAACCGTTTGCACCAGGTTTAATATCTTTCACTATCACAGTTCCCGTAGTCGTTCCATCGCTTTTCCATATTTCATTCCCATTCGTACCATCAGATGCGGCAAAATATAAAGTGCCATTAACATTGGCGGGTGCAAAGGAAGATAATATCCCCGAGCCTGAACCGAAGACAATATCTTTCACCATCACAGTCCCAGAAACCGTACCATCGCTCTTCCATAATTCTGCTCCATTAGTTCCATCATCTGCCACAAAATATAAAGTGCCATTAACATTAATTAATAAGGAAGGACTTAAACCGCCTGTTGAACCGCTTGCACCAGGTTTGATGTCTTTCACCATCGCGGTACCGGCAACCGTACCATCACTTTTCCATAATTCCTCTCCATTAGTTCCATTGTTTGCCATAAAAAATAAAGTGCCATTAACATTAACCAAAGAAGCAGATAGAGAAATTCCACTTGAAACACCGGTCCGAATATCTTTCACCATTTCCTGGGCATTAACGTCCAAGCCTATCAAAGCAAGTAAGCCGAAAAAAATTAATTTTGTTCTTTTCATTTTTTTTGCCTCTTTTTAGTGATATTATTTTATGAGTTCATTCAAAATTATCTGGTCAAAACCATTTTCTTTGTAGAAGAGAAATTTCCCGCTTGCAGTTTATAAAAGTAAATACCGCTAGAAAGTTTCGATGCATCAAAATTAACATCATAATTTCCTGCTTGTTTATATTCATTTACAAGAGATGTAACTTCTCGACCAAGCAGATCAATCACTTTGAGCGACACAAAACCGGGACTCGCAATTTCAAAACGGATATTTGTTGTAGGGTTGAAGGGATTTGGATAGTTCTGATATAGAGAAAAATTTGATGGTTGATTTATCTTATTATCTTCAACAGCTGTTATCATATCAGAGAGTGAACGTTTCCACAATCCGCTTCCCAATGTTCCGGCATAGAGATCAGACCCAATTACTGCGAGTGAATAAACAAATTTATTAGTCAATCCGGTGTTTACCGCACTCCAGTTTGAACCATTGTCGGTTGTAAGATAGACCCCACCACCATTGGTTCCCACAAATAGATTACTTCCGTTCACGACAGCCGAACGAACATTCAAAGTAGTCAACCCGTTGTTAACTGCAGTCCAGTTAGCTCCATCATCGATAGAGAGATACACACCTGTCATTGTTTCGACAAAAAGATTTGATCCGATGGTTGATAGTGCAGTAATATTCGAAGTTGGAAATCCCGTATTTGCAGGGAATGTCCAGTTTGTACCGTTATCAGGCGATACATAGACACCCCTTATCGAGGCATTTCTTGCAGCGAATAGAGTTGTTCCACCTGCTGTTAGTGCATAAATACCATTATCAGATTTTACCGCAGTCCAATTTGCTCCAGCGTCGGTGGAGAGATAGACGCCAAATAGTGTTGATCCGGCAAATAAATTTGTTCCTATTTGAGCGAGACAATCAATTGGGATTCCTGTCAATCCGGACTGTGTCCATTGAGCTCCGCTATTAGTAGTTTTATAGATCCCCCAGTTATTGCTTGTTCCGGCAAGTACATCATTTCCCATTATAGCTAACGTATAAACAAAAGATCCACTTGGCAAGCCGGTTTTCGCGGCTACCCAGGTCGTACCGTTGTCTGTTGAAAGAAATATTCCGTTACTGTGAGTTCCGACAAAGATGCCGGTTCCAGTCGTAGCAATTGCCTCAACCCAAGTATAGGAAAAGGGATACGTCCCAGGAGCAAATTGTGTCCATTGTGCGATTGCTGAGATGTGGTAAAAGCAGAAAAAGATTAGGATCAGATTGAGTAAAAAACGTTTCATAATGTTTTCTCCTATTGATTTTGATTTGTCAACATGTTCTAGTTAAAAAATGTTCTTTATTGCTAATTTTTAATTGTTGTCAATTTCTAACTGAAACTTGAACTTAGAGAGAGTTTATATCAATACCCCAGTTGGGGCAATTTGAATAAAATTGAATTTGAAAGGAATATAGAAGAAACTATGTTTTTCCCTTTGAAAAAAAACTAAAGGGAATAATGAATATCGAACAAGAAATTTAGAATAATGAAGTTGAAAGACAGATTTTACTTGCTTCGAGATTCATCATTCCTTGTTCATTATTCGATATTCAATTATCGTTAACTTATTATTTATAACGACTCTCTACGAGATTAAAGCTTCCCCAGCCATGCTCTTACAGCTGCGGCTCTGGTGTGTACGTGAAGTTTTTTATAGATGTTTTTGATGTGGGTCTTTACCGTATGCGGACTGAGAAATAAATCATTTGCGATGGTAGTATAACTTCCTCCATTTACCAATCCATTAAGAAGTTCAAGTTCTCTTTCAGACAAAACCAATTCAGGATGTATTGAACTATTGTTTTTATCTTCATCAAGATTTGATTTGATTAGCGACAAAACTTTTCTGGCAATTGATTGAGAGATAGGAGCTCCACCGTTATATAATTCATGAACAGCATTTAAGATAGATTCAAATGGTTCATCTTTAAGCATGTAACCTGAAGCGCCCGCTTGTATTGAAGCAAAAATTTTTACATCATCTTCAAAAACAGTGAGCATCATTATATCAATATCCGGGTATTTTTCTTTTATTTCCAAAGTTGCTTCAATCCCGTTTTTCTTCGGCATTTCAATATCCATTAAAATAATATCGGGCATGTTTTCATGATTACTTTTTTCCAAAGAATTGATAATGCTTTTTCCGTTGGAATATTTCCCAACAACTTTGAAGGAATCATACAAAGAAAATCCTTCAGCAAGTCTTGCCAGCAATAATTTTGAATCTTCTACAAGAGCAATTTTTATTTTTTCCATGAGTGATAGATAATATTATAAAACTCTTATTGAAATACCCCATTAGGGGTAATATCATTACTTCCTTTTAATATATAAATTGACAGTAACACAAACACCTGCATTTTTTTCAGAAATAAATTTGATCTCCGCTTCGATTTCTTCAGCTCTTTTTTTCATGTTTTCAATTCCGTTTCCATTTACAGAATCAAAATTTTCTTTTTTTAATCCTGTTCCATCATCTATTATTGATATCGATAACACATCATTTTTATAAGAAATTTTTACGGTTATATTTTTTGCCCCTGAATGTTTGATGCCGTTTGTAATTGCTTCCTGAGTTATCCTAAATAAATGTAAAGCTTGAAGCGGTTTCAACATCATATCATTTTTTGAATCATCATCTATAATTAAAAGTATTTCCCCGGAATAATAATTTGAATTCCTTTCGATAATCTTTCTTAATTCAACAACAAAATTATCAAAACTCATCTCATTTGATTTTAATGCACGGATCGTTTCGCGGAGCTGAATCATTGTTTCTCTTACTTCATCATTTAATGTATGTAAAAGACTATCGGCTTTTGGTTTCTCTGTTTTATTATAAATTTCTGCAAGCCCTATACCGGCGATAATATTTGTTAATTGGGATCCAACATTATCGTGAAGATCGCGCGAGATTCTTTCTCTTTCTTTCTGAACCGCCTTTTCTTTTTCCAGTTCGTAAATCTGCTTTTTTAGTTTCTTGGTTGAATAATATCTAACCGTACCGATTATTATTGATAAAACAGCAATACCAAATAATGATCGGAACCACCATTCTCTCCAAAATGGAGGCATAACTATTACGGAAATTGCAGCGACTTCAGTAGATTGAATACCATCCGGATTGATTGCTATAACCGAAAATGTATATTTGCCATCTTGTAGATTATGATATCTAACTACTCGCTCTTGTGTAAGCTCCGACCATTGAGCATCTTCACCGTTGAGCTTGTACCTATATCGGACTTCTACTTCGCGCGCAAAACTTGTACCGGCAAAACTAAAGGAAATATTATTTTTGTTGTATGGCAAAATGAAACGCTTCAATTCATTCCCGGAAGAAATCGCGGCCAGTTCATCGTATAATAAAACTTCGTCGTTAAACACTTTTGTTATATGAATCAACGGAGCGACATCGAGTCTTCGGGCAGAAGCGAGATCTACGCGAACCGCACCGTTAGTTGTAGCAAGCCATAATTGATTTGTTGACGCCTGATAAGTTACTTGATTGATGCTCGTTTCTTCTGAAGACAAAATAGAAAAAGATGCGTACGATTGCAGTCTGCCGTTCTCAAAGCGGTGCAGCGCGCGGTCGGACACGATCCATAGATTTGAAGAACCGTGGCTTGTATCTTTGATTATTGCAAGAACAGATGTACCGACAAGTCCTTCTTCATTTCCATATAGCCGGATTACATTCTTTCTCATTCGCACAAGACCTTTATTTGTTCCAAACCAAACTGTGCTGTCATCGTCTTCCTGAACACAGAAAATCATTTTAGAAGGAAGTCCTTCTGCATCAGTATAATTCTTCAGAGTTCCATTCCGATAGAATGACGCTCCGTTGTTGCGGGAAAGAAACCAGAGTCCATCCCGCGCCGGCGAAATATTCTCGATAATATTCGATACTAATCCATCATTAGTTGTGATACGGATCGTTTTCTTTTTCGCGAGATGCACAACGCCCTCACCATAAGTTCCCAACCACAGTTCATTGCTATGCGGAGGAGAATTGATTACCGCAACGCCACTGAATGCACCATGAATTTCCGGAATGGGCAAAGCCTGATAGGTTGACCGAGATGATTGTACAATTCTAAATAAATAATTGAATGCCCCAAGATATACCGTACCGTCAGCTTTTTCACCGAACGCGCGCGTTTGATCGTTCGAGTACTTTTTTTCAAATTGAACACGAAATACCGAATCGTGTTCGATCACATTAGCTAAATTTTTTGTTCCGATCCATATTCTGTTTTTTGAATCCGGGAAAATAGTATTCACGTTATCGCTCGATAAACCTTCGCGGCTGGTAAAAATGCCGATATGATCGCCAATTAGTTTTTTCAAACCACCGCCAAAAGTCCCAATCCAAATTACTCCTTCCCTATCAACAAGTAATGCCTGAATAAATGGCGGGTCAACGCCATTCTCGATTCCAAATAAAGTTGTATGTCCATTTAAAATGCGCTCTAACCCGAATTGCCCGCCAAGCCAAATGCTTTCAGACCGATCTTCTCCAATACCTAATGCTTCAGAGTATATTCCTTCCTTCCGTTGGATACTCCAACCGGATTTTGTCCTCCGCAAGAAAAGAAGATTGTGTGCCGCCGCCATTACGATTTCTCCATTCGCCCGTTCAACAGCCGCAGTGGAATTCATAAAATAGAAGTTGATTTTAAGAGAAGGATCAATCGGTATGATTTGTTTGAGAATGCGGTTGTCATTGGTTGGAGTTATCTCATACAACCGTGATGAATCAGGGACTAAGATAGTTCCGTCTCTAAGGCGCAACAAAGGTCGTGCGGTACCGCCGTTGTAATCAAACACCTTAATGAATTTGTCACCACGTTTCATCACCGTGCCGCGGCTCGTTTCAAAATACATTCTTCCGAAACGATCTTCGGTAATCGCGTTTATTGAATTGCTTGGCAATCCCTCTTTTGTTGTAAAAGTCTGAAACTTCTTACCGTCAAACCTGCAGGCTCCCCCTTCGTAAGTGCCGTACCACATTGCCCCATCTGAAGATTGGAAGATGCAATAAATCATGTTGCTGGAAAGTCCGTCTTCAGTGGTAAAATTACGGAAGTTCATTCCGTCATATCTGCTTACACCGCGGTCGGTGCCAATCCAGAGAAAGCCACCCTTATCCTGATACAATGATAAGATATAATCAGAGGCAAGACCGGTTCCGCGCGTGTAGGTTTTGAATGCAAGTTGTTGCGCGTACAATGGAATGACTGCAAATAAAAGAAAAATGAAAACCGTTTTACGATTCATGACGCGCATTAAATAGAACAGGCTTCTGCATCATAGATTATAAAATCTTCAGGTCGTAAAAACTTTTTCAGAAGATTTCTCAGATCATTTTCATCATCAATAAGTAGAATTGTTTCTCGCATTTTTTACTCTATTCTTTTGACTGATCCAAAATAACCATAAAATTTATATTATTCATAGCGCGGCAAGCGGCAAGTTAAAAGTAGAAAGTGCCCGTGAAATTTCAGAAGCGAAATTATATTCTCGAAGATGTGGCGCCGGTTTGACGCAAAAAACAAAAAGGCACACGCAATACTGTTACTTGCTTTGAAGCATTACAATTTTCTTTCATTCCCCTTTTCTATTTTTTTAATAATTTAAATATACCGTATATTAGAAATAGAAATTTAGTTCAATGATTCGTTCCAACATTCATTTAATAAAAAGGTGACATCATGGGAAAAGAAAAAAGTGTTAAGAAAGATGTAAAAAAGAAAGCAACTAAAACTTTAAAAGAAAAAAGGAATGAAAAGAAAGAGAAAAAAAGTCAGGCTAAATAACTCTTTCTGAAAAGTTATTGAGATTCATGGAAGGGACGCTCTTCCATGACATTTTTTAGTTAGAATGCTAGCGCGGCAGTCCGCAATAGATGATGTTTGATTTTTGAAGGATGTTGTAATCCCGAAAGCTTTCGGGACAAATATCTTGAGACAAAAAACAAAAAGTTAAATGACGATACTCTATTTTTTTAGCATTTCGCCTGCAAAATCCCACTTAAAATCCGTTACTTCCCAGCGCGGGGGAAGATTAATTTCTTCTTTATAATATTTTATTTCTTCCGAAGGCTGGAACGGGAAAGGGAAACCGGATGAATGTTTCCCATCGTTGTTGGTATCGTAAAAACAATAAAGATTATACTTGCCGGGTTCAACTCTTGTAAACGCGAACTCCCCTTTTTTGTCTAACCGCTTTGAATAAAACTGATCTTTTTCACCTTTATTTTGTAAAACAAGAACGGGATTTTTTGATGAATCAAGATTTTCCACCACTCCTGAGAATCCTGTAAAATTTAAACCGTTAAACGTTTTGAACTTAAATTGATATAAAGAATCAATGTGGTTGCCGGCAACATCAACAATATCTTTGAAGTTAAATTTTATTGTATATGCTTCCGACGATTTTAATTTCTGCGTTGGTCTTATTACAAAAGAAGCGTCGTCAATTTTCTTTAATGAAAAGTAAACTATGTTCCCAAGGGTATCATTAAAAGAGATTTTCTGTTTTAATCCATCAACATCAAATTCATTATCAAACCAAAACGAAATTTCAGTATTAAGAAAATCTACCAATTCACTTCTTGCCGCAGGAAATGTTCTCATTAACGTTGGCGCGGAAGTATCCGCTCTATCACTAACCGTTAATGAAACGGCATCAAACGGTGTTTTGTTTTTCGCTTCGTCTTCAATATTCTGTGCGGTAACATAAACTTGATTTTTCGTGGCAAGCGAATCTTTTACCGCTAAAAATAATTCCTTCTCCTTCGCCCGTCCCTTGAATGCATACAAAACCGGGAATTCTTTTTTATCTGTAGAATCAACTATCGAAAAATTCTTTGCATTAATTGAAACAGAATCAAGCTCTTCGGAAAAAGTTACAAGCAGATGATGTTTATCCGTCATTACGGCGCTGAACAAACGGGGACTGATCGTATCAATTTTGAATAAAGAAAAATTTAACCCTCTGAACAAAGTATCTTTTTCATTTAGAGTAACTTCACGGAACGGAACTCCGATTAAATCCTGATCAGGCTGAAAAAGAAAATCGCGGTACTCATCTTGAACGGCAAAAACTCTGTAGGTTTGAAACGATAAACCGGAAAGCTTATAATTCCCTTTTTCGCCGACTTGAGAAACATAATCCGCTTTTTGTTTAACGGGATTGATAGTGTCTCCCGTTACCTTGTAAGCAAAGATCATAACGCCTGAAGGTTTTTCCGAATAAACATTTCCTTCAATAATTCCGTTATCAATTTTAGCTCCCGTGGAAAAAGAAAACGTAAAAGCTTCCGCCATTCTGTTTTTATTGTTGTAATCTACTACATCGGTTCCGATGGTGATGTTATAAGTAATATCTTTTTTTAATTTTTCCGGGAAAGAGACTTGAACCGATTGTCCGCTCCAATTAAGCTCCATATCGCCTTCAACCCGCGGCGAAATAAAGATTGCATCTTTCAAACTTCTTTTGTCAACATATTCGGAGAAAGATAATTCAAAATAATCTTCAGAGAAATTTGTTGTACCGTTCGCCGGAAAGACTTCGACTATTTTAGGTGGAACCGTATCAACAGGCCCGCCGCCCGGCGGTTGTTGATTTGCGCAGCTCATCAAACAAATTGATGACAAAATGCCGAAGGAATAAATTAATTTTTTGATTGTTGGTTTAACCATTTGTAATACTCTTGTGCAAGTTTTTTATGCCCGGAAAAATTTTGAGAAAAAAGATGTCCGCCTTTAGTGTCCGCAACAAAAAATAAGAATTTATGATTTTCCGGGTAAAGGGCTGCAAGTAAAGCATCCTTGCCGGGATTATTGATCGGACCGGGAGGTAAACCGAAATATTTATAAGTATTGTACTTCGAATCAATTTTCAAATCTTTTCCGTTTAATCTTTTCCATCCTTTT
>JALNWB010000134.1 GCA_023231105.1 Ignavibacteriaceae bacterium | reverse complement strand
ATATTTATAGGAATTGAAAATGAATGAGCAGAAGAATCATATGGAACATAGTAAAGATCATCTCCACCCATACCACCAGGTCGATTAGAAAAGAAATAAATAAGTGTGCCATCAGCAGAAAAACTTGGATCAAAATCATTATAAACAGAATTAAAAGAAACCGGTTGAGGTATACTCCATCCATTTATTGTTCTCTCAGATTGCCAAATATCAAAACCACCTAAACCATTTTCCTTCCCAATAGCTCCCCAAAGAGCTAATTTCCCATTTTTTGAAAATGTGATTTTAACCTCAGATTTTTCAGTACTTATCACACCAGGAGCGAATAATTCTGGTATTCCCTCAAAATTTATTGTTTGACAAACAGATATAGAAACATTTATAAAACAAATAACTATTAAAATCTTTTTCATAGAATTCCATTTTTAGTTAATTAAATGATATAACGGCGTGTTATGTTAAAATCCAACACTGCCGAATTAATTATTAAAACTTTTCTATTAATTCACGACTTTAGTCGTGGGGATTACCACCATATCTTACTCCGCAACCGGTTCATCGGTTTGTGCTTTATAAACTGTATAAAGAACGAACATTTTATCTAAGCACCCGCATTTGCGGATTGTCAAAGGAACTTGTTTTTCTCTTTCCTGCTTGCCTCAACCAAAAGCTGAAAAATCTGGCGGACCTCTTCACTTATTCATCCGCCTCTGACTAATTAAAAAGGTTAGGAGGTAACCGTAACATTTCTCAACAGAGCACGAATTACTTCAACATCTGGTTCAAATCTCGGAGGAAGATCATCAATTATTGAGATTAATTCAGATCTGTTAGTATGAAAGAGGGCCATATTGGGATTATCTTTCAAAGTTTTGGTAATTGCATTAAGTGCTGCTCCAATATGCAATCCATTGTTATATTTAGATGCAAAACTTAAGCGCTCTTTTGCATAAGTAATTATATTACCAGGGACATTCCTTTGTTCCCAGTATGTTTGCTCATACTCCAACTTAAAGAATTGCAATTCCAAAATTTTAGCTTTTAAGAGCGAAAGAGAATCAGTAATATCTAAAAGAGATTTGGAAACTTCACTTTTCACAACTTCTGCAGTTCGAGTACCAATAAGAGTTGTCATATCAGTTCTAAGTGCCATGACTTGCATCTCGACATTAGAGTTAAGTTCTTGCGCTAACAGCTTCTTATCCCTATCTGCAAAACGAAAGTTCATATACCAGTTAAAACCTACTAAGAGTAATGTAAAAGCTCCGACAAAGCTAAGTGTCCAATAAACTGTATTTAATATTCTCTCATTAAAAAAATGCGCACTTTCGATTTGTTGTTTTAACATTACAATGGTAAGTGAATCTATACTGGATAATTGCGTTTTGTTCACGTTAGATTGAGCAGATAAGTTTTGTAGACAGAGAAAAAAAAGGAATACATAGCTTATTTTTTTCATGTTGTTTTCTTTTATTGGTTATCGGTTAATGGTGTATTATGTTAAAATGCAATACTGCCATATTAATTATATTTAGTTCACTCTTAAATAAAAAATATTTAAATTTCTTCAAATAAAATTCTTTTGTTCGTATTTTCTTTGTAGGTAATGAAAGGGGAGAGGGTAACGTATCATTTACCCCGTTCGGTAATGTTGTTCTATGTAAAACTAATGAAGAAATAAAGTAGCCTCATCTCTCAATAATTATTATGGGTAAACCTAAACATTTTATTGGCAATTTTCAAATATTTCAAAAAAATAATGTTCAACCAATTATTCTCACTACACTAATCACAACAAACAAAAAACCTTAAAGCAGAGGATCGGAAACATTAACATCTCGATTAATCGTTCAAGCACCAAACCGTTACGCCGAAGGCGCACGGGTAAAACGGTTAAACCTATTTACCTCGTTTTATAACACCGGAATAAATTCCGGTGTTAATATCTTCACCGAAGTAGGTATTCCATTAACACCTCGATTTATCGAGGTGTATGTGACTAAACGATTAAGTAAGAAACTGTTTCAACAGTTTAAGGGTTCAGGAGTTAATATTCCATCCTGAATCTACCTCTGATAAACACTTCGATTTATTGTTCAAGCACAAAACTGTTTATTTCCTCGTTCTCTTCGTTTTTACCTCATATTCGCACTTTTTATTAGGGAAAAATCATTTTTCCTTAAGGGAAATCATTTTTCTCCAAGGGATTTTCTCTTTCTCCTTCGGGGAAATCACTTTTTCCTTACGGAATTTTCATTTCTCCTTTGGGCAAACGTAAATTGACGTTGGGGAGAGCACTTTCTCCTTAGGGGAACTTTACTTTTCCTTACGGTATTTCCTTTTTCCCTTAAGGTATTTTCATTTTTCCTTGGATAATTTTTTTTGCCTTAAGGGATTTTCTTTTCTCCTTAAGGGATTTCACTTTCTCCTTAAGGAAAACGGTTTGGAATGTAGGGAAAAGCATTTCCCATGTTGGGGATTTCATTTCCTCTTTACGGTATTTCTTTTTTCCCTTACGGCATTTTTCATTTTCCTTTAGGGGAAAAACTATTCTCTCTACAAGAAAACAATTGAAAAAACCTTAATAGGATTAAAAAGGATACGAAAGTATTTTATAAGAGATGAAAAAGGGAACAATTAGCTGTTGCTGTCTAAGACCTAAACGAGAGATTTTAAGCGTTCTTCAATTTCCTTAATAAAATGCCCGCCTTGTTGTGTAGATGATGACAAAGTTTTAAGCGGCTTCATTCCCTACATTCTTCTGCATCCATTCAGGCAGAGGTTCTCCTGTTACTAAAGAATAAATTGTTTCAGGAGCAATGTCAATTTCATCATCCCAGGTAAGCACACCGAATTCTTTATTAAGCTTTACGTTTCTAAAAAATTCCGGATCACTAAATTTGGAAAAAATTCCACCTTTGTTTTTATATTCTTCAAGGTTAACAATTCCCGATTTCCCATCTTGAAATTTTACTTCAATTAAGAAGTTCTTAAGATATTTGGCTTCAACAATTTTGTAATACATTTACTACTGGTTTTCAAATTTCGTTCAAGAAAAAATTAAACTTTAAACTCTTTAATAATCTTCATTATCTGCTCTTCACTTATTCCGCTTCCATATTCTGTCTGTTTAGTTTTCTTTTCAGTATTGTAATTCTGGTTTACAGCCGGATTTCCTGCACGGGCTCTCAAACGATCTTCTATCTCTTGAATAAAACTTCCGCCTTGTTGCGTAAAAGAAGATGAAGTTTTGCCACTGTTAATAGGATTCGTTTCAAACGCAAGATATTTTATGTTCATCAGATGTTTTGCCGAAACATTCTCTGAAATAATCGATCCGCCCCAGGTTCCCGGTCCAAGTGTTAAAGAAGGAAGAAGGGAAGTAGTAAATCCAACCGCGCCAAGTGATGCAACTGTGTTCGCCAAAATTCTAAATGCCGGTTTTTCAAGAGCGAACTTCATAATTATTTCGTTATCGTTGCTGTGGATCGCCATCGTGTGTCCAACTCCGCCGAACTGAAGTAACTCAATACATTTATGGCAGCCTTCAAGCCAGCCATCAACCGTGTAGAAAGCTAAAATTGGTGAAAGTTTTTCATACGAAAGTGGTTCTTGCTTTCCTACGGTTGTACACTCTGCAACTAAAACTTTTGTTGAATCGGGAACAGAAAATCCGGCATGATTTGCAATCCACGGCGCAGGTTTTCCAACTATCTCGGGATTAATTCTTCCATCTTTTAAAATTGCTTTACCGAGTTTTATTTTTTCTTCTTCATTTACAAAATAGCAACCCTGCCGTTTTGATTCTTCAACAACTTTATCTTTTAAAGGTCTGTCAACTATCATTGCTTGTTCGGATGAACATAAAGTTCCATTGTCGAACGTAGTTCCGTAAACAATATCGGCAACGGCTTTTTTATAATTCGCAGTTCGTTCAATAAAAGCTGGAACATTTCCCGAACCAACGCCGTACGCAGGTGTTCCTGAACTGTATGCTGCTTTTACCATCGGATTGCTGCCGGTTGCAAGAATTACAGCGATGTTTTTATCGTGCATCAGTGCATCTGTTCCTTCAATCGTCGGATTGGTCATACATTGAATCAAGCCTTTCGGAGCGCCTGCTTTATCAGCCGCATCGGAAAGAATGCGTAATGCTTCGGCGGTGCAATTCACCGTTCGCGGATGCGGACTTGCGACAATTCCGTTTCTGCATTTCAAAGAAATTATCGCTTTGAACATTGCTGTTGATGTCGGATTTGTTGAAGGAATAAGCGCGGCAACAACTCCCATCGGTTCGGCTATTTTTAAAACTTTTCCTTTGTGAAGACTTTCAATCACCCCGACTGTTTTTAGATCTTTAATCGAATCATACACATTCTTTGTGCCGAATTGATTTTTTATAATTTTGTCTTGAACTTTACCAAAACCACTCTCGTCGCAAGCCATTTTTGCAAGCCGTTCGGCGTTCTGGTAGCCGGCGTCAGCCATTGCTTTAACTATTTTATCAACTTGCTCTTGACTGTAATTTTTAAATTCAAGCTGCGCTTCTTTGGCTTTGCGGGCTAATTCGCGCGCTTCCTGAATTGACTGAAGATCTTTTTCCAACTGCATTGTTTCCTCAAAAAGTTGATGCAAATATAGAAAGAAGTAGAAAGAGTTTCAATCTGAAATTACTTGAACAGCTCTTTTAATTTTTGATAACCGGTTTTACTGACGGGAAGTTTTTTCCCGTTGTGAAGTGTTACCTGGTAAGATTCTTTTTCCAATAGATCTATTTGCTTGATTGTTTTTGAGGCAACAATGAAAGAACGGTGTATCCTTACAAAATTTGTTTGATCCAAATGCTCTTCAAAATACTTCATTGTTTTTTGTTTAAGATATTTTGAAGCGTTCGTGTGAACGTAAACATAATCATCCTGGGCTTCAATTAGTTCAACTTCCTCTAAAGGAATAACGTGAATTTTTGACCCGTCTTTAATTAAAATTTTGTCGAGTTTTTCATCCGTGTTTTTTGAAGAAAGCAAAACATTGTATGAAACATCGCGCTGTTTTTCGTTTGCCATTTTTTCTAAAATTTTTGTTACCGCACTCTTAAAACGTTCAAAGGAAAAAGGTTTTAAGAGATAATCAACCGCATTCAACTCAAATGCTTTAATTGCATACTGGTCGTAAGCGGTGGTGAAAATTATCTCAGGCGGATTTTCAAGAAGTTCAAGCATTTCAAATCCGCTGAGTTTCGGCATTTGAATATCGAGGAAAATAAAGTCCGGCTTTTTCTCTTGAATTACTTTTATTCCTTCGAAACCGTTTTCACATTCTGCAATCACTTCAACTTCGGGGAAATCCTCAAGATATTTTTTTACCAATTGACGCGCTAATTGTTCATCGTCAATAATGATTGAACTAAAATTACTTTTCATAGACTAATTTTTTTGTTGCTGGAAAAAAGAGAATAACGCGGAAAATATTTTTTTCTTTTTCAATTTTAATTAAGTCATCTTGTTTGTAAAGAATCTGCATTCGCTTACTGATATTGGTTAAACCGATTCCTTCGCCTTTATGTTTTTCTCCTCCGGAATCGAAATTATTTTCCACAATGATTTTAATATAACCAGGAATCTTTTCTGCTGTGAACAAAATACTCGCTTTTTCAATCGCTTCATAGACACCGTATTTTATAGCGTTTTCAAAAAGCGGCTGCAAAATCATCGAGGGAATTTCTTCCTTTAAAAGAGTCGCATCAACTTTTTCTTCAAACGTAAATTTATCACCAAATCTTATTTTTTCAATATCCACGTACATCCGGCAGTTTTTTAATTCATCCTCCAGAAGAGAGAATGGTTTTGTGTTTGTCAAAGTTGAGCGCATAAAATCGGCAAGTTTAATAGTCATGCTTCCGGCTTTTTCAGATGAGATGTGTGTAAGAGCGGCAATCGAATTCAAAGCATTAAAAATGAAATGGGGATTAATCTGGAATTTCAAATTCTTTAATTCGGTTTCCGTTAAAAGATTTTTCAACGCCGCTTCGTTTTCAACTTTCTCTTTGTAGTTGTCGTAATAAAGAAATAAATAGTTGAACGCGGTTATCAAAAAATAAATTGTCATACCGATAACAATACGAATTACAATTGACTCGTTAAAAAAAGTCTGGTAAGAATTGTCTGCGATCAGCCAGAACAAAAATATTTTAATAAGGCTTGCCCAAAGGGCAGAAACGATCAAAGCAGCTAAAAGATGTGTGAAAAGAAAACGCAGTAATTTGCTTTTTTGGAACTCGACAAATTGCGCCTGGAATTTAAAACTTAACGTAAAAGCGGCATAGGTTGAGATGGAAATGAAGCTGTCAAGCAAACTCCAGGTAACATTTAATTTCAGCCCTTGATAAAAAACTCCGAATGTAATAACAAAGACAAAAATCCAAATTGCTATACTGCCAATGAATTTATTTTTCATTAATTAGACTAATTTTATTTCTCCGCCGCCGAAAATAACAACGCCTTTTATTCTTAATGCTTTATCTTTTTCAACAACCAACATTGGGTCTCTTTTCCCTTTAGTTCCGAAACCGCCGAAGAGAGGGAAAACATCAATAATTACATTCCATTCTTTTGGAACAATAATAGTTGTGCCACCAAAAATAGCAATTACATCAATAATATTTTCACCCTCGGCTAACTTGCAGCCGGATAAATTTATTTCACTTCCTCCAAATATCGAAGTGATGTTGCCTCCTCTAAAAGCATCGGAGTTAAAAAATTTAGAGTTGCCTCCAAAAATTGAATACACTTCAAGTTTGTCATCCCATACTTCTTCTGTAGAACTCATTTCATGTTTAACAGAAGCCGGTGTATTTCTGTTGTGCTTTATTAGAATCATAAATCCTAATCCAATAAGAATTATCGGAAGTATGAATTCACCGAAATCAACATTGTAATAGTGAGAAATGTGTATAGAGCTTCCGACTGCTATTAATGCTATACCAACCCATCTTTTAGGTGGCTTGACAAGGCACATTATTAGGCCGATATATATCATGATTGAAGGGAAAGAAAAAAGTGTTTCCACTACATTGAAGTGGATGAAATTAAGATTTATAAGTAAGAAGAGTACGCCTGCTATCATTAAGACCCCTCCTAAGAACATTCTGCCTGTTGATTTATTATTTTCTGCCATTTTGATCCTCAATTTGTTTTTTTTTGAACGAAACTTACAAATATTCTGTTATCAGAATAAGTGAAAATCGGTGAAGTGCAGAAAAACATCGGTGAATAAAGTGAAACTACATTTCAGTTAAAAAGCAAGAAGAAAAAAAAATATTTTTTAAAGTGAATTTTTGCTTTGCACATAAATAAAATATTTTTAGTTTGGTGACAGAATTTCTTACAAAAAAAAATCCAAAAAAAACCGCAAAAAAATTGAAAATTACATATACAAAATATTTAAACGTTAATAAAGGAGTTGTATGAAAGTAAAGCGTCTTTTTACTGAATCGAATAAAGGGCAAACTTCTTCCGTTAATTACGAAAAAAGAATTTCAGAGATAAAAAACCCAGACGGATCAACCGTTTTTAAAATGGAAGATATTTTAATCCCGTCATCGTGGTCTCAAGTTGCCGCTGATGTTATTGCACAAAAATATTTTCGCAAAGCCGGCATTCCAAAAATTACAAAACGAATTGCTGAAGAAGGAGTTCCCGAGTGGTTGCAAGCTTCAGAGCCTGATACTGAAAAGTTGGCAAGACTTTCTGAACAAGAACGTTTTGTCTCAGAGAAAGATGCAAAACAAGTTTTTCATCGCCTTGCCGGCTGTTGGACATATTGGGGATGGAAAGCAAATTATTTTGATTCAGAAGAAGATGCTTTAATTTTTTATGACGAAATTGTTCACATGCTGGAAAACCAAATGGCGGCTCCGAATAGTCCACAGTGGTTTAACACCGGACTGCATTGGGCGTACGGAATCACCGGTCCATCGCAAGGACATTATTATGTTGATCATAAAACCGGGCAATTAACAAAATCAGAAGACGCATATACACATCCTCAACCGCATGCTTGCTTTATCCAATCGGTAAATGATGATTTGGTGAACGAAGGTGGAATAATGGATTTGTGGGTTCGCGAAGCCAGATTATTTAAATACGGTTCAGGTACAGGGAGTAATTTTTCCGGTATTCGGGGAGAAGGAGAAAAACTCAGCGGCGGCGGAAGATCATCCGGCTTAATGTCTTTCCTTCGCATTGGTGATAGATCAGCCGGAGCAATTAAATCCGGCGGCACAACCCGGCGTGCGGCAAAAATGGTTTGCCTGGATTTAGATCATCCGGATATTCTTGAATTTATCAATTGGAAAGTTGTTGAAGAACAAAAAGTTGCTTCACTTGTAGCCGGTTCAAAAGCGTTGAATGTTCATCTCAATGCAATCATTAAAGCTTGTTATGATGAACATCCCGAAAATGACCGCTTCAATAAAAAATTAAATATGAAATTGCAAAGAGCGATTATTGATGCTAGAAAAGCCTTCATCCCGAACAATTATATCGATCGCGTTATTCATCTGGCTAAACTTGGGTTTAAATCAATTGAATTTCCTGTTTATGATGTTGATTGGAATTCCGAAGCCTACGCAACTGTAGCCGGACAAAATTCCAACAATTCTATTCGCATTACCAATGATTTTATGGAAGCAGTTATGCGGGACGGTGAGTGGCATCTTTACGGACGAAATGAAAAACGAGATGCAAAAAAGGAAGGAAGAAAACCAAAACCTTTTAAAACTTATAAAGCACAGGAATTATGGGATGATATTGCCTACGCAGCTTGGGCAAGTGCAGACCCGGGCGTACAATATCATTCAACAATAAACGAATGGCACACTTGTCCCAACAGTGGTGAAATTCGAGCTTCAAATCCTTGCAGCGAATATATGTTTTTGGATGATACCGCATGTAATTTAGCTTCACTTAATCTTGTTAAATTTTACGAAAATAAAAAACATAAATTTAATATTCCGGCGTTCCGACATGCATCACGGTTGTGGACTATCGTTTTGGAAATTTCTGTTCTCATGGCTCAATTTCCCAGTAAAAATATCGCTCAATTAAGTTATGATTTTAGAACGCTTGGACTTGGATACGCCAATCTCGGTTCCTTGTTGATGCTTCAAGGAATTCCTTACGACAGCAACGAAGGCTTTAATATTTGCGGTGCGATAACAGCTATTATGCATATGACGGCTTATGCAACTTCCGCTGAAATGGCAAAAGAACTTGGAACATTTTCACAATATGAAATTAACCGCGAGCCGATGCTTCGCGTTATTAAAAATCATAGAAGAGCCGCTTACAATGCAGCTAAAAACGAATATGAAAAAATCTCAATAACTCCTACCGGGATTGATCCGATATTTAGTCCAGCCGACTTATTAAAAGCAGCGCGTGAAGATGCCGATAAAGCTTTAGAGCTTGGTGAAAAATATGGTTTTAGAAATGCTCAAGTAACGGTAATTGCTCCGACCGGTACAATCGGATTAGTGATGGATTGTGATACAACCGGAGTAGAACCGGATTTCGCATTAGTGAAATTTAAAAAACTTGCCGGTGGTGGATATTTCAAAATTATTAATTCCTCAATTCCTCCGGCGCTCGAACGCTTGGGTTATGAAAAATCACAAATTGATGAAATAATTACTTACGGTGTTGGTCATGGAACTCTTGTTGCCTGCCCATATATCAATCATGAATCTTTAAAAGCAAAAGGATTTACCGAAGACGCATTGAAAAAAATTGAAGATATGCTTCCTTCGGTATTTGAAATTAGTTTTGCATTTAATAAATATACTTTGGGCTCTGAGTTTATAATAAATAAATTGGGAATTCCCGAAGAACAAGTAAATTCGTTTGATTTTGATCTGTTAAAATCACTTGGTTTTTCGAAACAAGAAATCTCTTCTGCAAATGATTATGTATGCGGAACAATGACGATTGAAGGAGCTCCATTCTTAAAATTTGATCATTACCCGGTTTTTGATTGCGCCAACAAATGCGGCAAAAAAGGAACTCGTTTTATAAGACCAATTGCTCACATCAAAATGATGTCGTCCGCACAGCCGTTTATTTCCGGGGCAATTTCTAAAACGATTAATTTCCCGAATCAAGCTTCAATTGAAGATATTAAAGATGCTTATATGCAATCATGGAAGGCAGGCTGTAAGGCGAATGCACTTTACCGTGATGGTTCCAAACTGTCACAGCCTTTAAATTCCGTTGCAGATGAAGACCTTGAAGCAATCTTAGAAGAAAAAGAAAATAATGATATTGTGAAAGTTGCCGAGAAGATTATCCATCGTTATATTGCTAAACGAAGAAGATTACCAGATAGACGTTCCGGGTTCACACAAAAAGCAAAAATTAACGGGCAGTCTGTTTACATTAGAACAGGTGAGTATGATAACGGTCAATTGGGTGAAATTTTTATTGATATGCACCGTGAAGGAGCAACCGTTAGAAGTTTGCTGAACGTTTTTGCTATTGCAATATCTCTTGGACTTCAACACGGAGTTCCACTTGAAGAATTTGTAGATGCTTTTGTTTTTACTCGTTTTGATCCGAGTGGAATAGTAACAGGAAATTCAAAAATAAAATTTTCAACTTCTGTTATTGATTATATCTTTAGAGAATTGGCTGTAACTTACCTCGGCAGATACGATTTGGCGCATGTCGATCCAAACGAGCATACAACAACAACTCCTAAAAATATTGTGAAAAAACTTGAACCGGAATTTGAAAGTGAAGAGTTAATTAGCGAAAGAGTTATTGAATTAGATAAGAGCGAAGTTCCATCTTACAATTATAATCTTTCAACAGCAAAAATTAAAAGTGTGCAAAAACAGACGGCTTCACCTGCAAATTCACTTAAAAATAAAGTTCAAGAGGCAATTGAAAAAGGTTATACTGGAGACGTTTGCCTCGAATGTCAAAGCATGACGATGGTTCGTAATGGAACATGTTTGAAGTGTATGACATGCGGCGCCACTTCCGGATGCAGTTAGGGAACTTTAATTTTGCGAATTGTATGCTATAAACGTTTGATTTTAGTGTAAGATAAAATTTTTGTTTTTTTTAAAAAATATTTGCAATTAAATTTTATACATCATATATTATAGCCGTCGAGATAAAGTTCTTCTTCAAATTATGGACCTAACTCAATGTTTTTTATTTACTTACAATTTTCGAGGAGTATTATGAAAAAATTATACTTTGTTTTAGTTGTTCTTACTTTCACATTTTCCTTAACCAACGCTCAAATTTCAAAAGATGGTTGGGCAGTAGGTTTTGGTGTGGTTTCACCAAGACTTTTCAGTGACATTTCCGCAGATAATTTGAACTTTGGTGGACGTTTGTTCCTTCAAAAAAATCTAAACGAAATGACTGCGATGAGGTTTAGTGT
>JALNWB010000133.1 GCA_023231105.1 Ignavibacteriaceae bacterium | reverse complement strand
GTAACTAATCTTCTCGAAGAATCTCCCTACTTTAAAATTTCATAACCTCCAGTAAAACCAATCCAATCTAATTCAAGAACAGAGATTAACGATTAGCGATGTTCGATTTTTTCTTCCTTTCTTATAAAAAAATAATTTACGTTGCTAACAGAGTTGGTACTCTTCGGTTAAAAAAAATTTTGCTCTTTTAAACTTTTTTCTTGACAAACTAATTTTCCCATCGTATATTTACGATGAACGATTTAGGAAATTATATGGCAACAGCAAAAACACAAGACTTTACCGATGATGAAATCTTTTTGGCAGATATTGCTAAGGCGCTTTCGCATCCTGCACGAATTAAAATAATGAAATTACTTTCCGAGATGAATGCATGCATGTGTGGAGAATTAGTCAATCTTCTTCCCCTTGCGCAAGCTACCGTTTCCCAACATCTAAAAGAGTTAAAGCGAGTTGGATTAATCCAGGGTGATATTGACGGACCGAAAGTTTGTTACTGCGTCAATGTCGAAATGCTTTTAAGAGTAACAAATGATTTTCAAAACTATTTTAACAATCTCAATAAAGGAGAAAAAATATCGTGCAAACCGAAAACGAAATAAAAGAAGTGGTAAAAGAAAAATATGGTAAGATTGCTAAGCAATCAACATCATGCTGCGGACCAACTTCCTGCTGCGGAACTACCGATAGTAAAATTGCTGGTTACACCGTTATGAAAGATGAATATACCCATCTTGATGGATATGTTGCTGACGCAGACCTTGGCTTGGGCTGCGGTCTCCCGACAGAATTTGCCGCGATCAAAAAGGGTGATGTTGTTGTTGACCTTGGCAGCGGCGCCGGAAACGATGTTTTTGTTGCTCGCGCAATCACAGGCGATGAAGGAAAAGTCATCGGAATAGATATGACAAAAGAAATGATTGACAAAGCCAATGCGAATAATGCCCGGCTTGGTTTCAAGAATGTTGAATTCCATTTAGGCGAAATTGAAGCGATGCCGCTTGAAGATTCCATTGCAGATGTTGTTGTTAGCAATTGTGTGTTAAATCTTGTCCCCAGCAAACAAAAAGCATTTGCAGAGATTTACAGAATTCTAAAACCCGGCGGACATTTTTGCGTCTCTGATATTGTAATTAAAGGAGAATTGCATGAGAATATTAAACGGTCTGCTGAAATGTATGCAGGCTGTGTCTCCGGCGCTATTCAACAAGATGATTATTTGAATATTATTTCTACTACCGGATTTACGAATGTAGAAATTAAACAGACAAAGGTCATAGATATTCCTGATGAAATATTAAGAGAATATTTGTCGGAAACAGAATTATCCGGCTACCGCAAAAGTGGGGTTGGCATTTTTAGTATTACAGTAACCGCCAATAAAGACTAAAAATGTTTGAACGCAGATCGCTGAAACCGATTGCAGCGATCTGCATTCCTTTAAATAAAGAAAGCGATAAATGAAAAAACGAATTCTTATCCTTTGCACAGGCAATTCATGCCGCAGCCAGATGGCGGAAGGATTTCTAAAATCATTTGACAACCGGCTGGAAGTGTTTTCTGCCGGAACAAATCCATCTTCACATGTTCATCCAAAAGCGGTACGAGTGATGAGCGAAGCTGGAATTGATTTGAGCAAAAACCATCCGAAGAAAGTCGATCAATATTTAAATGATGCTTTTGACTATGTAATTACCGTGTGTGATAACGCCAGAGAAACTTGCCCGGTTTTTATCGGGAAAGTTGGTAAGCAATTACATATCGGTTTTGAAGACCCGGCTGAAGCAGCCGGAACCGAAGAAGAAATATTAAATGAGTTTCGAAGAATAAGAAATCATATAAAAAACGAGTTCTACGGTTTCTATCTAACAATCTAAAAAAGTAAAAAAAATGAATAGTCGAAAAGTAAAAATAGAAGTTCAACATTTCGAAGGTTGTCCAAACTCTAAAGAGATGATAACAAGAGTAAAGACTGCTGCGGGAGAATTTAACGAACAAATAGAATACAAAGAAATACTTGTAGCAACTCAAGAGGAGGCGGAGCGAGTAAAATTTCGCGGTTCACCGACAGTGTTGATAAACGGAACTGATTTAGAAAATATGCTGGAACCTGCTGAAGCAAATCTTGCTTGCCGTTATTATCTAAAGGGGCTGCCGGCTGTTGACAAAATAAAAGAATTCATTTCAGAACAATTAAAGTAAGTAGAATATGATTTCGATTACAAAAAAACTTTCTTTCTTAGATCGGTATTTAACTCTGTGGATATTTCTCGCAATGTTCATTGGAGTTTTTTCCGGTTATCTCTTTCCGGGAATAGTTGGTTTTTGGAATTCATTTCAATCCGGAACGACAAACATTCCTATTGCAATCGGATTAATTTTGATGATGTATCCGCCACTTGCAAAAGTTAAGTATGAAGAACTTGGTGATGTATTCCGAAATGTAAAAGTTCTTTCTCTTTCACTTATTCAAAATTGGATCATCGGACCAATCTTAATGTTTTTCCTTGCGATAATATTTTTACACGACTATCCGCATTATATGGCCGGTTTAATTATGATTGGTCTTGCGCGATGCATTGCAATGGTAATTGTTTGGAATGAACTTGCAAAAGGTGATACGGAATATGCCGCCGGATTGGTTGCATTCAACTCTGTTTTTCAAGTCCTCTTCTTTTCGATTTACGCTTATGTGTTCTTAAACGTTTTGCCGAATTGGCTTGGCTTGCAGTCTTTCAAAGTTGATATAACAATCGGACAAATTGCGGAGAGTGTTTTTATTTATCTCGGCATTCCTTTCTTAGCCGGAATAATTACACGCTTTTCGTTGATCAAATTGAAAAACAAGGAATGGTATCAGACAAAATTTATTCCGAAGATCAGCCCACTAACCCTCATCGCACTTCTCTTCACCATCATTGTTATGTTCTCACTTAAGGGAGAATACATAGTAAAAATTCCGCTTGACGTTGTAAGAATAGCAATTCCGCTATTGTTCTATTTCGTGATAATGTTTCTCGTTTCGTTTTATATGGGAAGAAAGATTGGAGCCGGTTACGCAAAGACAGCAACTCTTTCTTTTACTGCCGCAAGCAACAATTTTGAATTAGCTATTGCAGTAGCAGTTGCTGTGTTCGGAATAAATAGCGGAGAAGCATTTGCGGCCGTTATTGGTCCGCTTGTGGAAGTGCCGGCTCTCATTGGATTGGTGAATGTTTCGTTGTGTTTTCAGAAAAAGTATTTTAAGAATGTAGAAGATGGAACTGTAAAGGCTCCGGATGTTTGTCCGTAATAATTGGCATAAAAATGAATTCGTTTATAGAAAATAAATTATTGAATGAAGTAAAATCGAAAATCTTAACCATAGTATTATTCTTTGGATTGTGGCTTCTGCTCTATCTTAACCTGGAGGCGATTACTAACCTATTAATATTTTCCTTAATTGATCTTACACCTAAAACCAATTTAACAGATGCGGTTTGGTTCTTTGTTTTCGAGGTACCGAAAGTTTTACTGCTTCTTGTTCTGATTGTTTTTGTTGTTGGAATAATCCGCAGTTACTTCTCGCCCGAAAGAACAAGAAAAATGCTCGGCGGTAAAAAACTTTTTGCCGGAAATGTAATGGCAAGCCTGCTGGGAATTGTAACTCCTTTCTGTTCTTGTTCGGCAATTCCTTTATTTCTCGGATTTGTAGAAAGCGGTGTTCCGCTTGGTGTAACATTTTCTTTTCTGATTGCAGCGCCAATGATAAATGAAGTTGCTCTTGTTTTGCTTTTCGGATTGTTCGGATGGAAGACCGCAATTTTGTATATGTCAACAGGATTATTGATCGCAATGATTTCCGGCTACATAATTGGCATTCTCAAATTAGAAAGATATGTTGAGCCGTGGGTGTATGAAATTAAAGCCGGTCATATGGAAATGGCAGAAGAGAAAACTCTGTTCGCCGAAAGAATTACTGCCGGACTTGATGCGGTAAAAGAAATTGTAAGCAAAGTTTGGATTTATATTATCCTCGGAATTGCAGTCGGAGCAGGAATCCATGGTTACGTACCGGAAAATTTTATGGCTAGTCTTATGGGTAAAAGTGCGTGGTGGTCTGTCCCGATTGCGGTTGTTCTTGGCGTTCCAATGTATTCCAACGCAGCGGGAATAATTCCCATTGTACAAGCATTGCTCGAAAAAGGCGCTTCACTTGGAACCGTTCTTGCTTTTATGATGAGTGTCATCGGTCTCTCACTTCCCGAAACAATCATTCTAAAAAAAGTTCTTAAGTTGCAATTGATTTTTGCTTTTGTAGGAATAGTAGCCGTTGGAATAATTGCCGTCGGATATCTTTTTAATTTGATTTATTAATTGGAAGAGAAATGAGTTCATCCAACCATTCACATTATAACCAAAGCGGTACTTCGGAAAAAAATCTGTTCATCACTATCGCGCTGAACTTTTTTATAACAATAGCGGAAGCAATTGGCGGATTTATTTCCGGAAGTTTGTCTTTAATTTCCGACGCGCTGCACAACTTCAGCGATGGCATTGCAATTATTATCACTTACATTGCAATACGATTAAGTAAAAAACCGAGAACATTCAAATATACATTTGGATTAAAACGTGCTGAGATTCTTGCTGCAATTATAAATGCAAGCACACTCATCATAATAAGTTTCTTTTTAATTAAAGAAGCGATTGAACGCTTTTACAATCCTTCTCCGATCACGGGAAGTTTGATGCTAATTGTGGCTTCGTTGGGATTAATTGCCAATGTAGTAGGAACTCTTCTACTTAAAAAGGGTTCAGAGAATAATCTGAATATCCGTGCAGCATATTTTCATTTATTAAGCGACGCTGTTTCAAGTCTGGCTGTAATAATCGGCGCAGTATTTATAATCATTTTTAAGATTTATTGGATAGACCCACTTTTAACAATTCTGATTTCCGCATACATTTTGAAAGAAACTTATGAGATTGTTAAGGAATCAATTGACGTAATTATGATGTCTTCGCCGGACGGAATTGATTTAGATGAATTAAAGCATCTGGTAGAAGAAATTCCTTTTGTAAAAAATATTCATCACGTTCATTTATGGAAATTAAATGATAACGACACACACTTCGAAGCGCACATTGAAGTAGAAAACATCTCGGTAAGTCAAACTTCGGAGATTCAAAGAAAGATTGAACAAAGTTTGCACGACAAATATGAAATCAATCATACTACTTTGCAGTTTGAGTGTGACAAGTGTGAAAGTAAAACAATAATCTAAATACTTACAAATAATGGAGAAGTTAAATGGTTTCAATAAAAATACTCGGAACAGGTTGTAAGAAATGTCAAACACTTGAGGCAAAAGTTCGAGAATTAGTTGCTTCAAATAGTATAGATGCGGTGGTTGAAAAAGTAACCGACCTTCAAGAAATTGTTGGCTACGGCATAATGATGACGCCGGGTTTAGTGATAAACGAAAAAATAAAAAGTTATGGCATCATTCCAAAAGATGACCAAATTATAAATTGGTTAAACGGAAATTGAAATGAAACAATTAGTAACTTTCCTCTTCTTTATCAATCTCTTTTTTATCGTTGGACTGACATCTGGGCAATCAAAACCCAAGGTTACATTTATTGAACTTGGTTCGGTAAAATGCATTCCGTGCAAGCAAATGCAGCCGGTTATGAAAGCCATTGAGAAAAATTATGGCGAACAAGTAAAAGTTGTTTTTTATGATGTATGGACACCGGAACAAAAACCTTATGCTAAAAGATATGGTATCAAACTAATCCCAACTCAAGTTTTTCTTGATGAAAAAGGAAAAGAGTTTTTTCGTCACGAAGGATTTTACCCTGAGAAGGAAATAGATAAGCTACTTCTATCCAAAGGAATAAAACCGATTAGGAAGAAGAATTAATATGGTTGAGGGCATTTTCAACTTTCTCTATAACGCTATGAACGGCGCTGTGTGGCTTGCTGTGCTCGCTTCTTTTGCATGGGGAGTTTTATCAATACTTCTTTCGCCATGTCACCTCTCAAGCATACCACTCGTAGTTGGATTTATCAGTTCGCAAGGAAAAATTTCATTGAAAAGAACTTTTTACATTTCACTTGTCTTTTCTTTAGGAATATTAATTACAATTGCACTGATCGGAATTGTTACCGCATCTCTTGGTAGATTAATGGGTGATATTGGAAGTATCGGAAATTATTTGGTTGCCGGAATCTTTTTTCTTGTGGGTCTCTATCTTCTTGATATTATAAAATTGAATTGGAATAGTTTTGGTCTAAGACAGACAAATGTAAAAGGATTATTAGCTGCGCTAATACTTGGTTTGCTTTTCGGTTTAGCCTTAGGTCCTTGCACGTTTGCTTATATGGCGCCGGTGCTTGGAATCGTATTCCAAACTGCGCAGACAAATTATCTGCTTGCAATGCTATTTCTATTTGCATTTGGCATCGGGCATTGCGCAGTAATTGTTGGTGCTGGAACACTGACCGGAAAAGTTCAGAAGTATTTGAATTGGAGTGAAGAGTCCAAAACGATCCTCTGGATAAAAAGAGTTTGTGGAGTTTTGGTAATACTTGGTGGGATTTATTTAATTGCCAATCAAACTTGAACTTTTGCTAATTGAAACGCGAAATAATTTTTACTTATTACTTAAAAATTATAAAGTTCATTTTGTTCGATGTTCCTTGCTTCGTGGAAAGTTATTGCTCACCACTTCGCCGCATCAAACCAATAACTTACTTTTACGAGAAAGATATTGTTGGGCGGCGCATCCATTAAAGAAGAAAAATCTTTGTTTAGTTGAAGAACGCCGGGATTCCGAAAATCCTGCTTGTCGTGAGTCCACACAAAATACAAAGTAGATCCGGGATTAAATTCCCACCGCAAAACCATATTCGCTTTAAACGATTTGTAATTGAAGTTTGGATTACTAACATAAAATGGAGTGACAGAACCTGATGGAGTTATTTCATATTGGTCATCAGCAGAAAGATAATTTATTGTTGAGCCGTCTCTTCCAAAGATTTCAAAATCTTTTGTTCCCGCTTTACGCAATTGTTTAAACGCATCATACTTTCCCGTTGAAAATAAAGGCTGAACAAAGAGCTGCAAACTTAAAACGGGTGTGAAAGTCCAGTTAACGCGAATATCACCCGAAACAGTTTTTTGCGTTAATTCTGCAAAGATATATCGATTACCGAAGGTTGAAGAATAACTTTGGTCTTCAATTTTAGTAACCCACTGCATTTTTTCTAAATAATATGAAACATTCGGTCCAAACGAAAATGAAAGATTAGAACCGACTTTTACTTCAATAGAAGTTCCCACGCTATAATTTTTCCCGCCGATTTCATCTCCGGAATAACTTATATTATACGAGCCGGTAACTGCCTTCCGACTATCTGTATAACCGTAAAAATAGAACGAATGTCCCGCTGGAGAAATTGAACTTGGTCCTCCGCGCGTTAAGCCGGCATAAAAAGTTTCCGGGAAATAAAAAGCTTGAAGTTGAAATCCATAATAATTTTCAAGTTCAAGATTTATAAAACTGCCGTACCCTTCTCCATCCCGTTTTCCTTCAAAGTTATAATTTGCAAAAGCAAAAGTGTAAATTCCTTTCGAGCGGAAAACGCCATCGGATTCATACCAGCGGTAACCAAGCACCGTATGACCGTTAAGAGCATTTGTCTTCCATTGAAAACCGAAATCGTTACATTCAAAACCGGGAGTAATAAAACCAACTGCCGTGTTCAAATAAAAATTTCCTTTTTGTTTGTTCAGCATAAATCTTCCCATCGACCCGGCAAGAGAAGTTCTGCTGCTGTCAAGCGTTGCGTAGGTTGCGTCCGGTCTCTGAAAATAACGGTACGGCATCTCTTGTAATTTGATAAGCGCATCTTTTGAGCCATTAACATAGGACCCGCTTAAGTAACCGTTAATTGCATATGTTTTATCTTCATCTAAATAAGTCCAGCCGTCTATTCCGCCAACAAAACTATTTTTCGGAAGAACTGATGCCAGATTCTTATCGGACAAATCGCGGTTAGCAGAAGTGAAAATAAAACCAAGTCCTTGATTTCCGCTGTTAAATTCTTTCAATCCACGCAGTGCGGAATAACTTGTAAACGGTTCAACTTCCTGTTGAGAAGTTTTTCCGTTATCATTAATTTGGGCAGACATCCGTTGAGTAATTGCGGTTAATCCGTAAAGAGAAAAATTGGCAGCCGGTTTACCGGTAATTTTTGCCGCGCCGAGAATTCGCGTTTCATTCGGTTGATCAATGTAGCCATTTGCATCGGGATAATACTGCGGCGAGCGTCCAATCCTTCTTGAATAAACAAAACTCGGAGAACTGAAATTGAAACTCCAATTATTGTTTACTCCGCCCTTACCAAAATTGAGGAGATTATTTCCTTCAATAAAGAAGGGTCTTTTTTCTTCAAAATATGTTTCAAACGCAGAAAGATTTACAACCGCAGGATCAACTTCAACTTGACCAAAATCGGGATTGATGGTTGCATCAAGCGAAAGGTTGCTGCCCAAACCGATTTTAACATCACCGCCGATAGTTGTTTTATATTTGTTGTTTTTATAAAACGGATCGTTGGGATCGTGTACAAGGGATTGGGCTTTTTGCACAATGTAGGGAAGCACTTCAATGCGGGGTTTATTTTTAATTCCTTCCAGTCCGTCAAGATCGGCAAAGTGAGAAACGAATCCGCTCTCCTTTTTAGGAACCATAATTGTATAAGATTCTTCTTTTCTTCTTTCAATTTGTCTAATAAAATTGATCCCCCATTTCATTGAATCTGAAGCGTTAAAACGAAGCTGAGAAAAAGGAATTTTCATTTCAGCGCTCCAACCGTCATTATCAATTGAAGCGGCGTAATCCCAAATACCGTTCCAAGAATTGTCACTCCAGCTATCGTTATACATCGTACCGTCAGAAATAGCTCCTAATGGATTAATCTCAAAAAAATATCCGGTTTGTTTATCATAATATGGATCAATACCTACGCTAAATAAATCCGAACTGGGAATGTTATCTCTTCTTCCCAATAAACTTATAATTGAATCGGGATGAGCATCGTACATTTTTGCGCAAAAATAAATTGCATCATCATCATAAAAAACCCACACATCGGTTTTCTCTGATGCAGGCTGACCTTCGCTCGGATTTTTCTGAATAAATCTGTTAACAGAAGCCGGAAATTGATACGCTCCTTCTGTCAGTTTGCCATCAATGGAAAGTTTTGAAGTTAATTTTATTGCTTTGACTTTTATTGATTGAGATAGTGTATCAACCTTACCCGCAAACGCTATGAAAAAATAACCGAAAAGAAAAACAATTGTAAACGTTTTTTTCATATCAATCCGAAAAATTCTTTAAGAAATATTTTTGAACACAAATTAATTTGTTACTTATTGTTTAGACTATTTTATTTGATAAAGGTTGTAATACAATGGTTACCGGTTAAAATAGTTGATTGAAAAAATTATTAAACGCCTTTTCTCGGTTTTTATTGAAGAACATATATTGAAAAAGATTTTCCAGGAAGGACAATTGAAAAGGGATTGTTGCTTGTCTCAATTTTTTCGTTCGAAAGAAGATCAACTATTTGAACCGCTTTGATGTCAAAAGAAAATTTTTGCTCTTTTTCATTTAGATTAAAAAGGATCAACAGCTTTTCATTTTCATACGTGCGCGTGAATGCAAAAATATTTTTCTCGTCGTTCTGCAAAACAAAATTTACGTCTCCGAGCCGCAGCGCTTTTGATTCGTTATGAACCTTTGTCATCTTTTTGTAGAAATCCAACAAATTATTATTTACTTCAACTTTATATTTTCCAATTCCGGGTTGAAATCCGATAGAAGAATCTATCACTTCATCATCGTATTTCAATTCACTCCACACCATCGGTTTGCGGTCGTGCGGGTCATCCGCGCCCCACATACCAACTTCATCACCGTAGTAAATCATCGGGGCACCACGGTATGTAAGTTGGAATGCAGCGACAAGTTTTTGTAATTCGTATTCGTCGGCGTTTGGTTTACGCGGGCTGTATTTCGGATTTTGCGAGTTATTATCGCGGTCATATTGTCGGTCGGGATTAACAATCATCGAAGCAAGTCTGTCAACGTCATGCGAATCCATCAAATTCTGAAGTAGAAATAAATTTTCTACCGGATAAGCTTTATCAATTTCTTGAAGTTTTTGAATGAACTCTGAAACCGGAATTCTCTTTTCCTTATTAATAAAAAGATCGCAGACAGCGTAAGCAAAATTGTAATTCATCAGAGCATCAAAAACTCCGTTCTCGGAAATATATTCTTTCGATATCTGCCAAAGCTCGCCAAGAATTATCGCTTGTGGATTAAGTGACTTGACGAGTGTATTCCAGTCACGCCAAAAACCAATCGGGACTTCATTAGCAACATCAAGCCGCCAGCCGTCAATTCCGTCTTCGGGATTTCCGTCACTGTTCGGATCCATCCATTTTTTTGTCGCATCGAAAATATATTTTTTTACTGCCAGATATAAATCTGTTTCCGATCTATTAAATTCAGGAAGTGATTTTGTTCCCCACCAACCTTTATAATCAAACTCATTCTTCTCTGTTTTCGGATCATCAAAACTTTTGATCTTATACCAATCTTTATATTTAGAATGCTCTTGTTTTTTTACAACATCCTGAAACGCCCAAAATTGTTCGCCGGTGTGATTAAAAACTCCGTCAATAACGATCCGCATTCCGCGCGCATGAACTTCTTTTATAAGTTGAAAAAACAATTTATCAGCAGAAGTTAATTTCCATGTTGCAGGATCATCAGGAGTTTCGGATGCCATTAACTTTTTATCACCCACCGGATCGGCGCCAAAGGTATGATCAATATGATGGTAGGAAGAACCATCGTATTTATGCATGGATACTGCTTCAAACATAGGATTAAGATAAATTGCTCCAATGCCAAGTTCTTTTAAATAATCCAATTTATTGATGATCCCCTGGATATCACCGCCGTATCTTCGCGAAGTTAAATGATTCTTAAAATGATCTCCGAGTTTCTTTTCCCAACTAGATTGTTCAAACCAATTGGAAGTCCATTTGGTAATTTGCCATCCTTTCGGAATTTTTTTTTGATTGACAAATACTTCTTCCTCGGTTGGGTCATTCAATGTATCGCCATTGGCAAATCTTTCGGGAAAAATTTGGTACCAGACAATTCCTTTTGCCCAGTTCGGGAATTTTTTTTGCGCAAAAGTATTTTTTGTTGAAGCGACAAAAAGTAAAGAGAGAGAAAGAAGATAAGTAATCACGAATTTCTGTTTCATAAGTTTAATTCCCTTTTCATTTTTTCAAATGATTCTTCAATACTATGCGGTTTAAATCCAAATTCCGATTCGGCTTTGATCGTTATCAGTCCCGATTTTAGCGGGCGTGGAGCCGGTTGGTTCAATTCTTTGGTAATGATCGGCGTGATGAG
>JALNWB010000132.1 GCA_023231105.1 Ignavibacteriaceae bacterium | reverse complement strand
TAACCTTCCATGAACTTCAAATATAGAATTCTATTACCAAAATTGGCGATTTTCATACACCATTTGTGAAAAAACGAAACCTTTCCATAAATATTAGAAAATATTTTGCTTTTCATTTGCCTCTTATTTAAAAAATATCTTATATTTGCAACCAATATTATTATTTTCCCTAAAAAAATTAGGAATAACATGATTGATAACTTAGATATTAAAATTCTCGAGATGCTCCAGGAACAAGGAAGAACAAAACGGAACCAGCTTGCTGAAGCCGTAAGCATGTCGATTCCTTCGGTTAGTGAAAGACTTCACAAACTTGAAGACAAAAAGATTATTGAAGGCTATTATACAAAAATCAACCGTAAATCTTTCGGTTATGATATTATGGCATTTATTCTTTTGGTGATGGATTCTTCCAAGCATTACAAAACTTTGGCATTAAAAGTTGAACAGCATCCGGATATTCTTGAGTGTCACTCAATTCTTGGTGAAGGTTCGCATATTCTGAAAACCATTGCAAAAAATACTGAAGCGTTAGAGAAATTGCTTGCGGAAATTCAATCTTGGCCCGGAGTAGTAAGTACAAAATCTTTTTTCGTGCTTTCATCAATTAAAGAATCAACAAAAATTTCGCTGAAATAAACCTGCCATTTCGTTTGGCTGGTCAGCATAAAAAAGCAACAAAACAAATAATAAAAAATAAATATAGAGGTTAGTTATGGCTAAGGAGATGTCTGCAATAGACAAAGTCCTCAAATTCGTTAAAGAGAATAATATACAATTTGTGGATATGAAATTCATGGATATGCCGGGACAATGGCAGCATATTACTTTTCCGGTTACACAATTCAATGCCGGTTCTTTTGAAGACGGTTTCGGCTTTGACGGGTCTTCCATCCGCGGTTGGAAAGCAATTAATGAAAGCGATATGTTAATTATTCCGGATCCCAACACAATGTGGTTCGATCCGTTTATTACTGCGCCAACCATCAGTTTAACGTGCGATGTTTACGAACCGGCGACAAAAGAAAAATATTCACGCTGCCCGAGAAACATTGCTCAAAAAGCTCAGGCTTATTTGCTTTCAACCGGAATTGCCGATACCGTTTTTTTCGGTCCCGAAGCAGAATTTTTCGTCTTCGACGATGTGCGTTTTGATTCTTCACAAAACAGCAGTTTTTATTTTGTTGATTCTGTTGAAGGTAAATGGAACAGCGGACGCGATGAAGGTCCAAACCTTGCCTACAAACCAAGATACAAAGAAGGTTATTTCCCGGTTCCCCCAACCGATTCGCTCATGGATTTGAGAAATGAAATGGTTATCAACTTAATGAATGCCGGACTTGATATTGAAGCACAGCATCACGAAGTTGCAAGCGGCGGACAATGCGAAATTGATGTTCGTTTTCAACCGTTACTTTTAGCTGCCGATCAATTATTGATGTTCAAATATATTATTAAAAATACAGCCAAAAAGAATAACAGAACCGTAACGTTTATGCCTAAACCAATCTTCGGCGATAACGGAAGCGGAATGCACGTTCACTCAAGTTTGTGGAAAAAAGGAAAACCGCTTTTTGCCGGAAACGGATACGCGGGCTTAAGTGAAATGGCATTGTATTACATCGGCGGAATTTTAAAACACGCTCCTTCTTTGCTGGCTATTACAAATCCGACAACAAATTCTTACAAGAGACTTGTGCCGGGATTTGAAGCTCCTGTTAACTTAGCATATTCACAACGAAACAGAAGCGCTTCAATCAGAATTCCGATGTACTCCAACAGCCCCAAAGCAAAACGTGTTGAATTCCGCTGCCCCGATCCATCAACAAATCCGTACCTCGCATTCTCCGCCATTATGATGGCTGGGTTGGATGGAATTATCAACCGTATCGATCCGGGTGAACCGCTCGATAAGGATATTTACGATATGGAACCGGAGGAACTGAAAAATGTTCCGTCAACTCCGGGAAGTCTTGACGCGGCATTAGAATGTCTTAAAAAAGATCACGATTATTTGCTTAAAGGCGATGTATTTACCGAAGACGTAATCGATACCTGGATAAAATACAAAACCGATAAAGAAATTAAACCGATGGCTCTTCAGCCGCATCCGTATGAGTTTAGCTTGTACTACGATGTTTAATTTTTCTTTCTTCCTCTAGTGATAAAAAAAGGTAACCAAGTTGGTTACCTTTTTTGCTCCGTGCTTTTATTTTTATCTCTAATTCTTTTCCACTATTACAGAGCAACTTTCCTCATTATGGAGATAAATTAATTCCATGTTTTCCAAATTTCCGGTTTGTTCTCAACGGTAACTTGTCTGCCGTTTCTTACAACGGGAGTTTTTAAGAGGAGGGGATCGCTTAATAGTTCTTCTTCAATATCAAACTTCATGAATTTCAAATTCCGTTTTTCAAATTGCTTTCCTTCGCGGTCAATTAATTCTTCAAGCGGAATAACGGAAGATATATTATCAAGCTCACCTTTGCTTATTCCTTTTTCAGTTAGATCACGGAAGTGAAAGGGAATTTTTCTTTCCTTGAAATAGCGTTCAGCTTTCTGCGTTTCCCTGCACTTTTTTGTTCCAAAGATTTGAATGTTCATTTTTACCTTACAGAAAATAAATTCCAACTACAAGCGAGATCAACATAAAAAGCACCGCAAGTATTTTTGTAATTAAAGGAATAGGAACGCCGGAATAATAATCGCGGACATACTTACCGACATATTTATTGTTGATGAGAAGATCGTGAAACTTATGCGAGCTTCTCGAAAAAAAGTAACCGGAAATAACAACAAAAACGATTCCCGGCATAACCGGCAAAATTATTCCGATGATACCGAGTGTCAAAAAGAAAAATCCCAAGGCAAGATAAAGCCAGCGCAGATATTTATTTTCGATCAGTTCTCTTTTCATAAACTCCTTTTTTAGTAGAAAGTATAAAGCTGCAAGTGGAAAGTAATAAAAAGAACTTTATACATTGTACTTTCATCTTGTTACTATTTATTGGTTCACAACTTTCATCATCGCTTCGGGATATCTCAATCCGCTTGTAGCGCCTTTTGTAAAAATAGATTCTATTTGTCCAAGTTCATCTTTAGTTAAAACAATTTCTGTTGCCGCAATATTTTCTTCAATATGTTTTTGCTTTGTCGTTCCCGGAATTGGAATAATGTTTTCGCTTTGAGCAAGAACCCACGCTAAAGCCAACTGTCCCGGAAGAACATTTTTCGCTTTGGCAATCTCTTCTACTTTTTTAACAAGCTCAATATTCTTTTGAAAATTTTCTCCCTGGAATCTTGGGGAAAATCTACGGTAATCATACTCTTCAAAGTCTTCAAATTTTTTGAAGCGTCCGGTTAAGAACCCTCTTCCGAGCGGACTGTAAGCAACAAAGGCAATTCCAAGTTCTTTTACAAGCGATAAAAGTTCGTCTTCGGGATCGCGGCTCCAGAGTGAATATTCTGTCTGTAGTGCAGAGATAGGGTGAACTTGATTTGCTCTGCGGATTGTATTTGGTCCCGCTTCCGAAAGTCCAATATATTTTACTTTTCCTTCTTTAACAAGTTCCGCCATAGCGCCAACGGTTTCTTCAATCGGAACGTTTGTATCAACTCTGTGCTGATAATAGAGATCGATGTAATCTACACCAAGACGCTTCAAGGAACCTTCGCATGAAGCTTTAACATACTCAGGTCTGCCGTTAACACCGCGAACATTCGGATCGCTTGTTCGTACAATTCCAAATTTTGTAGCAAGTGTTACTTTGTCCCGAATTCCTTTTAACGCTTTGCCGACGAGCTCTTCGTTCTTGAAGGGACCATACATATCGGATGTGTCAAAGAAACTAATTCCAAGATCAATCGCGCGATGAATTGTTGATATTGATTCCGCATCGTTCGCATTGCCGTAAAATTCCGACATACCCATGCAGCCTAATCCGATAGCTGAAACGTCGGGTCCAAGTTTACCAAGTTTTCTTTTTTTCATAACAATCTCAAACTATTTCTTTTTTATAAATTTTCTAAAATAAATTTTGTCATTAATTCATACAGATGCAAACGTGTTTTACCGCCGGAAATTCCATGATTCTTTTCGGGGTAATACATCGTCTGGAACGGTTTGTTTTCAGCTTCCAATTTTGTTACAAGCGCAACGGAGTTTTCAAAATGAACATTGTCATCAGCAGTGCCGTGAATCAGCAGCAGCTTTCCTTTCAGTTGATTGGCGTACGCCATTACCGAACTTGTTTCATATCCTTTCGGATTTAACTGTGGAGTTGACATGTAACGCTCGGTATAAATGTTATCATAAAATCTCCAATCTGTTACAGGCGCTACGGCAATTGCCGCTTTGAAGTAATCGGGAGCTTTTACTAAAGTTAAAGCTGAGGCATAACCGCCGTAACTCCAGCCCCAAATACCGATGCGGTTCGCATCAACATACGGAAGTGAAGCAAGATATTTTGCTCCTTCGATCTGATCGTTCACTTCCCAATAACCTAAATTTTTGTAAACCATTCTTTCAAACGCCTCACCGCGTCCGCTGGTGCCTCTGTTATCAAGCGCAAAGATGATGTATCCTTTTTGTGCAAGCATTTGGAACCAGAGACTTCCCCAAGCATCAGTAACGGTTTTAGAACCTGGTCCGCTGTAATTGTTTACCAGCACCGGATATTTTTTTGTCGGATCGAAGTTTGCCGGTTTTATAATTGATGCGTCAAGTTCAACTCCGTCGGTAGTTTTAAAATGGAAAAATTCAACCGGAGAAAGATTATAATCTTTGAATGCCGACATATCGTTCACAACAAGATCGCGGATTTTATCGCCGTTTGTTTTATAAAGATATATCGAGCCGAGTAGATTTGCGTTAGAATAACGATCAATAAAATATTTTTGATTTGGAGAAAGATCAATTTTATGTGAGCCTTTGGCTTCGGTAATGCAGCTGCGTTTTCCGGTTTCATAATTTACAATATAAAGATCCGAGTTAATTGTGCTGCGTTCATTAGAAGTGAAATAGATTTCTTTTTTTGTTTCATCAACACCGAGGATTTTGTCAACTTCAAAATCACCTTTGGTAAGTTGCTTGAGTGGCTTGCCGCTGTAATCGAAAAGATAAATGTGTTCAAAGCCGTCTTTACCGGTAGTCCATACAAATTGTTTTTTATCTTTTAAGAATTGTAAATTATCATTGATGTCGATCCAGGCTGAATCGCTTTGCGCAATTATTGTTTTCGTTTTTCCTGATGCTGCATCGGCAAAAAGAAGATCCAATTTATTCTGCAGCCGGTTTAACCGTTGAATGGAGAGGAGATTCGCATCGGCTGTAAATTTTATGCGGGGAATGTAAATATCCGATTCTTCACCAAGATCAATCCAGGTAATTTTAGGTGAAGCAATTTCCGCTATTCCGATTTTTACAAACGAGCCGCGTGTTCCAGCTTTTGGATAACGCATATCAAGAAAATTGAGATAGAGCGAATCCCATTTTGCGATATGCATTTCAGGAACCTGCGATTGATCAAGCTGCCAAAACGCAATACATTTGCTGTCGGGCGACCATTCGATCCCGTTAATAATTCCAAACTCTTCTTCATATACCCAATCAAAATTTCCGTTTAAAAGAGTTTCACTTCCGTCAAAAGTAATTTGCGTTTCTTTCTGCGATTGAATATCAACTACAAAAACATTGTTGTCTCGAACGAAAGCAAGTTTTTCACCGTCGGGAGAAAAGCGAGCATTCTCTTGTTCGCCTTGTGAAGCAGGAGCTTTTTCAGAAGCGGCAAGTTCGAAAAATCTTTTCTTTGCAATTTCATAAATGTAGAATGCACCGCCGGTCTTTAGCGAACGCGCCGGAAGCGTTCCCGTGAACAAAATATATTTTTCGTTTGGGAGCCATTCATAATTCTGGATCACGAATGGTTGATCTTCAGATTTTAATTTTAAATCATTTCCGGAGATAAGTATTTTTTCTTCTCCGGTTTTAATGTCGTGTTCATAAATTGTCATTGCTTTGGTTTCCGGATCCCTTTTCAGAAATGAAAATTTATCTCCGCCGGAAAACCATTGTACACCATTTAAATTCTTAGCAGAAAAATCACGGTTGGTTTGGATCAATTCGACCGTTAATTCCTTCTGTTGAGGGAGTATTTCGAAACAAAAAACAAAAAAGAGAAGAAGCAATGTTTTAAACGAAATTTTTTTCATCATCCATTTTCCGTGAAATTATTATTGATTTTAAGTTGAAGAAATATAACAAAAAGTTGGAAGTTGAAAGTGGTCAGTTTCAATCTCAATAACTGAAAACAGATCACTAAAAACTTATCATCCCATTTCTGCTTGGAGTTTTTCTGTTCTATCCGCCATTTTTATTTGGTCGATCAGTTCGGTAAGATCGCCTTCCATTATGCCGGAAAGATTGTAGAGCGTTAACCCAATTCGGTGATCGGTAATTCTGTTTTGGGGATAATTGTAAGTTCTGATTTTATCGCTTCTATCGCCGCTGCCAACCATTGATTTCCGCACTGCTGCAATTTCTTTATTTTGTTCGCGCTGCTTCATATCGAACAGACGGGCTTTTAAAACCTTCATCGCTTTTTGCCGGTTCTTTAATTGAGAACGCTCATCCTGACACTGGACAACTAAACCGGACGGTAAGTGAGTAATGCGGATAGCGGTTTCAACTTTATTCACATTTTGCCCGCCGGCGCCGCCGCTACGGTAAACATCAATTTTTAATTCGCTTGGATTGATCTCAACCTGAACATCTTCCACCTCGGGTAGAACCGCGACAGATGCGGCTGAAGTATGTACGCGTCCGCTTGCTTCGGTTGCTGGAACGCGCTGTACGCGGTGAACGCCGCTTTCAAATTTCAAATCGCCGAACACACTTGTTCCTGTTACTGAAAAAACAACTTCCTTTATACCACCCAGTCCGGCGGTGTCGTTAATATCGATCAATTCAAGTTTCCAGCCGCGAGTTTCCGCATAGCGAGAATACATTCTGAACAAATCGCCTGCAAAAAGAGCTGCTTCATCGCCTCCGGTTCCGGCACGGATTTCCACAATAACATCTTTATCATCATTCGGGTCTTTTGGAAGAAGAAGCACTTTTATTTCATCTTCTAATTTTTCTTTTTTTATTTTTAAATCATCAAGTTCTGTTTCGGCGAGTTCAATCAGCTCTTTATCGGCACCGGCTTCAATAATTTCTTTATTTCCTTCAATATCGGAAATCGTTTTAGAATATTCGTCATACACAGTAATAATCGGAGTTAATTCACTTCGTTCTTTACTCAGCGAAATTAATTTATCAGTGTTTTTTACAATATCGGGGTCAGAGAGGTGATCGTTAATTCTATCAAATTTTTCTTTTATTTTTCTCAATTTCTCGATGAAATCCATACAATCCTTTTCGTTTTTAACCTTGCAAATATAGGGAATTTTGAACGATAGTTGGGTAGAATTACGAATTAGGAATGAAAAATCATTCCATTCCTAATTCATAAACCGGCGGAGTCAGAATCAAAAAATTACCAATCATCAAGTGGATGATTGAATGGCTGCATGACTGAATGAAAACCATTCATCCATTCAACTTCATTCAGCCATTCTCCCGGTTTTTGGGGACGAATATTCTTACCATTTTACTCAGTGGATTTTTGCCAACACACTAATTACACTCACATTCACCTTCCCAATTTTCTTTTCCTTCTTTAATGAGATAGTAAACGATGACAAATCCGGCAAGAGGATCAGCTTGCCAAAAACCCCAGAAATAATTTGCGGCAAGCCCAAGTAGTAGCGCAGCCGAAAGGAAAGCGCACGCGAATGTTTCTTTTGCATCTGCCATAAGCGCGCGGCTGTTTAACTGCCGACCGATTTTCATTTTTGCTTTTCCAAGCAACGGCATTATTATGAGAGAGAGGATGGCGAGTATAATTCCGCCGAGCGATGTTTCCGGCGGATTTCCCTCCCATAATGTTAAAACTGATTCAACAAGAACATAAGAGCCCAGTACAAAGAATGTAACAGCAACAAATTTTTGTGCACGCTCTTCAATTTTTTCTTCATGCTCTTTTGAGAGAGTTCTTCCTTTTGATAGCCGCCAGATTAAAACTCCTCCGGAAAGTGATTCAACAATACTATCCAGACCGAAACCGATAAGGGCAATGCTTGAAGCAATGCCACCCAAAAGAAGTGCGGCAACAGCTTCAAGAATATTATATCCTACGGTAAAAAACTCTAACCGCAGTCCTTTTTTATATAAGCGATCGGACGTTAGTGAATTTTCGATACTGTTATCAAGCATAAAAATTCCTAATCCAGCGGTGGGCTTTTAATTTTTCTAATGCAGCGTCGGACAGTTTTCCTTTTTCAACTGCTTTGCAATTTGCCAAAAGATTTTTTTCACTTCGCATTCCGGGAATAACGGAAGTAACGGCGCTAAAACTTGTAATGTAACGCAAAGCAGCTTCGGCAACATTTTCGGTTTCATCTTTCACGTCTTCGTAAATTTTCATTACTCTTTCATGCACTTCTTTTTTACGGGTTCCACTAAAATATTGATTTCTAAAATCTTCCTTCGGAAAAATTGTTTCAGGAGTAATGTTCCCGGTTAAACTTCCTTCATCAAAAGGAACTCGTGCAAGAATTGCAATTTTATTTTCTTTGCAGAAAGAAAAGAGTTGATCGGTTGGCGATTGATCGAAAATATTAAAGATAACTTGAAAGCTGTCGATGAGTCCGGTTTTTCCCGCATCAATTCCATTCCACGGCTGGTGATCGTTGATTGAAATTCCGAAGAAACGGACTTTTCCATCTTTCTTTAATTGATAGATCGCTTCTTTCCATTCGTCTTCTTGCGCCCATTTATCGTTCCAAACGTGAAACTGCTGAAGGTCAAGATAATCTCTTTTCAAGTTGCGCAAACTTTTTTCTGTTATTTCAATAATATGCTCTTTGGGAAAACTATCGGAGAAAGTTGACGAATCACTTGCAGGCCATTCATATTTTTTAGAAGGAATTTTAGAAGCGATGAACAAATTTTTACCCGATTCTTTTTCCACTTCGCCTACAAGTTTTTCGCTGTGACCCATTCCATAAACATAAGCGGTATCAAAAAGCGTAACGCCATGCTCAACAGCTTTGTGCAAAGCTTTTTTTGATTCGGAATCTTCTGCTCCAATCCACATTGATTTTCCAATTCCCCAACAGCCGAAACCGAGAAGAGAAACTTGTTCTTTCGATTTTGCAAAATTTTTATAAATCATTTTTAACTCACGTTTTTTCTTCTAATATTTTCTTTATTTTCTACCATCTAAAATATAAATTTTCTTGTTGAAGTTAGTCAAGAAGAACGGGAATTATTTCATACGAACTTGTGTTTTAATGATTATGAAACGAAGAACATTTGTTAAGAGAACGTTTAAATTATCAGTTGGAGCTTTTTTATTCTCTCCTTTGATGACGAAAAAATATGAAACTTCCGCCGCGAAGCCGTTATTCAAGCCTCAACCTGATTTGTGGAAACAAAATGAAATAAATATCGCTTGGCTTGGTCATTCAACTATTCTTTTAAATTTTTACGGAAAATTAATTCTCACCGACCCGGTGTTACTTGAACGTATCGGAGTTTATTTCTTGGGAATTACTTATGGACCTTCGCGTTTTACCGCGCCAGCCTTAACCGTTGACGAAATACCAAAACCGGATTTACTTCTTCTTTCGCACGCTCATATGGACCACATGGACTACCAAACGCTAAAACAAATTTCAGAAAAATTTCCAAAGCAGATTGATTGCTTGACTGCTTACAACACTTCTGATGTAATTGAAGATTTAGAATGGAAATCACTTAAAGAAATTGACTGGACTGACTCGACGGAAATCAATGATATAAAGATTAAAGCGATTGAAACAAAACATTTCGGCTGGCGTTTTCCTTGGGAGAGAGACCGTTCGAAAGGATTCATGCAAAACGGCAGAAGCTATAATGCCTACATCCTTGAACGAGAGGGTAAGAAGATTTTGTTCGGCGGTGATACCGCGATGACAGATAAATTTAAGAAATCAAATGAATCAGTTGATATTGCGATAATGCCGATTGGGGCTTATAATCCTTGGCGATTCAATCATTGCACTCCCGAAGAAGCGCTGCAGATGGCAAAAGATATAAAAGCAAAAGTTTTTATACCGATTCATACCTATACTTTTAAGCAAGGAATTGAACCGATTGAAGAACCGCTCAACCGGCTTACGGAGGCTTATAAAAATTATGGAATTACTCTCGGCATTAAACAAATTGGAGAAACATTTTCGCTTCCTTTGACTTAATCACCCTCGATCATAATTTCATCGACAAAAATAAACGCTTTGTCACCGCTTCCTTTGTGCCATGCGGGAAGATCATTAATGTTTTTTGCGAAGACTCTTAAATATCTTCCTTTTTTATCCATGCTTCCCGATGAAATATTTACAATTTCAGTTTCATCATTCGGGTCAGAAGCAGCAATTTTTTGTGAAGAAATTACCTCGAAGGAATTCCCGTCTGATGATAGAGAATATTCAACTAACTCAGGCAAAAATATCCAAGAACCCTGGTTACGCAAAAATCCGGTTTGGATTGATTTGATAGAAACTTCTTTTCCCAAATCGATGAACGCGTCAAGATTGTTCGGTTGAAAGCCAAGCCACTTGCCATCGCGAAAATTTTGTGAACCGCGAACTCCATCAATTAGTGTATTCTCTCCGCCGCTACTATAAAGGCGATGAGATTTTTCAGCTAAGGCAATCGTCGGATAAAGAGTTCCATCTTGTACAAAAAAAGGTGAAGAAGGATCGCGTACAATCACTTTGAGAAAAGTTTCTTCCATAATTTCCGATGGAGGAAGAACTTTATTAAACGCACGCGCTTTTAAAGTTGAGGTTTTATCGATAAAAAATGGTTTTTCGTATAACGGAGAAGAGAGCGCCGGATCGCTTCCATCAAGGGTAAAATGAATTTTGGAATTTTTAGTGAAGCAATCAAGTTCAATTTTTTTTGTTGAAGAAAAGTTGCGAGCATCGGAAATTACAGTTGGTGCGAAATTCCATTTTTGTTCTACCGGTTGAAATGTTGTTTCTGTAATTTCAGAAACCGGTTGATTGCCATTCCCTTTTCCCCAATTTTTATTCGGAGAATCGGATAATTTGAATTGAAGAACGCCGCCATTTTCGATATCGGAATAACGCAAAAAAGATTTCTGATATTTCTCTTTATTTAACGATGCCGATTGAATGTAAATATTTTTGTTCGAGTTATTTTGCGTTTCAATGATAAACTTTTTCCCGTTTTCTAAATTCATTGTGATCTTGTCAAACAGCGGACTTCCAATCACAAAAATGTTACTTCCGGGAGTAACCGAATAAATTCCGATCGCGCTTAAAACATACCACGCAGACATTTGTCCGCAATCTTCGTTTCCGCAAAGTCCATCACGGTTTGCCGTGTACATTTTTTTCATAATATCGCGAACTCTCGATTGCGTTTTCCACGCATCACCGG
>JALNWB010000131.1 GCA_023231105.1 Ignavibacteriaceae bacterium | reverse complement strand
GCAAGTGCAAGCGTCATAATTTCAATCGTAAGCATCTGGGTTTCAAGCACATCTTTTTCTCTCTCCAATTCATGCAAGAATTCTTCATCGGTGAAATTGCCGGCTAATCTTTCCTCAGCCAATGTTTTTAATGCCTCTTTTTCACCTTCAAATATCTCGTTGATGTAATCAGGTATTACATGCACGTCGTCTTTAACCGCATCAAAAGCAGCGGTTTTCATGTTAGTAAGTACGTCACCAATATTAAAACTCATTTTATACCTCATTTAAATTATTAAGTTACTTTACTCAATTTCTTAATCAAGTAACCCCGGCATTTATGCCGGGGATCAAAATATGAAAAAATACCCGGGCTTTAGCCCAATATTAGCAGTTATTTTGGCTAAAGCCATTTACTTTTTTTGCTTATTATCCCACGACCTGAAGGTCGTGGCAATTCAATATACTATTCTGCGTAAGGTGCGTTATTATTAATTATTTTACTTTTAATTTTTTACCTCTTCACCTTTAGCCATGGCAATAAAAATTCTTTTGAATTGCGACCTATGACTGTTAATTATCGCATCGCTGACTTTATCTTTTTTCTTGTGCTCCTCTTTATCATCGAGCCATAATTTTAAGGCAAGTTCATTTTGTTTTATCGATTGATTATTTAACGCGCGTATTTCGTTTTTGGTCAGGAGCGAATTAAGATCGGCTTCAATTGCCAAATACTTTTCCTTGGCTTTTATATAGGTTCTTTCGCTCACATCCATTTCTTGAAGTTCGATAAAAAATTTATCTACTTCACCGGCAATTCTAACGATCTCATTTTTTACAGTCTCATCATATTGAGCTACATATTGAACCGTACAACTACTTGTTAATAACAGGACCAATAGTAAAAGTATATAATAATATTTTGAAATTGCATTTGTAAAAACATGATCGGTTTTCATAATGGTATCTCCTAATTATTTGAATGTTTTGAATCTATTTTTTTCATTTTCCACACATTAGGCAGTTCACCGGTTGTTACCCGTTGTCGCCGCGGGTCATCTTGAGTGAATCCTTCTATGCTTTGTTTAATGTCTTCGTTAATAGAGCCGTTTAGATAATAACTATGTTGTGCAATACCGGTTACAACATCGGTACAATCGATCTGACATATTTTATTATACAGTAAATCTGGGTGAGCGGCTCCGTTAGCTCCAAGCCGCTCCGGATTTCCCTTGGTTGCATCCGACATCTATGTTTTCCCTTTTCCTTCCTCTGTTGGTTTTGTCGTTCCATCTCCTTTCTGCAGTTTCTTTCCTACTATTGTTTCAAGTGTTCCCAGCAGCCACCGTTCGGAAAAACCAGCAAGGAATGCAAGGAGCAAAAATAGTCCCGGTTTGGGATACTGATGAATTACTATTGATGCCGATGTTGAATCGGTAACTATCATTGGTAAGGGCATTCCAAACACTTTCGGTTTATAGGTAATGGTGGCTTGGAAATACTTTGCCGTCTGTTCCTGACTTAAATAAAATGTATTACCGCTTATTACTTCCGGTCCTATCGGCGAGATGAGAATAAGATATAATATTAGTGCCCCGATTCCCCCGAGTAAAGGCTGCGTATAAGTGTAGAGAGAAAGTAAAGAAAATGCGGGAGGTTTAAATTCCAAAGTTTGTATCGCTAAGATGCGGCTGAAAAAACCGCCTAATACACCTATCACTATTGCGTAATGAACAAGAGGGTCTCGTACAATCATGTAAGTAAATAACCACGCAAACAGCCCTATGATAACGGTAATTCTAATAAACCGTTTCATTAGATCATGCTTCAGATCATTCGTCATGAAATTAATACGGCGCGCTTCGTTAATTTCCGATGTGATTGTGTATAATAGTTTCCGCAAATACTCCGTATCTATTTTTGAAGTGTCGGTAATAGTATCAAACTCAGCAAGTTTTTTCTCCCACTCAGTTTTATCTTCTACTTTAAGTATATACAGATTATTGCGGACTATAGAAAGGTAGGATAGAAGCGATGTTAGATCGTACAAACGGAGAAGATGCAGTTCTATGAGATGAATATACGGCCATAATTCAGCGTAAGTCATCTGTGTACGGGCTTCGCAAATTAGTTTGTCAATTTCAATGATGGTATCTTTTTCCTCAGGAGTTTGAGTCTGTTTTGATTCTATAATTGATTTCAAAACATTGTATTCACTTTCCGTTTTACGAAATGCTTGTTGAGCTTCCAGGTAGTAATGTTTTCTAAAAGTGAAAAAGCGGGAAAAAGCCGCACTTTTATCAGCAGTCCAATACTTGGCTCTTTCGAACCAGCTTTTCTTCTCTTTACATTTCTGATCTTGAGAATCGCCTGCCTTGCCGTCAGGTATGTTTGGTTGATTTTGTTTATCAGTTCCCATTGTTTAATCTCCTTTTGTAATAAAATATTTTGATTAATTTTATCATACCGGTTCACAGGTTAAACATTTACTTCCGTTCCGTTTGCTATTACCGGAAGTTTATCCAACTGCCAATTCTCCGCGGTCATCTGATCTTTAAAACATTGCGTTCTGTAAATGGTGCGCTGCAGAATCGGGTTGGAATGATACTTCAGCCACTGATGGCGGATATCAACATAAGATGTTATCCACTTCTTTTCGTCACCTCCTTTTGCAGGTGGATACTCGCCAAATCTTTTTCTTAAAAATGCCGGGATACTTCCCGAATGAATGTAGCTGTCATAAATTACAAGCATACTCAGCGGAAGATCAAAACCGTTCTTTGTAAAAAATTCATATGCTGGATTGTAATATGCCAGATCGAAAAATTCATCCTGCGTTGAACGCATGATAGCATCTTCTTTAGCTGCAGTACGAAGAAGATCTTTAAAAATTTTGTCATCAACCAAAGATTCCTTCCCGATCTTATCGATGTACTTCGAGAATTGCTCAGCATAAACACCGCTATTGCGGATGTACAGTTCAATAAGCTTTGCAAGATTCCCCTGCTCTGTAGTTTGACTCCGCCCATACGTAATTTGCCTTGTACCGTTTTTCCCATCCGCATAAATTGATATTTGGTTGTACTTCCCGTCAGGTGTACCTGTTTCAAATACATTAATGATACGTTCAATCAGTTTTTTATTATTCTCAGTTATCATAACATCTCCTTCTGTAGCGCCATGCCATGGCATGGCTCAATAAAAAAATAGTTTAATTTGTAGAGACACGCCATGGCGTGTCTCTGTGTTTTAACAGATGCACGTTTTTTCCCATGTAGAGCCATGCCACGGCGTGGTTCTACCACATGTCAAGGCTCTACATTTCTAAATTATCCGGAACATTTTTTTCAACATCCCATTTAATTGGGTTATCTGCTATGTATTTTCTAATCGCATATAACTCCCCTTCATTTCTTATTATCCTATCATAAAATTTTGGTTGCCAGGCAAAACCGGTAAACTTATTTTCTTTGCACAAATGCTTTACTCCTCCTTTATAGTGATTGATAATCATTGATAAAGAATTTTTAATCGGTTTACCAAATTCATTTTGTAGAGCCTTGCCATGGCAAGGCTCTACAACACCATGGCAAGGCTCTACATCATGGTCAGGTTCCGCATGTTCTGTAATTACAACAATCCCATGCAGATGATTTGGCATTACAACGAAATAATCTAATTCAACTTTCGGATAATGTTTAGGAATATCTCTCCAACACCTTTCCGCAATTTTCCCAACATCATTCAATTTCATTTCACCGGAAATAATTTTGCCAAAATATTCATTGTGATTTTTTGTCGCGATTGTAACAAAATACCACCAGGGTGTTGAATAATCCCATCCCTTCAACCGGATAGATTCAACTCGATATTTGTTGTGATAATATTTCATAATTTTATATTGATACATGCCAAAACGTAACACAACTGAATTAAACTAATTCTTGTTATTTCATCTGTAGAGCCATGCCATGGCATGGCTCTACGGTCAGATTAGAAATTCGACATACGAATTTTTCCATCATCCCGATTTACCAGAATGATTTTTTAGTACAGCGATACCCTTCAGGGTATCGCTGCTGTTTGTCGTGGCGTGGGAGTGTGCAGTCACGACGATTATTTCTTCATAGTTATTTCGGTTCTTCCGGTGGTGGTGGAGGTGCGTCACTTCCTCCGTTACGGCTGCCACCTTTATCATAGATCATTCGCGCCGTTTCATATTTAGAATACAAGTCGGAATCACTTGTGCTAAAACTGAACATCAGCTTATCAAGTACCTTAAGCTTAGCATCCACTTTAGTAAGGAGTTTTTTACTGCTATCTGAGGCAGATTTTTTGCTCCCCTTACCGCTGTTAACACTTCCAAATTTTTTGACGTAATCATCAAGTATTGCTCTGCCGGCAGTCCGCTGTTCTCCGGTTATTCCAAAGGGAAGAAGCTCCTCACCAAGTTCATCAACCTTATCAAGAATATCTTCAACCCTCAGGGGAATCTCGGCTATCCTCATTCTCGTAAATGTACTGCTGCTTATATCGGCAAACGTTAGTAATTCCAGATCATTTTTAGAAGCTGCATAACCATAAAGCGCTCCCGCAAATGTAAGCGCCGAAGTAATTAGTCCGTTTTGAGAATCATCACGGGAAACCACTTTCCCTTTTGTTCCCTCATTTACGATCTTTTCATTCAATTCGATCTCCTTTTTAATCGAAATGATATCCGAAAATGCTGTTATCAGACCGTTAGTCCCGTAAACGAATTCTTATATTCTTCATAGAATCCTGAAACAGTCCCAAGCATTTCCTGTTTGTTTTTTTCACGTGTATTCATACCAGAACTCCTTTTGTTGTTATTGAATGATTTTGTAGAGCCATGCCATGGCATGGCTCTACGTTGGTGATCTTTTAATTAGCTTCAACAAATGGTCGAAATGGAATTTCGACCGTCGAATGCCTTTTTTTGCTTAAAATCGAACTAAATCCTTAAAAAACCGATTGTAACGTCTCTCTGAATCAGTGCGAGCATCGTTTGAACGTCTGCAAGGTGATTCTGAACAAGTGTAAGTGTGCGTCGAATCACTGTAACAGCTCTCTGAATCAGTGTCAGCATTCTCTGAATGAGTGTAACGGGTCTCTGAACAACTGCGAGATTGCTTTGAATCACTGCAACCTCTCTCTGAATTGCTGCTAGCATGCTCTGAATGACTGCGAGGTGACATTGAACAAATGTCAGCATGGTCTGAATGAGTACAAGCGTCTTCTGAATCATTGCGAGATCTCTCCGAATCAATGCAAGATGGCTCTGAATCATTATCAGAATTCTCTGAACTGATGTAACTATCATCTGAATCAGAGTCGCTATTGTCTGATTGAATGTCAGCTTTTGTTTCTTGTGTGAAACTTTTTAATATCCGACCGCAATTTCAAAGAACAGATACGTAAGTATTCAAAACACCATAACCATTTTTCTAAATTTTTCCTTCACAACTCATTTCTCAATTTCATAACCTGGTAAACCCAAACCAAAGGTTTATTCTGTAAAGACGTTGCGCGCAACGTCTCTACTCTTAATCTAAAAATATTTTTCCATTCATCTGTTCATCCGTGCGACCAACCACACATTCATGTTTAAACTTTATGTAAATATTTATTCTGCTAAAAAAGGATCACTTGCTTCCGGGTAATAACTCTACACTACATAAACCGAATGTTTCTGCGGAATACCGCGTAGTAATTTTAAAAATGGATAGAGGATTAACTGTCCGACAGTATATTCTAACAACAGTACACAGTTAACCCTTTAGTTAGATATACTTATTCGAAGCTGTAGTAATTTGAAGTGAGATGCTAAACAAATCTATGTTTAGCTGAAAATGATTTTGAACCCGATGCTTAAGCGTAACTTTTTCCATAATAAAATACCGCCTAAAAATTTTTTATGATGAAATCAGAAAAGGGGACCCATATAAGAAAATCTTCCCGTTCCCGATTTTAACTTAAGAAATAAATTTTAAAAACAAAATCCCCTTAAATCATTTTTTTTGAAAAAAAGTTCCAAGAGATTGAATTTTTTTTTGACATTCTTTTTAAATAGTGCTAAGTTTGGGAACAAAATTTTAATAGAAACCTCAATGCTTACAGAATTCGGAAAAATTTTCGCTTTTATGCTGATCGCAATTATGTTTGTAATTGTTTCGGTCTTCATGGCAAAACTTATCAGACCTGCCCGTCCAACCAAAGAAAAACACATGATTTACGAATGCGGTGAAAATCCGGAAGGGACTCCATGGGTAAAATTCAATATCCGCTTTTATGTAGTTGCCCTTATCTTCCTCATTTTTGATGTGGAAGTTGTTTTATTAGTCCCCTGGACGGTAGTTTATCAGCAGTATGGTTTAGCCGGTTATTTTATCGGTGTAATTTTCTTATTCTTTTTAGGTCTTGGAATGGCTTACGAATGGAAGAAAGGGGATCTTGAATGGGCTCGCCCATATCCTCAAAGTTCTAAAATGAAAAATTCAGTGCAAGAAGTTGACTCATCTTTATAAATGTGGTTAACCGGACAAAATAATAATGAATAACTATATTAGAAGCACCGAAACTTCATCATTCATTATTCCTTCTTCGATATTCGGAGTTCAAATTAGTGAATATGTTCTACAACTATCAAATGATTTTATAAAAATAACTGAGTAGAGAATGGGTCTTTTAGATACAGAATTTAGTGACGACAATATAGTTATTACAAAAGTTGATGACCTTTTAAATTGGGCGCGATTATCTTCCCTTTGGCAAATGAGCTTCGGACTCGCTTGCTGCGCTATCGAAATGATGGCTACTTCCGCTTCCCATTATGATTTTGACCGTTTTGGCGTTATTCCCCGCCCTTCTCCTCGTCAAGCCGATATTATTATTATCTCCGGAACAGTTACCCTTAAGATGGCAACCCGCATAAAAAGACTCTACGAACAAATGCCAGACCCAAAATATATTATTTCAATGGGAAGCTGCTCAAATAGCGGCGGACCATATTGGGAACATGGTTATCACGTGTTGAAAGGTGTTGATAGAGTTATTCCGGTTGATGTGTATGTTCCCGGTTGTCCTCCGCGTCCGGAAGCTTTGTTAGAAGGACTTTTGACCCTTCAAGAAAAAATTAGAAATGAATCATTGGTAAAGAAAGCCGTATGAAATCCTCAGAAGAAATATTTGCGATCTTAAAAGAAAAGTTCGGCGATGCCGTTCTTCAGCTAAATACAAAGTTGCCAAAAGAAGCAGTAATTGAAATTGCACCGTTAAAGGTAACAGAGATTTGCTGGTTCCTTAGAGATAATGAAGAATTACAATTTGATAATCTTATTCTTCTAACAGGTTTAGATGATGATAACGGCGAAAAAGTAAAATTGGAAGACGGTACAACAGAAACTAAAGGTGGGACTCTATCAGTAGTTTATCATTTAGAGAGTATGAAACTTGGAAATAGAATTGTTCTAAGAACCGCGACCGGTAGAGAAAATCCTGAAGTTGAAACCGTTAGCAAAGTTTGGGCTTGCGCGGACTGGCATGAACGCGAAGCGTATGATATGTTTGGAATAAAATTCCTTAATCATCCCGATTTACGCAGAATATTGATGCCCTACGATTGGGAAGCCGGTTATCCCTTAAGAAAAGATTATAAGAATCCGGAATTCTATCACGGAATGAAGGTTCCGTATTAATTGATCTTTCGTAAAAGAAAAATCAACTTGTTCTAAATAAAATTAAAGTCCAAAAGCATGGATGATTGAATGCAAGGATGAATGGTTTAAATTTCTTTTAGAAAGTTTTATATTGAACCAGATTATGGTTTTTCATTCAAGCATTCAATCATGCTTTAGTTCAATTGAAAATTTATATGATAGCACTCAAAGTAAACTGATTACTGACAACTAAAATATTATGCTAAAAACCGAACAAATGGTCCTTAATATGGGACCGCAACATCCTTCAACTCACGGAGTTTTAAGATTAGAATTAGAACTCGAAGGCGAAGTAATCATAAATGTAAAACCTCATCTCGGTTATTTACACCGCTGTTTCGAAAAACATTGCGAAGCGATGACTTATCCCCAAATTATCCCTTACGTTGACCGATTAGATTACCTCGCTTCTATGAATAATGAAATGGGTTACGCAATTGCCGTTGAAAGACTCCTTGATATTAAAGTTCCAGAAAGAGTTGAGTACATCCGTATAATAATGGCAGAATTGCAAAGAATTGCATCTCATATGGTAGCAGTAGGAACTTATGGAATTGATATCGGCGCATTTACTCCTTTTCTGTATCTCTTCCGTGATAGAGAAAGAATCCTTACCTTATTTGAAAAAACGTGCGGCGCCAGATTACTTTACAATTACATTTGGGTTGGCGGTCTTTCACACGACCTCCCTATCAACTTTGTAAATGAAACAAGAGATTTTTTAAAAGACTTTAAGAAGACTGTCATAGAAGTCAATAATCTCCTTTCGTACAATAAAATTTTTATTGAAAGAACGGCTAATGTTGGTGTTCTTCCTGTAGATTCTGCAATAAATTACGGCATTACAGGTCCAAATCTTCGTGCAAGCGGATTGAAGTGGGATATTCGCCGGAACGATCCTTATTCCATATATGATAGATTTGATTTTGAGATTCCTGTTGGAGAAGGAAAACACGGACAAGTCGGCGATTGCTGGGACAGATATTTCCTTCGCGTTCAAGAGATGGTACAAAGTATTAGAATTATAGAACAAGCGTTAGACCAACTTCCCGAAGGCGAAATCACTTCTGCTTTACCAAAAAGAATTAAACCGGTTGAAGGACAAATCTATTCGCGTGTTGAAAACCCGAAAGGTGAACTTGGATTTTTTATAGTAAGCAAAGGACAATTGCAGCCATTTAGAGTGAAAGTCCGTCCTCCGTCATTTATTAATCTTAGCGTACTCGGAGAATTGTGCAAAGGGCATCTTATTGCAGATGTTGTTGCTATTCTCGGAAGTATCGATATTGTATTAGGAGAAGTTGATAGATGATATACGAATTTCTTGCAAACTTATTTGGTAGTGACATTATCGCATCCTTTATTTCTGGAGCGCTTCCGTTTGTTTTTGTCGTGCCTTTCGCTCTTTTTGCCGTTTGGCTTGAAAGAAAAGTCTCCGCTCACATGCAGGATAGACTTGGACCGATGAGAGTTGGTTATCACGGTTGGCTGCAGACTGTTGCCGACATTTTAAAGCTTATCCAAAAAGAAGATATTACTGCAACAGATACAGATAAAAAACTTTTCAATATTGCACCGGTGCTGGTCTTTATGGGAAGTTACGCTGCATTTGCTGCTATTCCCTTTTCTTCCGCATACATTGGTTCCGGTATTGATCTTGGAATTCTTTACATCGTTGCAGTTTCAGGTTTGGTCGTAGCAGGAATTCTTATGGCGGGTTGGGCTTCCAACAATAAATATTCACTCTACGGTGCAGTTCGTTCCGCCGCTCAAGTTGTTAGTTATGAAATCCCAACAGTGATAGTAATCCTCACTGTTGTAGTTGTTGTCGGCTCGTTAAACTTGACAAAAATTACTGAGTTTCAGACAAGTAGATTTTGGGATTGGATGATCTTCGGCGGAAGTATTGCGGGAATAAAGAAATTGATCCTTCTCCCATTTATGGTTATCGGATTTATAATCATATACATTAGTTCTCTTGCCGAAACAAATAGAACACCGTTCGATATTCCCGAAGCTGAATCTGAATTAGTAGGTGGTTACCATACGGAATATTCCGGAATGAAGTTCGCGATGTTCTTCCTCGCTGAATATGCAAATATGTTTGCTGTTTCTGCAATTGCGGCAACTTTGTTTTTGGGAGGTTATCATTCTCCGTTTGGATATTTCGGCAATTTGACCGGAATGATCTGGCTTGTTCCCATCGAACAATTCTTCTGGTTCACTGCTAAAGGAATTTTCTTCGTGTTTGTTCAAATGTGGTTAAGATGGACTCTTCCCCGTCTCCGTGTTGATCAGTTAATGACGTTGTGTTGGAAATATTTGATCCCTATTGCTTTCGTAAATTTCTTAATTGTTGCATTAATAATGGTTTTATAATTAATGAGAGAATATTTTAATAATATAAAAGACGGATTACTTACCGTATTTATCGGGATGAAGATCACGTTTCTTCATCTTTTCACTCCGTCGGTAACCATACAATATCCAAGTGTAAAAGTCCCTATGGTTGAACGAGTGCGAAACCGACTGTATGTAAATATGGATGACTGCATCGGCTGCGACCAATGCGCGCGTGCTTGTCCGGTAAGTTGCATTTCAATTGATACCGTAAAAGGTTTACCAACTGAAGACCTTGGCAAAACTTCTCAAGGGAAGAAAAAAGCTTTATGGGTAACCAAGTTCGATATTGATTTTGCCAAATGCTGTTATTGCCAATTGTGCGTTTTCCCTTGTCCTACTGAATGTATCTACATGACCGATGAGTACGAATTTACCAAATTAGAACGTAAAGATTTATTATATCACTTTGCCACTCTAACACCGGAAGAAGTAGAACAGAAGAAAGATAATTTTCAAATATTTGAAGCTGAAAAAGCGGCAGCAAAAGCTGCGGCTCCAAAACCGGTTGCACCAATTGCAAAACCTACTCCTCCGGCGGCGGCTCCAGAAGAAAGTAAACCAGAGAATTAAGTACTATGAATTTAGCAGACTTTTTATTTTATGTTTTTGCAGTCATAACCTTAGTTTCGGCATTCTTTGTCGTAACGTTTAAGAACATTATTTATTCGGCTTATTCCCTTATGCTTACGTTTCTTGGTGTTGCCGGCATTTATGTTCTTCTTGGTGCTGACTTCATCGCCATCGTACAAGTGATCGTTTATGTTGGCGGTATTTTGATTCTTATATTATTTGGCGTGATGTTAACGAACAAAATCCAGAATGTACCGATTAAAACCGAAGCTTCCTTTATTATTCCGGCTTCAATCACCATCGGCGCGTTCGGCGGAATTTTGGTTTCTACTTTCATCAACACAAGATGGAAATCGATGCCGGCAGAATTAGCAAACTCAACGTTATCGGATGTCGGTCACCTTTTAATGAACGAATATATTTTGATATTTGAATTACTTGGAATTCTTTTGCTGGTTGCCTTAGTTGGCGCGGCAAGTATTGCGAGGAAACAGTAGGAACAACTATGACTTCAATCGGTTTACAACATTATCTCGTCGTTAGTTCAATCCTTTTTTCACTTGGACTCTTCGGTATTGTTACAAGAAAAAATGCCGTTATGGTTTTAATGGGAATTGAACTGATCCTTAATTCAGCAAACATTAATTTTGTCGCTTTCGCCCGATATGGGAATTTCGGATTTGACGGTCAGTTAATTGCTTTGTTCGTTGTTATTTTAGCCGCTGCCGAAGCCGCAGTTGCCTTAGCCATTGTATTAAATATTTACAAGAATTTCTCTACTGTAAATGTTGATGAAATAGATAAATTGAAAGAATAATTTTTTATGAATGGATCGAACTTAATCACCTTATCTCTCTTTATT
>JALNWB010000130.1 GCA_023231105.1 Ignavibacteriaceae bacterium | reverse complement strand
TCTGATCGGAAAATCTCCAGGAGGTTCTGAGTTAAAGCCAATAGTATCCGTTGCCGCTAATCCATTATCGTAATCTGATTGAGTTATTACAAATTCATGTACTCCAGAGACCTCCCAAACATCCGGCGAGTAAACAAAATTAAAACGAATTGTATCTTGTATAGAATCGGTAACGGAAATTGTTGTACTGTAAATATCGGGATTGGATTGAGAGACTGTCATTACCGCTTTTTCCCAAGCATTAAAATTTCCGCCTACGGAAACAGTATCGGAACCAGGATGAAAGTATCCAGCCAATCTTTCCAATTCCATATTAACAGAAAAAGAAACAAGAATAGTTTTGGAATTTTTGACTGCATTGGTGTTTGTCTCTTGCGCCAAAAGCGGAATTGAAATAACGGTGAAAGTTGTTAAAAGTGAAAAAAAGGAAAGTAACTTTTTCATTGCGAATCCCTCATGTTTATTTTTTAGTTTCATGTGTCACCGCAATAAAATCATCTTCTTAGTTTGTACAAAATTGCCGGCACGGAGTTGGTAGAAATAAATTCCGCTGGAGAGTTGTTTGTTGTTGGTAGTTAGTTGTGTGTTGAAATTAACTTGATAACTTCCTGCTGGTTGTTCTTCATTGACCAAAGTTGCAACTTCATTTCCGAGAACATCGTAAACTTTTAATGTTACAAAACTGCCGGCAGCCAATTGCCAACTGATGACTGTTTCCGGGTTAAATGGATTTGGATAATTTTGTTCCAACTTGTAAGCAGAGGGAATAGTTGTGTTGTTTTTTTCAACTTCATCCCCAATAAGAGTTTTAAAAACACCGAAAGAATCAATAACTGTTTTGCTACTAGTGAATCTTCCTAATTTTATATCATGGCTTAAACCAAAATAAGCTTCGTTATCATTAACTCCACCGTTTGTTGGTAAACCCCAATTAGCGCTGTATTTATAGTGAATATTTAATGGTGTAAAAGTTGGGAAGGTAACAACAGTTGTAAATATCTTATCTCCTGCAATTGCATCTTCATGAGTTCCGTCATCATAAAGTTGAATCATTTTTGTGCTGTCAGCATCAGGCCAGCCGTCACTTGGCCACTGCAAAGGTGAGTATTCTCCAGCAATATGAATGGTTGTAAATTCAGTTCCTTGAGGCGCATTTATAATTGGAGCCCCGTTTGTGTTACAAGTAAATTTGACAGAGGCAGGTTGGTTTAAAACAGTTTCCATAGAAGCGTTATTAAAACTTGCTTCATACAACATGGAAGTCGCATCGAAATCAGCCTGTGATACAACAAAATATCTATCGTTTTGAGTATTGTCTGACAAATTATCTGTTTCCCAGGTTCCAGGACTATAAAAGAATCTGAATCTAACTGCTTCACCGACTGATGCAATAACAGGGGCGACTACTTCATAGATATCCGGATTTAACGTGGAGGCAGTCATCAAAGTTTTACTCCAATTATTAAAGGAACCACGAACTGAAACGGTATCTAAGAGGGGATTAAACAACCCGGATAATCTTTCATATTCCATATTTATTGAAAAAGCAACCTGAATTGTTTTTGTTGGCGTATAAACACAGATATCCTCCCAACAAGCAGTATAAATATTTTGCCCTGCAGCAACGGTTAACATTCTATTGCCGGTACTTTCCCAAACGTCTGTGCCACCGTGGTTATGGGTAAACTTAAAAACAAGTGATTGGCCTTCTTTGAAACCATAAAGAACAGTAGAATAAATTGAATCTCTATCAACATCCTTCAATTCAAAATCATTTCCACTCCATCCGTTAAAGTTTCCGCGTACGAATACTTTGTCCCCGATGACAAATGTTCCTCTTTTCAGTTGCCTGCTCATGTAACATTTGAACGTAACGAGGTTAATCTGAGGCTTTGGAAATTCAGCATTAAATACTATCGTATCAAGAGGAATAACACCGCTATCATAATCAGATTGAGTTATAAAGAATTCTCTAATCCCAACTGTTTCCCAAGTATTTTGCGAGTGGAAGAAATTAAATCTGATCGTATCTTGAACAGACGCTGTGATAGAAACTGTTGTGTTGTAAATATCTGAGTTGGATTGTGAAATCGTCATGTTGGTTTTTCCCCAAGCATTAAAATTTCCACCAACTGAAACGGTATCGGAACCAGGATGAAAGTATCCTGCTAGTCTTTCCAATTCCATATTAACAGAAAAAGTTACAAGAATTGTTTTGGAAGTTTTAGTTGTTTGTTCGTTTGTCTTTTGCGCAGGTATTGAAATAGAGAGAACGGTAAATACTGTTAAAAGTAAAAGAATAAAACTTAACTTTTTCATAACAAGCCCTTCAAAGTTGATCAATTGTTTCAAACCTTGCTGTAAACTTAAAAAAAATATGAAGAAACTCAAATTCATTTATAGAGGGAAAGCGTAAATATTTTTGTTACAGGAAACGCTCGCGAGCGTTCCGAAGAACTTAAAAGAGAAGCGGGCGTAACTTTCCCTACAGATTTTTTCTCCTTATCTTTGCAACATTAAATCACAAGTAAAAGATGGTATGGTTTCTATCTCAAAAGCCCGTTTGCAGAAGATCAAAAAGAATTTTAAGGGAAAGAAAATTGCAGTCATCGGCGATATGATGCTTGACTGTTACTTTTGGGGCGAAGTGAAAAGAATTTCTCCCGAAGCTCCTGTTCCCGTGGTTGAAGTTGATAATGAATTTTACCGTTTCGGCGGAGCGGCAAACTGTGCGCTGAATATTACCCGGCTCGGCGGAACTCCAATCCCGGTTGGACTAATCGGCAAAGAAAATTACGGATCAATTTTTCTTTCGCTGCTTGATGAATCGGGAATTGATGCTGCGGGAATTCTTGTTGACGAAACAAGACCAACAACGGCGAAGACCCGGGTTATTGCGGACAATCAGCATGTGGTAAGAATTGATAAAGAAAGTAAAGAATATATTTCGAAAGGAATGCAGCAAAAAATTCTTGCATTTCTCGAACAGCATATCTCTTCTCTTGACGGAATTATTTTACAGGATTATAATAAAGGAATTCTAACGCCGCAGCTTATTCAAAAGGTTATCGCTTTAGCAAACAAAAATAATATTTTGATTACCGTCGATCCGAAGTTCAATAATTTTTTCTCGTACAAAAATGTTACCGTCTTCAAACCAAACAGAAAAGAAGCCGGAGATGTTTTGGGAATGCAAATCAGAACTGATGCAGAGGTTTCCATAGCCGGGAAAAAACTTCTTACAAAATTGAATGCGAAATATGTTCTGCTTACGCTTGGAGAAGGAGGTATCGCCGTTTTTGAAAAAGGAAAAGAATACCGGATGCCGACCAAAGCAAGAAAAGTTGCCGATGTTTCCGGAGCGGGCGATACGGTTATTTCTACGCTCACGATGGCTTTGGCTGCGGGCGCAGATATTTTGGAAGCTTCTTATCTTGCTAATTATGCCGGCGGATTGGTTTGCGAAGAAGTAGGCATTATTCCAATTGAATTAGAAAAATTATTCTCAACGGTAAGCGAAGAAAAATAATGAGACCGATTTATACGCGCGCAGAAATTTTACAGATTCGGAAAAAATTAAAAGCCGAAAAGAAAAAAGTTGTTTTTACTAACGGCTGTTTTGATGTGCTTCACGCAGGTCACGTTGACTATCTTAACAAAGCGAAAGCCGCGGGAGATGTTTTAATTCTTGGATTAAATTCCGATGCATCGGTGAAAAAAATAAAAGGAGAGAAGCGACCAATTGTCCCTCAAGAAGAGCGCGCATTTATTCTTTCAAATTTAAAAGCTGTGGATTACGTTACTTTGTTTGATGAGGATACGCCGCAAGAAATAATCGGCGAACTGATTCCCGATGTGTTAATTAAAGGCGCGGACTGGTCAATTGATAAAATTGTCGGGCGCGATATTGTTGAAGCAAACGGCGGCGAAGTAAAAACGATTTCGTTCGTTACAGATCAATCAACCACAAATATTATCCAAACAATTATTGAACGCTACGGGAAGTGAAAAATCCTTTATTAGATATGATTCCCAGGCGAAGCCGTTTTCATAAAACGGTAAACGTTTTTTTGTTCTTTTTTGTAGGACTTTTTCTTCTTCTGCTTCTTGTGGGTGGAATAACGCAAACCGCCACATTCCGCAATTACCTCCGCGAAAAAGTTGTCGCGCTTGTAAACGGCGAAATAAACGGAAAAATTGAAATCGGAAAAATTGACGGAACAATTTTTACTTCAATTATTGTTAGAGATGCAAAACTTTTTTATTTGAAAGATACGATTGCAAGCATAAAAAAAGTTGAAGTAAAAATCAGTCCGCTGCAAATATTTTTACGAAAGATTTTTATACGAAAAGTTTTAATTGAAGATGCAAGTTTTGTTTTACTGCGCGATAGCGCCGGTGTGCTGAACTTAACCAAGGCATTTCCATCGAAACCTCCGGACACTTCAAAAACAGAATTTCCATTTATAATAAAAGTCTCTGAAGTGTCGTTATCGCAAATTAATTTTTCACTTCAGAACGAAGTTCTGAAGGACAGCAAAAGTTATTATGAAAAACTTAATCTAAGCGATCTCAGAATTAAAAATCTCGGACTTACTTTAAACGCCGAAGTAAACATCAATGATAATGAATACAAAGCGCATCTTGATGATTTTTATTGCCAAACCAACATTACAAATTTCAACATAAAAAGGATTGCCGGAGATTTTCTAATTAATCAAGAAGAGCTTTCCGCCTTAGGCGTTGAACTTCAAACTAACCGATCAAACCTTTCCTTACTCGCGCAGATGAAGGGATTCAATCTCTTTGAACCTTTTTCTGAAAAAGCATTTAAGAATGCAAATGTAAATGCTAATCTAATCACGCAGCCTTTCAACTTTGATGATTTAACGGCTCTTGTTCCCGCTGTTGATATGCTTGAGGGAAACATTGACGGATTAATTAACGCCGAAGGAACAGTAAATAATTTGCGTGTGCAAGACTTAGACTTAAAATATTTGCAGACTGATCTTAAATGCACCGGACGCCTGAAAAATTTAGACACCCCTTCAAATCTTTTTATTGATGCGGCAATTACAAATTCAACTGTAACGTATGAAAATGTTTTAGCGTTAATGCCTGGTTTGACGCTTCCACAATTTCAAAATCTTTCAAAACTTACTGTTGATACGCTGACGTACAAAGGCGGAATAAAAAACTTTGCTTCTCGTATTTCAGCCGGACTGAATGACGGAAATTTAAATGGCGATGTTACTTTTGATTTTCGGAAAAAGGAAATGGAGTATAAAGCGGACGTTAACTCTGTCAACTTAGATATTCAACCGTTTGTTCATTTTCCTGTGAAACTTACATCAAAAATAACCGCGGTTGGCGCGGGGACTGATGTGAAAACATTAACGTCGGATATAACTATTGATGCCGCACATTCGACAGTGACTCACAATTATTTAAACGAATTTTTATTGTCGGGGAAAATGAAAAACGGCGTTCTTGCTGCAACGTGCAATGCCGCTGTTGATTCACAGAAAATAGTTTTTGACGGAAATCTGAATATTCAAAACGACAACGCTCCGGAATATGAATTCTCTCTAAATGCGCGTCAATTAAATTTAGCAAGACTTTTAAATGATTCGCTGCTTACCTCATCTATTAATACCACTTTCAATGTTTCGGGAGAAGGATTTAATCCTGATAATCTTTTAGCGAAATTGAACGGCAGAATTTATGATTCTCATTTCAAACAGAAAATAATCAACGAAGCATGGATCGTTTTTTCGATGGACACAAAATATGCCACCGAGAAAAATATTTCGCTTCACTCAACATTTGCCGATGCTTCCTTATCCGGCAATTTTCAATTTACAAAATTGATCCAACAGCTTATTTATGAAAGTGACGGCATTTCAAAATCGTTTATTGAAAAAATAGATACTTATTATCCTTTGGGAATTAAAAAAGATTCGCTTCTTGCAAAAACAAAATTGTTCAAAAGTACTCCAAGAAAAAACCAGGACATGCAAGAAAAACCGAACGAGACATTTGATGTGAACTTTAATGTTGTGAGCAGGGACCTATCGCTTCTTTCAATATTTGCAGATAAGTTTCAACTTGATTCCGAAGGAAAACTAAGCGGGAAAATAAAATCCAACAATTCAACTTTTTCTCTTCAGGCTTCAACTTCGTTTACCTATTTAAAAATGGTTGTTGGAGAAAATATTTATATCGCCTCCAACAGCAATGCTAAAATCAATTTTGAACATCCGCTGCATGATTTCCAACTGCGGAATTTTTCATGCGATCTCTCACTTAATTCCGAAAGAGTTATTGCGTCTGCTGAAATAAAAAACATTGCTGCCGACATAACTTTGCGGAATAACATTTTAAAAGCGAGTGCCGATGCTGCCGTAAACGACAATATGAAAGGCTCAATTGATTTCTCGTCTCAGTTGGAATCTTCAACCTTGAAGTTAGAAGTTGATACGCTTATCTATAGATACAACGATTTTGAATTGAAAAACAAAGAGGAAATGCAAATCGGTTTTGCCGATAAAATTCTTTCACTCAAGAATATTAATCTTTACCGCGGCGAAGCATTTATTAAAGCTGAAGGAACTTTGGCAACAGAAGGGAAGCAAGATTTATCAATTCAATTATCAAAGTTTAAGGGATATGATATCAGCTATAATCTTTTAGGTATGAAACCGGAAAGCATAATCGATAACGATATTTCTGTTTCTTCCAAGATCACCGGAACGTTTGAAAATCCCATAATAGATTTGAAAGTTGATGTTGATAGTGTTACCTATCATAAAAACACTTTCGGATCATTAAAAGCTCTCTTTGCATATAAAGAAAAAAACTTGCAATCAGAAATCAAATTTGGTGAAGGAGGGAAAGACAGCCTGCTTACTATGTTATCTGTTAATGCTTCGCTTCCTCTCGATTTAGCTTTCGGCGCAGTAACCAAACGTCTTCCCGATGATAAACCATTATCACTTACTATCGATACGAAAAATTTTAATCTTGCTACTTTAGGCAACGCGTTTCCGTTTGTTAATGAGCTTGGCGGGCTGCTAACCGCCGATATAAAAATTGACGGAACGTATGCAAAACTTAATCCCGTTGGATTTTTAAAAATTCAAGACGGCGCTTTTAGAGTTGACGCAAATAATTTAAAATATACAACCGGGCTTCAGATTCATTTTGAAGATCAAAAATTGATGCTTGACGAAATGGTTGTTGTGAATAGCGGAAATGTTAAAAACAAAGGAACACTCCGCGGATATGGGGAAATGGCATTCAAAGGTGTAAAATTCATTTCTGCCAAAATCACCCTCAATGGAGATTTGACTATTTTGACCAATGATTCTAAATCTGCAAGTCCTAATCTTTATGGAAATTTATTTGTAGGTACAGACGGCGATATAGTTTTTACAATGCAAAATGAATATTCTTCATTAAGCGCTCCTTTGCTTATCAAAGATGCCAATTTAATTTTTCCACCGGCGCAAGGAGGTTTTTCTTCCAACTCCGAAAATTTTATTTACAAATACGTTCAGGATTCTGTAAAACTAACTTCGCGTGAAGAGGAAATTCAACGGCTAATTAACGCTAAGATTGCCAAAAGCTTAAGTGACGGAAGCGGTGAAGGAATTTTTTCCAAATTTGATTATGATCTTCTTGTAAAAATTCAAAATGAAGCAACCGTTACATTCATTTTAGCCAAAGAAGCAAATCAAAAACTAACTTCGGTATTGAATGGAAACATCCGGTATAAGCGTGAGAACGGCTTGCAGTATGTACAGGGCGAACTTAAACTGCTTGAGGGTTCAACGCTTGAATTTATCAAAACTTTTACGGCAACCGGTTCGCTTAAATTTGAAAGTGAAGTAACAAACCCTTATTTAGATATTGTCGGCATGTATAAAAGTTATTATGTTTCATCAGACTCAACCTCCGGTACCGGGAAAGAAGAAGAAGTTGCCGTAAAAATAAAACTTGTCGGTCCGTTGAAGGAGCTTTCAAAAACGTTTGCACAATCCGAAACCAACATGGCGGTTTACCGGGGTTCATCGGCAATTACCAATGACCAGGCAACTCCGGGATTGGATAAATCAGACGCCATCTGGTTTATTATTTCCGGGAAGTTTAAAAACGAAGTTACGTCTCAGGATAGAACCCGCGCGTCTGATATGTTCTCGGGAACGGCAACTTCATTTGCCGGCTCGCTTGTTGGAGGAGCGCTAAATACGTATCTTGGCGATGTGGTGAAATCTGTAGAATTTCGTTCCACCGGAAGTACTACCAAGCTTAATTTAAGTGGCAGAATAAAAAAGTTTAAATATACTATCGGCGGTACGACTAATATTTTTCAGGATTTATCAACAGCAAATATTCTTATCGAATATCCTTTATTAGAAACTCTTGTCGTTCGGGTGGAAAGAAAATTATCCGAAACGGAAAACACGTTTACAAATGAAATGATTAACGAACTAGGTCTTAAATATAAATTCGAGTTTTAATGAAAAAAAAATTAGTTTCCTTCTTCAAAAAAAATCCTGGTAAAGCATTAAAAGCCAGAGAACTTGCTAAGCAGCTTGAAATTACCGAAGAACATGAGTATCAATCTTTCAAAGCTTTGCTCCATCAATTGCTGGAAGAAGACCTCATCGTAAGGTTGGGAAAACGCTTCCAACTAAAAATTGAGAACGCAAAAGTTATTTCTGGCGAACTGCAAATGCATCCGCGCGGATTCGGATTTGTGCTTCCTAAAAAAGAGGGAAACCGCGATATTTTTATTGCCGGCAGAAATCTCGGAACAGCTTTCCACGGCGATATTGTTGAAGTTGCTCTCTTTGCCGAACAGAAAAAGAAAGCAAAAAATCTTGAAGGCGAGATTACAAAAATTATTAAAAGAAGAATCACGGAAGTTGTAGGAACTTTTAAGAAATCGGATTCTCTTTTTTACGTTGAACCGGAAATGAAAGAAATGCGGCGTGATATTTATATTGACGAAAAAAATATTCACAAAGCAAAAGTTGGCGATAGAGTTGTTGTAAGCGAAATTGTTTGGGAATCGCCGAAACAAAATCCCGAAGGGAAAATTATTGAAGTGCTTGCTAAAACAAGCAAAAGCAATATTGAACTTCTTTCAATTGCAAAGGAATTTAATTTGCCGGTCAACTTTCCGGAAAGAGTTCTTCAAGAAGCGGAAGAAATTGCGCTGGAAATTCCCGCCGCGGAAATTTCCACCCGCGTTGATTACAGAAATAAAGTTGTGATGACCATTGATCCCGATGATGCAAAAGATTTTGACGACGCTCTTTCAATCGAAGTTTTGGAGAACGGAAATTTTGCGGTTGGCGTTCACATTGCAGATGTTAGCCATTACGTTGCAAAAGAAACTTCACTCGATAAAGAATCTGAGAAACGCGGTAACAGTGTTTATCTTGTTGGAAAAGTTATTCCAATGCTGCCGGAAAGATTATCAAACAACATTTGCTCGTTGGTTCCCAATGAAGAGCGACTTACCTATTCTGTTGTTGCAGAGTTAACGGCGCGCGGCAAACTTGTTGATTATAAAATCAAAAAGACCATCATCAAAAGCAAAAGAAGATTTACGTACGATGAAGCGCAAAAAATAATCGAAACCGGCGAAGGAGATTTTTCAACTGAAGTTCTTCTTCTAAATAAATTAGCGTTAACGCTCCGCAAAAAAAGATTAAAAGAAGGAAGTGTAAACTTTTCAACTTCCGAAATAAAGTTTGAACTTGACGAAGCGGGCAATCCTCTCCGGGCTTATCTTTACGAAACGAAACAGAGCAACAACCTTGTTGAAGAATTTATGCTGCTTGCAAATAAAGTAGTTGCGCATCATATCGGTTTTGTAAAAAAAGAATCTGCGCGCAAACCGTTTTTGTACAGAATTCACGATCGCCCCAACAAAGAAAAAATTGAGGAGTTCGCAAAATTTATAAAATCTTTCGGCTATCATTATTCGGCGGATAATTTATCCAAGGCTTCATCGTTAAATCAATTGATGGAAGAAGTAAAAGGAAAAGAAGAAGAATTGCTTGTGAACGAAATAGCGATTCGTTCGATGGCAAAAGCGATTTACTCTACGGAAAATATCGGGCATTACGGTTTGGGATTCCCGTATTACACGCACTTCACCTCGCCTATCCGCAGGTATTCCGATCTGCTCGTACACCGCTTGCTTTTTGAATATATCGAGAAACATGGAAAATTAATTTATTCCGAAGAACAACTTTCTGCAATTTGCGAAAACATTTCCGCATGTGAAAGAAAAGCCGTTGATGCCGAACGTCTCTCTGTAAAACTAAAACAAGTTGAATTGATGCAAAGCCATATCGGCGAAGAATTTCACGCGATCATTTCCGGTGTAACTCATTTCGGAATCTTTGTAAAGATAAAAGACATCCTTGCCGAAGGCTTAGTTCACGTGCGCGATTTGGAGGGAGATTATTATCTTTATGATGAAAAAAAATATGCTTTAATTGGGAAGGCAAGTAAAAAAATGTTCCGGCTCGGTGATAAAATTCAAGTCAAATTGATTCGAATCAATCAAGAACGTATGGAATTAGATTTTCTCATTATCGAATAAAAAACACTTTATGAAGAAACAAATTATTCTTTCGGTTATCATTTCATTCTTTTCAGTGCAGTTTCTCTTTGCGCAGTTCGGACAGAACAAAGTTCAATTTAAAGATATGACATGGTATTATATTCAAACCACTCACTTCGATATCTATTTCAATCAAGAAGGAAGCAAGGTTGCCGAGTTTGCTTCACGCGCTGCGGAAGATGCGCTTAGTTCGATTGAAAAACGTATTAACTACAGAATTACAAATAGAATTACGCTGATTCTGTATAACTCCCAAAACGATTTTCAAGAAACTAATGTTACCGATGAATATTTAAGTGAAGGGATCGGCGGCTTTACAGAACTTTTTAAAAACCGCGTTGTTCTTCCGTTCACCGGAAATTATAAAATGTTCCGGCACGTTATTCATCACGAACTTACGCACGCTGTTTTAAACGATATGTTTTACGGCGGATCAATTCAAAATATTATTTCGAACAATATTTCCATCCGCTTACCGCTTTGGTTTAACGAAGGTTTGGCGGAATATCTTTCGCTCGGCTGGGATACGAATACCGATATGTTCATCCGCGATGCAGCAACGAGCGAATATCTGCCGGACATTCAGGACCTTGACGGTTATTTTGCTTACCGCGGTGGTCAGGCGGTTTTTCATTACATCGCACTAAAATATGGCGAAGAAAAAATCGGTGAAATTGTAAACAAAATTAAAGGGAAAGCTAACTTCGAAAACGGTCTGCAAGCTGCCATCGGTTTAAACTTGGAAGAATTAAACGAACGCTGGAAGAAAGATATAAAAAGAATTTTCTGGCCCGATATGGCGCTCTACAAAGACCCGGATGAATTTTCTAAAAGATTGACCGATCACCGCAAAGACGGCGGATTTTACAACACAAGTCCCGCAATTTCTCCGCAAGGTGATAAAATCG
>JALNWB010000129.1 GCA_023231105.1 Ignavibacteriaceae bacterium | reverse complement strand
TGCGCGACCCTGCGGCGGAAGGGGATTTTTCGGCCGATCATAATAATAGGGCGGCTTGTCGGCAACATTCGTCGCCTCCAAGCCGCCCAACATCAGCGATGGTTCGCTGTAAAGGGAAAATGCCTCGACCCTCTGGCTCTCAAACCATTCAGTGCCGCGCTAGCCAGCTGATTATACCCAGCCCATTCATGGATGCCTTTGTCTTCTTCCCTCCCATAGCGGGCGCGTACATTCAGCCCCATTCAGATAGATGCGCGCCCGCTATCGCCAGAATATACTATAAAAACAATAAAATAGTTGTATAATAACTGTTAATTGTTATGCTTAGGAGGTCAACCATGAAATACGACAGATTGCCCATCTCACAAATAGAACTGGACAAAACAAACCCACGAATCGCACACTGGCTCAAGATGTACACCGATGTATCGCAAGAACAATTATATTTAGCCCTGGGCGTTGCAGAGCCCGGGAGTGCAGAGGCTGGCCCAAGTTTTTTCAGCTTAAAAGAAGCTATTAAAACAAATAATGGCGTTATTCATCCTATATTAGTGAATAAAAAAAGTAATGGGAAATATATGGTGATTGAAGGCAATACAAGATTAGCAATTTACATGGATTTTCAAAAAAATAAAGTGGATGGCGACTGGACAACAATACCTTGCATTATTCATGAAAATTTAAGTGAGGCCCAAGTTGATGCAATAAGGCTACAAGCGCATTTAGTTGGTGTTCGTCAATGGCAACCATACGCAAAAGCAAGATACCTTAAACATTTAAGGGATAGCGAGCATCTTACTTGGAATCAAGTTGTTGACTATTGTGGGGGAAAATCAAAGGAAAACCAAGAGTTGATCGCGGCATACGAAGACATGGAGCAATATTACAGAAAAGTACTTGAAGACGATAGTTCATTTGACGAAACAAGATTTAGCGCTTTCGTTGAGCTACAGAAGCCAAGAATAAAGGAAGCAATTATTAATTCTGGAAACAACCTTAATGATTTTTCTATATGGGTCCGTGACAGGAAAATATCGAGGTTGGAAAACGTCAGGAGGCTCCCCGCAATATTGTCAGATAAACGAGCAAAAGAACTATTTATGACTAGAGGGGACAAAGCGGCCCTAGCGCTTATCGATTCGGCAATAATTCAAACCGACCAAAGCAGCCTGTCCTTGATACAGGTTGCCAAACTGCTTTCTGAGAAACTTAGGAAAATTAACTTCGAGGAAATCACAAGGTACAAAGAAGACGCATCCTCCCCTGAATTGGAAGCATTGCTAGAAACGAAAGATGAGCTGATCTCCTTTTCCAATTTAATCAAGGGGAGTGAGCAATAATTTGCCCGAATCGACTACGCATAAAACGCTGGTTGGCGCAATCGTAAAATGGGTACACAAATACTACAATGAAGAAATGATCTTATACGTCGATTCCGAAAACGCAATGTTCACCGACGAGCTCCCTCCCTCAATAAACACTTGCAAGCCGGATGTATTTGCTCAAGGAAGAAAAAGTAAAAATATTGTTATTGGCGAAGCGAAAACAACCCAAATAGACCTGGAGTCCGATCATTCAGAAATTCAATTTACCGCCTATTTAGAATACTGCAAAAAGAACAGCGATTGCAAATTGGTAGTTGCAACCCCGCTTAATATAATTAATTGCGCAAAATCAATAATCGATGTGTTGAAGAAAAAGCTGCATTGTGAACAAGTCCACACAGAAATGATTAACCCATTATATTATTAATTTATGCAAATAATAAACCTTGACAAGGAGCCCAATATTAATCCAAAGTTCAAGGCTTTCCCATACCAAGATCAGGCCGTTAAGACCGTTTGCGACCTAGAATATGCTGCAATATTTCACGAACAAGGCCTTGGAAAATCAAAAATTGCAATTGATGTAATGCTCTATTGGCTAGAACATAAATACGTAGACACTGTATTATTTGTAGTCAAAAAGGGATTAATAAGCAATTGGCAAAAAGAGTTTTCTGCGCACAGCCATATTCGACCAAGATTAATCACTCAAAACAAAAGATCAAATTATTTCGCTTTTAATAGCCCTTCTCGCCTTATGATTACTCACTACGAAGCGATAAAAACAGAAAAAGAAAGATTTAAGTTGTTTCTCAAAACAAGGACCGTGGCCGTTATCCTGGACGAGTCAACAAAGATAAAAAATCACAAATCTGGAGTATCGAAAGCGCTATTCGAACTAGCCCCATTATTTCATAAAAGAATAATAATGACAGGACTGCCTGTGGCAAATCGACCATATGATATTTGGTCGCAAATATATTTTCTAGATCGTGGGATGAGTTTGGGAGATGCCTTTGATGAATTTAAGGCAAATACTGACCTTGATAAGGGGTTAAAAGACTCTAAGAAGAGACAAGGGGCGTTCGAAGACTACTTATCCGATATTTTTAATAAAATATCAGGGTTTACCGTAAGAGAAACGAAAAGCAGTGGCGTCATTAAATTACCAGATAAAATATTTGAAAACATTATTACTTCTTGGGAGCCAAAACAATATGATTTGTATAGGGATATACGCGACAGCATGAAGGCTATTGTGGTGAAGGAAGGCATCCCCCAAGAAGAAGACGCCGAGATGATCTTGAAAAGGTTATTACGATTGATTCAAATCGCATCCAACCCAAAACTAGTAGACGAAAAATACTCAGAAGAGCCTGGTAAATGCCCATATTTATACGAGCTTGTTTTAAATATATGTCGGAAAAATGAAAAATGCATTGTATGGACAACTTTTACTGAAAATGCTGACCAGTTATTTGTTTATCTCAAGGAATTTAACCCAAGAAAAGTGCACGGGAAAATGCCTATTGTCGATCGAAATTGCTCTATTGATGAATTTATTAAAGAGAAAGACGTGAAGGTGTTGATAGCCACCCCCGGAGCGGCTAAGGAGGGCTTAACATTAACGGTCGCGAATCATGCGATCTTTTATGATAGGTCCTTCAGCTTAGATGATTATTCTCAGGCCCAAGATAGAATCCATAGAATATCGCAAACAAAAAAGTGCTACGTGTACAATCTGATCATGGAAGACTCTGTGGATTTATGGATAGATGCATTATTGCGGGCAAAAGAACTATCGGCAAAACTAACCCATGGAGATATATCGAAAGAATATTTTAGCAGCCAAATATCATATTCATTTATTGATATCTTCAAGGAAGCTCTGAACATTAAATAACAGGGGGGCTGGTCATGAAAAAAGATGTTTTTACAAAAGACTATATAACAATCAGTGGAAAAGAGATAGAAGTTGAATCTGGGTTCATCAATCATGAAAAGCTTAAATATTACGCGGATAATCCTAGGATATATTCGATTATATATGCGGGAGAAAAATCGCTTAGCCAAAACGAAATAGAAGAAAGGCTATCCGACAAAGAACATGTTCGTTTATTGATTCAATCGATAAAGGCAAATGGAGGGTTGACCGACCCCATTATTGTCAGAGGTGGGGACTTTGTTGTGTTAGAAGGAAATAGCCGATTAGCTGCTTATAGAACTTTATCAAAAAAGGACCCTATCCAGTGGGGAAAGATAAAATGCAAGATTCTCCCTCATGATATAAGTAACGATCTGGTGTTCACCCTTTTAGGCGAATATCATATAATTGGGAGAAAGGATTGGCAGCCATATGAACAGGCTGGCTATCTATATAGAAGGCATAAGCTTCAAAAGGTCTCCTTAGAGAAGATACAGCACGAATTAGGCTTAAAGAAAAGCGAAATGGAACATCTCGTTGAAGTATATGAGTTTATGTTTACCCACAACGACACAGACATAAATCATTGGAGTTATTATGAGGAATATCTTAAATCAAGAGACATTAGCAGGGCAAGAGAAACACATAGTGATTTCGATCATTCAATTGTTTGTAAGATCAAAGTCGGCGAAATCACTAAAGCCATAGATATCAGAGATAAATTAGTCCCCATTTCAAAATCAACCCCCAAAATAATAAAAGGATTCATTTCTGGCAAAATCAAATTTGAGGATGCTTACGAGAGAGCATATGCCGGGGGTGCTGGGAATGCGGTGTTTGAAAAATTGCATAGATTCCGAGAGTGGCTAGCTAATTCAAGTATCGAAGAGGATATTATTGATAATGGGGATCAGCTAGTTAAAAAGTGCATATTTGAGCTCGGAAAGATTAGTAAGCGCTCGGACGATATTCTGAATAAAATTAATAAGACATGACAAAGAAAAAAATATTGTTAGTTGAGCCAAATTTCCCAATACCCGCCAAGAGTAAAAATCATAGGGACTTTTTACCAATCGGGCTACTTAAGCTCGCGAGCTATCATAGGGATAAGGGAGATGTCATTAAGTTAGTTAGGGGTAATCAATATTTTGATGATTTTTATCCGAATCAGATAAAAATTACATCTTTATTTACGTATTGGTCAAAATATGTATGGGAAAGCGTCAAATATTATAAAGAGACCTATCCAAAGGCAAAAGTTATTGTTGGCGGCATCTATGCGTCCTTAATGCCGGAACACTGCAAGCAATCGGGATGCGATGAAGTATTTATTGGGGTAAATGAAAAGGTTGAGAAATTTCGCCCAGCTTATGAACTAGTTAACGTCGATTATCAAATTATTCATACTTCACGGGGCTGTCTGAGACGATGTGCGTTTTGTGGAACTTGGAGGATAGAGCCCCGCTTCACTCATAAAAAGAGTATTAAAGACGAGATATGTAGTAATCGAATTATATTCTATGATAACAATTTATTGGGAAACCCCTTTATTAAAGATATTTTAAAAGAACTAATGAATGCGAAGCATAATGGAAGAGTGGTGTATTCTGAGAGCCAGTGCGGAATTGATGGGAGATTGCTTACCCCAGAAATAGCAAAGATGCTTAAACAGGCCAGGTTTATTAACCCTAGAATTGCATGGGACCATGGTTATAATCAATGGAAGCTAATTAAGAAGCAGATCAAAATGCTTGTTGCTGCTGGATATCCGGCAAAAGATATCTATGTGTTTATGCTTTACAATCACGAGCATGATTATCGTGAGATGCTAACAAAGATAAGACGATGTAAGAGTTGGGGAGTGCAAATATCTGATTGTAGATATCGCCCATTAGACCAAATCTCTGAAAGTTATTACCCCCGGAGGGAACAGACCAGCGAAGAATATTATATACATCCTAAATGGACAGACAAACAAATAAAAATGTTTCGAAGAAGCGTTAGAAGGCAGAATATTGAAGTACGACATGGTTTCTCCCATTACAGCGAAGAACTTGAACGCTTGGGAAAGAATAGTTCAAAAATCACAGCTTAAAAGCGCCCCTTGTATGGGCATATATCAAGAAGCGGTTTTTTCGACGTATGGGGGAGAAAAAACCGCTTCTTTGACAAGCTCACATCCTGTGTAGGTCTTTTTTCTTGCATCCATGAATGGTGTTGGGTATAATCAGAGTGATTGCCCGGCACTGAATGGTTTGAGAGCCAGAGGGTCGAGGCAATTCTCTCTCTTCTATTGCCGATGGCCTTTAGCCTTCGCCCCACCCCTCTCCCTCCCCAGCGGGCACGAACATTCAAGCCCCATTCAGATAGATGCGCGCCCGCTGCTCATAAACACAATTATTTTGCCCTCAATTAAAGAAAAACGCCAAATATTTAAGGCAAATATCTTACTTATTCCCAAAAATGGCGTATAATTAAATAGCTGACATAAATTATTATGACAATCTCTAATCTACAATTTCATAGTAAGACATTGAGACACTCCTCTAACCCCAACGATTACGCCCTATACCGAGCAGCACTTGAATGGGACTTAATGGAGCCCATTGTAATCGAAAATCGTGAAGATATAAGGTCAGAAACTAAATGGCATGACCGGCTCGAACCCTATCACCATCAAGTCACCAATTTAATGACATTTTGTCGCCGACTCCCAGTAACATTGCTTGCTGACGATGTTGGGTTAGGAAAAACCATAAGTGCCGGCCTGGTAATGAGCGAATTAATATCTCGCGGGAGAATATCTAAAATACTAATCGTTTGCCCAAAGCTACTAATGCCTCAATGGCGAGAAGAACTCGACCTAAAATTCGGAATCCCTTCAATTGAAGCTGTCGGAAGCAAACTTGTTAAAGCTAAACCCCCAGACGACGCTGGGGCAGTTATAACAACTTACCATTCAGCGCGTTTACATTTTGACGCACTTGCCAAAGTTGGATATGAAATGCTTATCCTTGATGAAGCACATAAACTTCGTAATCTATATGGAGTAGATCCTACTCCTCAAGTCGCGTTGCGTTTTCGAAAAGCATTAGCAGATAGACTGTTTAAATATGTTCTTATGCTTACTGCCACCCCTATTCACAATAGGCTTTGGGACCTTTATTCATTAATTGATTTATTAACCGTCGCTCGTGGGCACGAGAATCCGTTTGGAAGCGAAGGCATTTTTGCCAGGAAATATATTGCTGATGGTCGCACTCAAGCAAGACAGTTAAAGGTTGAAAGGAAAGACGAATTCCGCTCTATTGTTTATAGTTACATGTCTAGAGTAAGGCGCGCAGATGCAAAGCTATATTTTCCGGAAAGGGTCGTTGAGCTTCATAAAGTTGATCCGACCAAAGAAGAACTTGAATTAATAGATATTATTGCTAAACCAATACAAAAGCTTAACCGACTTGCTCAAATCTCTATTCTTCAGGCATTAATAAGCAGTCCCCATGCTTTAGCGGCCCAATTAAATACAATGGCTCGTAAGGGGACAGTATCAGAGTTACTAGCCAAAGCCGTACAAGCAGTTGTTGATCGGATGCCGATAACTGCTAAATTAAACGGCCTAAATGTCTTAGTTGAAAAACTTAGAAAAGAACAGCCCGAGCATTGGCGAATGATTGTATTTACTTGTCGCAGAGAGACACAAATAACAATCCAAGATTTCCTTGAATCTCGGGGAATATCATGCGGTCTAATAAACGGGGAATCAGGCCCACGAAATCAAACTACCATTGCTAAATTAAAAACGATTCCTCCAGAAATACATGTAATTATTTCCACCGAAGCCGGCTCTGAAGGCGTTAATTTACAAGCAGCTAATGTGTTAATCAATTATGATTTACCCTGGAATCCGATGATCGTTGAGCAACGAATAGGACGAATTCAGAGGCTAGCCTCGAAGCATGCAAGCGTATGCATTTTTAATATTATATTACAAGGCACTTTTGAGGAATATATTGTTGGAAGACTCATGGAAAAGCTGCAGCTGGCCGCACATGCCATTGGAGATGTAGAAGCCTTATTAGAAGCCTCCAATTTAGATGATAATGAAGAGGATGTCTCTACCAGTTTTGAGGAAAAAATCCGGCGCCTTGTTATAGCCTCTTTGGCCGGAAAAGACGTTGAGCTTGAAGCACGTTCAGCTGCTAATAGTATTGCTGAAGCGAAAAAAGAATTAGAGCGAGAAGAAAACAATATAAATTCATTGTTAGGCGGAATGGACGACGAATTTTCTGGGCCTAGATGCCCGAGGTTGCCTCGTCAAACGCAATCAATGGATGCCCGCAATTTTGTATTGTCCGCCTTGGCTTCTCAAGGGATGCGATTGTCTCCTATTTCAAATGGATTATATTCGGCCGAATCTGGGAGAGAAAAAGAAGTAATTCGTTTTGATCACAACGAAGTAATAGGAGTAAGAAGTACTTTATATGCGCCGGGATCATCCTCCTTTGAACGTTTAGTAAGCGGAATCACGTATGATGGGTGGCATCGAGTCGAAGATATTGACACTAATCCGTTGAAAATAGCGGAAGAACTATGCGTTAACTGGGCGAATAGTTTTGGTAGCACATATAAAACAGTAACTACCAAGGAAATAGTTCGTTGTTTTAACGGCACCGCACTAATGAGGGTTAGGGCAACTGTGGCTCATGATGGATATGAACGGCTCGTTGAAGTTGATTGTACCCCAAGTGAGCATTTTAGTGGCGCGTCTAAAAAATGGCTAGACCCAATAAATGAGATAATTGAAAATCCTACTTCTGTTGGTTTAATTACGGACAAATTAAATGAAAAGGCGATCTCTGATCCTAGCATCTCGGAATTTTGCCGATTCTACACCGAAAGAAGGACACAAGAAATGAATGCGGCAGGAGATGATGCTCGCAAAAGGAAGAAACTTGAGGATGATTTTACACCAAGACTGGAGTTATCGTTGGTGGGGCTTAATGGAAAGATGCATCGTAGATTAGTAATAGATGTGACTTATCAATTAGACCCGGGATTTGAGTATACAAGCATGCTGGCACTAACTCCGTCAACAGCCGAGATTAATAAGGGCCCCGATATGGACAAGTGTATGAAGACGGGCCGAGTTGTCCCCCGCGACTGCCTGGACAAGTGCGTTATTAGCAATACTCGGGTGATGAAACACTTACTTACTCCATCAGAACTGAGTGGCAGATTGGCCCTTCCTGAACATATTGTTATTTGTTCTTTAAGTAATAAACGAGTCTTAATCGATGAAGTTGAGAAATCAGCAATCACCGATCAATATGTTACTAAATCCTTGCTTAAAACGTCATCCATGAGCGGCAAAAGAGCGGAACCACAATTCTTCTCTAGATGTGAGTTTAGCAACTCTGAAGTTCTTGAGAATGAGATAGCAATTAGCCAAATATCTGGCAAACGCTATCGCATTGATGAGCAATTACACTCCGCAGTCTCAGGCAAAACCGGACATCGCGAAGAATTCATTTATTGTTCGGAAACGGGTAAGCCCCTATTATCAGATGAAGCGGAAAGATGTGAAGTGACAGGAAAGACCGTTATGCCTGGGTTGCTTGAGAGATGCGAAATAACAGGGAAGAAAGTATTAGCTTCGGAACTTGATAAAAGTGCAGTTACGGGCAAAAAGGCGCTAAAAAAATACTTTGTTCTAAGTAGCCTATCAGAAGCACATCTTCTTGAACAGGAAGCTATAAAATCTGTTGCGGGCAAATTTTGCTCCCCGTTAGAAGCTAAATCATGCTTCTGGAGTGGCCGTCAATGTCACCCCGATGATTTGCGTGTGTGTGAATTAACTGGCATACCAATATATTTTGAATTTGCATCAAATGGGGGGGCTGTTCAGCTCGAACCCTTAGTGAATCTTCTCAATGGGGTTAATAAAAAGGCAGATAAAGCTGATCTCTGGCAAACTATTGCAATAGAAGCCTCTAAGTTAGTTGGCGGGGGAAACTGTAAGGTCGAGGCGGCAGAGTTATCCCCAGATAAGCATTGTTTAGCCATTTCATTAGAAATCCGGACATGGCTAGGTTTTAAATTGAGACAAGCAGGATTATTATATTCTCTGGCAGACAACTCTGTGTCAGGCCGAGTAGTAATTGGCAAACGTGATAATAAAGGCTGGAGGTTTATAAGTTAAACATGAATGAGAATTATATTACGAAGACTAGATATCGAGAAGGGTTATTATGTCCAATATTACTGTGGCATAAGATTCACGAGCCAACAAAAGTTCCACAACCTGACCCTTTCGCAAGAATTAAAATTGAAGGCGGGATTCAAGTCGGTATATTGGCAAGAAAATTATTTCCTGATGGCCTTCTTATCGAAAAAGAGACGTCGGCAATACTAACCCATGAAAAATCGCTAAAAGCACTACAATTGCGAAAGCCATTATTTGAGGCAGGGTTTATCTATAATCATGCATATGCATTAGCAGACATATTAATCCCAGCAGAAGACAACTCATGGGATTTACTCGAAGTAAAAGCAGAAAATTCGATTGATGAGAAAGATTATTGCTGTTTGAGTGAGAGCTTTAACCTTGATTGTGCTGACGTTGCATTTCAGAAATATACATATACTAAAGCCGGCATAAATATTAGAAATTCTAATATCCTACATCTTAATAAGAAATACATTTATGATGGCAAAAAACTATTATTAGAAAAGCTCTTTATTACCCCTGAAAAAGTGAATGACCCTAAAATCAAATTGATTGTACATGATGAGATTGATCGCCACCTCCCCCTTGTCGAAGCCAATATAAATAAACTTGAGGAAATATTACAAAACAATGCTCGCCCTAAAACCATATTTAACAGAAATTGCAAGAAATGCGTATTGTACGACGAATGCTCCAATATCTTACCACCCGATCATGTTCTAATGCTAAGAAGGGATATGAAAGGCATTCGCTTCCAAATGCTGGAAAAGGGAATCACAAAATTATCAGACATCCCAATAACTTCCGAGATAAAAGACCAAAAGATTGAACAAATTAATGCACATAAGACTGGAACAACATTAATTAAAACCAAGAATATTAGGGAATTTATAGACAAAATTGAATACCCCGCATATTTTCTAGATTTTGAAACAATTGACCCTGCCATCCCTATCTTTGAGAAAACACATTCATATCAAAAGATCCCATTCCAATATTCATTGCATATAATAAAGAAGCACGGGGAAAAAGCAGAACATCATAGCTATTTAGCCAAAGGGGATGTTGATCCCAGGCCCGAATTATTGTCCCAGCTTAAAGCACTATTGGGCGATAGGGGCTCAATAATAACCTATAACGCTAAATTTGAAAGAGGTAGATTAAAAGAGGCGTCTGAAGACTTTCCAGAATATAGTGATTGGTTTAATAATAATATTAATGGGCGCATAATTGATTTAGAAGAACCTTTCGATAAGTTCTTTTACTATGATCCCAAACAAAAAGGCAGTACATCTATTAAAGCTATTTTACCCGTATTAACTGATTGCAGCTATGAGGGGTTGGAAATATGCGAAGGGGGTACTGCCGCCGCTGAATATATTAGGGTTACTTTTAATAGTGTCGATGAAAAAGACAAAGAAAATGTTCGGAATCATCTGGAAATATATTGCAAGCAAGACACACAAGCTATGATAGATATACTGGAAAGATTAGAACAAATAGCCGCTGACAATACAAAATAAACATCCAATATATAAGTAACTATATGCTGTCGTAATCTTTTCGGAGGAATTCAAATATAACATTAGTCGGCAAATTAATAAGCAGTTTTTTCGACGCATGGGGGAGAAAAAAATGATTATTTGACAAATTATTGCCTATTCAGGTCTTTTTTTCATCCATGGTGTTGGGTATAATCATTGAGATAGCCCCCGGCGCTGAATGGTCTGATGATCATCGGGTCGAGGCATTTTTCTCTTCTATCGCCTTCTGCCTTCGCCTTTAGCTTTTGGGAGTAGAAAAGGCTAAGACTTAGAGGCAAAAGGCTATCAGGCTTGAAGGCTTATTCCCCCCCTATCATCTCAGCAGCTTCAGATATTCAGCAGCGGCAGTATTTTATTGAGTACTCACAAGATACAAAGAGATCAAAAAACTTAGGGTCGTTAGAATAAATAAAGCCAGCATTCCATATTGAATTAACGGATTTAGCGAGCCCTGCGGATATATTATTTGAAATATGCAGCGAGTCAGCCATAAGATGCTGGTGGCGGAAAGCATAACAATTATTGAGAAACGATTGGCCTGATTGCCATTGATAAAGAT
>JALNWB010000128.1 GCA_023231105.1 Ignavibacteriaceae bacterium | reverse complement strand
TCCAATCGGGAAATACGCGAAAAAAGAGATCAGAAAAATTGCCGCAGATTACGATCTTGCAAATCAAACACGGAAAGACAGCCAGGGAATTTGCTTCCTCGGACAAATAAAATTTTCCGATTTTATCAAACATCATCTCGGTGAACTTCCCGGCGACATCATTGAAATGGAAACGGGAAAAATTCTCGGCAGACATCCGGGTTACTACTATTTTACTATTGGACAGCGAAGCGGTTTGGGATTAAGCGGAGGTCCATGGTTTGTGGTCGAGAAAAATATCGCGGAGAACAAAATCCTTATTTCAAAAAATGTTGAGTTGATTGAAAAAGAAAAAAATCATTTTTCGGTTACCAATTTTAATTGGATAAATGAACCTCCGCATCATGAAAAACTGTTGGTAAAGATCAGACACGGAGAACATTTTTTCAACTGCTCACTAAAATTCCGAAGTGAAAATCTTGCTGATGTAACAATTGATCGGCCGGATAGAGGCATAGCGGCCGGACAGTTTGCCGTATTTTATGACGGAGATTACTGCCTTGGCGGCGGAGTGATTTGTTAAAACTTGATCAAAAAAAATTAAATCGTTTTCAATCTTAATTACTTCACCAAAGTAATTTTATTCTTCAAACTGCTAATTGAAGCCGGATCAATTTTTATTTTTACATATTTTCCGCGCAGCCATAGTTGCGTTTGATCTTGATAATGTTTGCTAAGCGGATGACCCGATTCTCCGGTTGGCAGCACCAAATAAAATTCATCGGGCTTGGCAAAATCATAAATGAACCGCATCGATGGTCCGAGATGATTTTCAAATTCCTTATGCTGAAACGCTCTTACATTTCCTTGATAATCATTAAAAGTATATTCTGTATTAAAAAGTGTCGTGCCGTCTCCACCAATACCGAATGGACCAATATCGACAATGTCATCAATAAACTTATTCTCTCCACTAAAAAAATGTTTGAACGTTAGCGTGTGCAATTTCCCCCATTGCCATTGGTTTATATCTGCACCAAGTTTTGATTCAAGTTCTGTTAAAGCATCGCTTAAACTTTTTCTAATGATATCATCGCGCGTTTCAATTTTTGAAGTTTTCTTGTCGTCAAATATTGAAGAGGTGTTTTCTTTTAAAATTCTTTGCACTACCCGGTACGGCACATTCGGAACAAAAAGAAATTCATTAAAAAGATTATATCCAAGATCATCTTCAAAAGTATTTTTTAATAGATGTTTGAGAAAAACAGCATAAATAGCCGGAGCTTGATAATAAGCATCGAACTTACCATCCCATTCTTTAAAGAGCGCAAGCGCTTCGGTAAGATTTTTATCTTTAACTTTTTTATTCTCGAATGCTTGAAGCATATATTTCGTGATATCTTTTGCATAAGGAGAAACAAAATCGGTTTGATACGTTTGAAAATCTTCAGGCGAATGTTTTTCTTTTGCGGTTAATAGTTCTGTAATTCTTTCGATGCGCGATGAAGGTTCCCACAAGTTTGAAATATGATACGGGAAATCTTTTATCGTTTTGTTATTTGCAGAAGCAATAAAATTTTGCGGAGGATTAAACAGCATCGGCATTTGATCAAAGGGAACAAAACCTTTCCAATCATTCCCAGAAGTCGTTCCATCAAAAACAAACGTTGGTGAATTTGAAGAACGAATCGGAAGTTTAGCAGCGCAAAGATAACCGATGTTTCCTTTAACATCGGCATAAACAAAATTTTGTCCCGGCACAGAAAAGTTTGACACTGCTATTTTAAAACTGTTCCAATCATTTGCTTTATTAACGGAATAAAAAGCAAAAAACTCATCGCTCACATCATTACCCGTCCAGCGCATACTTATGTTCAAATTTTTATCGAGCGAATTCGGATACATCAAGTTGAAGGCGTGAATATTGGAGATGATGGGACCGCGATGAGTTTCCTTTATTTCAATTGATGCATCCGGCTCGTCTTTTACTTTTATTTTTTCCATTCTGATTTTTAACGGATGCCATTCATTATCGCAAAAATATTTCTTTCCAGTCGGATCGAGTTTTTCAAAATAGAAATCGGCATCATCAGCCATAACGTTGGTGAGTACCCAAGAGATATTTTTATTTTTCCCGATCACCACCGCAGGAACACCGGGAAGAGTAACGCCTTCAACTTGGTAATCACCCGCGCGGATAACCGCCGCATACCATTTGCCTGGAGCAGTAAATGACAAATGCGGATCGTTTGCAATAACCGGTTTACCACTTTGCGATTTTTCCTTATTCACCACCCAATTGTTTGAACCGATATGCGTACCCGTGAAACCGGTAAACTCTTTATATGCACGGTTTACGTCGATGAACGCAGTGTTAATTTTTGGTTCTTTTAAAATTGAAGAAGGAATAATTGTCGGCGCGTTTTCAGGATAATCCGGAAGGATCAGTTTTGCTTTTTCTTCGCCAAGTTGTTGAACAAGCTGTGTAAAAATAATGTCTGTCCACCAGCTCATATTCAACTCCCAAGCCATTAAACGGACAATCATTAAGCTGTGAACCGGTTTCCATTCGTATGGTTCATATTTTAAAACATCAAATTCGATAGGAAGTTTTTTGTGAAACTTCTTGATGAAATAATTTACACCGTCGGCATAAGCGGACAGCATTTTTTTTGTTTCGGGATGAGCTGCTTGATAAATCTTTTCAGCAGTTTGTTTAATTCCAACCGTTAAAAACATTTTATCAAACGAAAGAGTTTTGCTGCCAAAGACTTCACTTAATCTTCCTTCACCGGCTCGGCGTATTAAATCCATCTGGAACAAACGCTCGCGCGCATGCAAAAACCCAAGCGCAAAAGCGGCGCTTTCTTCCTTATCAGTTACAATGTACGGAGTGGCTAATGAATCAAAGTGAATTTCTACATCACTCTTTATTTTTTCCGCTTGATATTCTCCTTCATATTCTGGAAGAGAACTATACAACATCTGCCGGAAAAAATATCCCGCGATGAGAAGAATAAGGACGAGAGAAACGACAGAACCTAAAAGAATTTTTGCCCAAGGTTTCATATACGTTAAATGTTTGGTGAAAGATGATGCAATTTTGTAAAGAAAAGTTTAAAAACAAAGAGATGAGGTATTTACTTTTTTACTGCCGATCTTCTGATTTGCACAAGAACTGCTCCTATAGCGGCTATAGCCATTCCCAGTCCCTCTTGTATTGAAATCTTTTCACCTAAATAATACCATGCTAAAATTGCAATTTGAATGAGCATCGTTCCGTTAATTATGCTCGACTCCATTGCGGTAAGTGAACGAAGCGTTAAATTCCATAATGTAAAAGCAAAAGCCGTATTGATTCCTGCAAGCCAGAATAAAAAAAGCCAGTTTTTTGTACTCAGCGACGGCAATCCATTCAGTGCAGAACCAACAATCATCAAAATTATTGCGCCTACACCCATACTTATAAAAGTTATCACCAAAGGACTAATGTTTTTCTTTCGATTAATATCCCGCCCAATAATTGCCGAGCCTGCATTTGCTAAAACACCGATGAACATTATTCCCAAACCGATGCCTTTGTTCCCGCTAAAATTAACGGGAAAGAAATAAGCCATAATGCCGATGATAAATAATATTGAACCGATCCATTGAAGAAGAGAAGGTTTTTCATTTAATAAAAAGATACCCATAATTGCGACAATTATCGGAGTGAAGTTGAGCAGCAAGCTAACCGTAACAGATGGCAGTAAAGACAAACCTAAAAATTGTGCACCTTGAGTAAACGTGTAAAAAACTAAACCCAACAAAAGAAGACTCTTCCATTGAGAAGAGTTCAATTGTTTTATTTCATTAAGATATTTCTTTTTAACAACGAAAGGGATGAAAATAAAGAAAGCTAAAATATAGCGTAGTCCGGCATATGTTATGGGTGGGATATCAACCAAACCCCATTTAATAATAATAAAAGAAGTTGACCATAAAAACGTTACAAGCAACGCTTGAATTATTGGGATGATATGAGTTTGTTTTGTTCCGTTCATAATTTTATAATCAAAAAATAATTAGAGAGAATGGGTGAATGGGTGAATGATTGTATGTTAGAATAAATTAACCAAACATTCCACTGCCGACTGATGACTGCCAACTGCTGACTGCCAACTACTTCACAATCTCAATCTCTGTTCCCATCGGAACATTATAAAAGAGTTCTTCTATTTCAGAATTTGTGAGAGCGATGCAGCCCAACGTCCAATCAGAGAAGCGTTGGAATTTTCCGATGAAACCATATCCATTTGGTAAACCATGAATTTTAATTTCTCCGCCGGGAGAATTACCAAATTGCTTTGCGTAAAGACTATCGGATTCGTTCGGATAAGAAACAGCAAGGTTCAAATGATAATCGCTGTTCGGATTTTTATCATCAATCGTGTAAATACCTTCGGGAGTTTTCTTATCTCCTTCAAATTCTTTCTTACCGACTGGCATTCCACCGAGCGAAACCTTATAAGTTTTTAAAGCTTCTCCATTTGAGTAAACCGTTAACTGCCGTTTGTGTTTAACCACCAAAATCTTGTCAATTTTTTTTAAAGTGTCTAATTTCTTCTCGGGAAAGAAATAGTAACCGAGTACTACTAAAACAAGGAAGAGTGCCCCATATATTGATATTTTTTTCATTTGGCTGATCACTAATTTGTTGATTAATACAATTGCTCGTTTTTTCATTTTAAGGCACATTTAAATTACAAAAAACTTTTCAATCCGATTCTTTATTTCAACTAAATGTACAACATAGTATTCAATATGAAAATAATACTTGACAATATGTAAAACTTGCTTTACATTTGTACCGTTAAAATAATCAATTATTAAAAGAGTTAGCTATCAAAACTTATCTTAGAAAATATCGATTTGAAAACGGAGAGCAAAGTCAGCAGCAACTTGCTGATGCGGTAAAAGTTTCTCGACAAACAATCGTTGCAATAGAACGCGGTGACTATAATCTTTCCGTCAAACTTGCTTTGCTATTGGCGCGCAAATTAAATACAACAGTAGAAAATTTGTTTCAACTTGAGGAGAAAGACTATGCTTAAAAAGGATCCGATCTTTTGGATGGCGACTTCTATTTTCATTTTAGGAGTCATCATTTTTGGCGTAACACAAAATCAATTATGGCTGTTCTTGTTGGCAGGCTCGTATCTGCTTCGACCGACGCTGGCTTCACTCAACATTGCGAAGTCTCTTGTTGATGAACGCCAAATGAGTATTCAATACCGTTCCGGAAATATTGCTTTTGCCACAATGATCATCGGATGCATCATCATGGCTATTTACGAAAGCAATAAAGGAGATCACAGTTGGGAATTTTTTAACGCAATCGTAGTCATAGGATTAGCAGCAAAGGCTTTGTCTAACGTCTTTTTGATCGGGAATTACCGTGAATCCGGAACAAAAATAATTATAGGTGTTGGTTTAATGATCGTGCTTTTCGTCTTTCTAGAGAACGGATTTTCAGTTGGATTTCTTGCCGAATCCGCTCCCGGATGGTTGATAGTTCTTGTAGGCTGGTTAGCTAAAAAATTCCCTAGAACAATTGGCGGCGTTGTCCTTGCAATAACTGCGCTGCTTTTAGTAGTTATTCTTGGGAAAGGATTTGTTATCGGACAGATCATCACGGCGGTGATTATCACCATCCCGTTAGTAACGGCGGGCGTAAGTCTTATTGTCGGCGATAGGATTGATGCGGATTCTACTGTTGATGTTCTTGAATAATTTTTTATAACAATGGTGATTAATTCTTGATCTTGCTCTTTTTTTAATCTGATGAAGAATAAGATTACGATTAAGACTCTTTGCCTAAGATTTGATATTTAGTTGTTAATTTCAAAACTATAAACGGAGTAGTTATGTCTTCACAAAAGTGCTCTTTTTCAATTTCCTTAATTGGTTTAATTCTTCTTGGATTTTTCTTCAGTATAGGAAAAGAAACGAACGCTCAATCAAAACTGCGGATCGGAGTTTTCGATTCGAGAGCAGTTGCAGTAGCTTTTTACAATTCTAAATTCTCAACCAATCAACAAATTTTTGCTTCCTTAGGTACGCGGATGAAAGAAGCAAAAGAAAAAGACGATAAGGATGCCATCGCCAAAATTGAGCGAGAGGCGTCTCTTCGGCAAGTAATGATGCATGAGCAAGGTTTCGGAAGAGGATCCATCAATAATATCACTGGTGCTATAAAAGATAAATTGGCTCAACTTGCAAAAAGTGAAAACCTTTCCGTCATCGTTTCAAAGTGGGAATTGGTTTTCAGCGGTGCCGATGTTGTTTCGATTGACGTGACTGAAAAAATTGTTGATTTCTTTGAGCCAAACGAAAAAATAAAATCAATGATGAAAGAGATAATGGAATCCGAACCATTAAAAGATGCTTTTCTGATTGATGATTAATAATACATTTTACGAAGCTATTAATAAATAACCATCGTAATCGTAATCTTTTTCTTAATCCAGAATAACTGTTGAGAAACGAGTAAGAATAAGATTATGATTAAGGTTTCAAATGTGGCTTTTGTGTAGAGTGAGTTAGTAGGTAATTTCCTGAACTGAAATTTGCTCGCACAATCAATGGAACAACGGAAAAACAATTATCCAGTATTATCAGTTTTTGTGGTATTGTTTTTATCCCGCCTCGAATTTCTTTTAGCCATTCCAAGATGCCCGTTCCTTATCAATATAAGTTTGCGCATCCGGTCCTTGCCAAATTTCTTTTCCCAAACCTCTTAGCTCAAAGATATTTCTTTTGCTGGAATCTTTTTTGTGATGGACTAACTGAGAAAGTTCTGTTAGTCGTTTTTCCCGCTCTAGTTCATTCAGAACAGAGAACTGTTTCCAGAAAAACCACGAATGGTTTATCCCGCCTTTTGGCTACCACTCCCCGAAAAGACTACATTATTTCCTTAACGCCGCACAACCATGAATGGATTGTGCGGCACGAAAAAATCGCGCTGAAGCGCGATAAAAATCACATCAGCGTTTACGATGATTTATTTGCACAGTGATACCGTTTACGGTTTCGCTGATTGTTTTTTGTTGATAGCCGGGAAATCTCAATGCTTCCACAATTCCCTATCTAAACTTCTGTACTGTATCGCTTCGCTTACATGCTGCGGTAAAATGTTTTCAGACTTTTATTAACTAAACCTTCATCCATTAAACATCTTCTAATCCTTGAGGCACCGAATACTAAAACCGTATTCCAAGTTGACATCGATCACGCCGATATAGTTAACACTGCTCCACAAGTTCATGTAGTAGGCGTTCGTAGCACTGCTCTTTGTAGAACCCCAAAAGTAAGAGTAGTAACCTAAATTAACGAAGTAACCACTGCTGCTGCGGTGGCCCGTTAGCAACGCTGAGAAACCACTTGTGTTTGTTCCTACTCCACTTCCAGTTCCTTGTTCTACTGCTTTTAATGCGTTGCCATCATTACTCACTGCTGACTTTAATGTTTCAAATTCTTCTTTCGTTGGTATGTGCCAACCGGTTGGGCAAATGCCTTTTGTACCTGGTGTTGTACTATATGCCATGGCTTCATTCCAATCATACAGTCCGCCGTATGTTGCACAATTTGCTTCATTATTTCCATAACAGTATTTCTCAATTATTCCATTATTTGATACATCTGAATGATCGCTTATTGTACTTGTTGATGCTACATATACTCCAACGTCAAGGTTCTCTCTCATCCAGCATTGCGTGCCTACTTGTACCGTGTTATATGTCTTCCCCTCATACGTCACTGTTGGAAGACCAGTACAGAATCTTTCGATGGTTAAATTTCCTAAATTTAAAATACTATCAACTACGGTTGGCAAGTTCTTAAAAGTTATTCTTCCGGTGATGGAACTGGCAACAACAAGACTATCAAGATTTATCGGGGTTATTAAATTATTAATTGCTGTCGGTTTGATAAGTGAATTGTTAAGCAAACTTGGTACAGAAGAAAGATGCTGACTACCATAGAGGAGCATCAACTTCTTTGTAACCGTATACTTCCCATCCAAGGTTAATCTCGCAAAGTAAATGCCATTCGGTAAACCATTCAGTTCAAGATCTACAAAATTTGTCCCCGCATTATAAAATTTCTCAACGTCTGATAAAACTCTTTGACCTACAACATCATATAAACTAATTCGAACATTTCCATTGTTTGGTAATGTTAATGTAATTCGTGTTTTAGGATTGAATGGATTCGGATAATTATCAGAAATAGAATATCCTGTTGGCAGTTCATCGTCTTTTTTCACATCCGTAATATTATTAAAAACGAAGGCACCACTTCCTTCAGATATTGCTATATCATACTTTGAATTGAAATAAAGCTCTACTGCAAGATCCCGCAAACCATTACCATCTTGATCAACTAACCTGCCCGTTATGGTTTGAGCATTTTGAATTGATGCAAATCCTAAGAACATAATTAAAAAGTATACTTTTTTCATATCCCATCCTTTCGATTGTTATTCATTTTTAATGTTTCCACAACTCCCTATCCAAACTTCTATACTGTATCGCTTCGCTTACGTGCTGCGGTAAAATGTTTTCGGACTTTTCAAGATCGGCAATGGTGCGACTTACTTTTAGGATTCTATCGTAAGCGCGGGCGGAGAGTCCCAGTTTTGTCATCGCCATTTTTAGTAACTCCGCGCTTGCAGTATCCAACTGGCAAAATTGCCGCACCTCTTTTGAGCCCATATCGGCGTTATTATAAATTCCTTTTAATCCCGCAAATCGTTTTAACTGAACATCACGTGCGGCAATTACTCTATCTCTAATTTCCTTTGAACATTCTCCGTTCTGCGTGGATGAAAGCTCCCGGTATTTTACAGCGGGAACTTCAATGTGAATATCAATTCTATCCAACAACGGACCGGAAATTTTCGCCATATATTTTTGTATTTGCTGCTGTCCGCACGTGCATTCTTTATTCGGATCGGTGTAATAGCCGCATGGACACGGATTCATCGCCGCCGCTAACATAAAATTTGCCGGAAACTCCAATGACATTTTAGAACGGCTAACGGTAACTTTTGCATCCTCCAAAGGCTGACGCATTACTTCCAAAACATTTTTGGGGAATTCAGGAAGTTCATCTAAAAATAAAACTCCGTGATGCGCAAATGAAATTTCTCCCGGACGAGGGAACGAACCGCCGCCAACTAATGCCGCATCGGAAACCGTGTGGTGAGGAGAACGGAATGGTCGTTCCGTTATCAACGCAAATTCTTTGTTCAGTATTCCTGCCACTGAATGAATTTTTGTAGTCTCAAGCGCTTCGTTAAAAGTAAGCGGAGGAAGTATCGAAGGAATTCTTTTTGCAAGCATACTTTTGCCGGAACCAGGAGGACCGATCATAATAATATTGTGCGCTCCGGCTGCAGCAACTTCCAACGCGCGTTTAACATTTTCTTGCCCCTTCACATCGGAAAAATCAAGTTGGTAATGATTTACTTTCGAGAAGACTTCTTCTTTGCTTGTATAAATCGGTTGAGCATTTGATTCTCCATTCAAGAACTGCACAACCTCAAAAAGATTTTCCATTCCATAGACATCAATTCCGTTCACTATTGAAGCCTCTTTAACCGACTCAAGCGGAAGAATTATTTTTTTCTTCCCTTGCTTTTTTGCTTCAACGGTTATTGGCAGCGCTCCTTTAATCGGACGAAGTGAACCATCAAGCGCGAGCTCTCCGAGAATAACGGTTTCATCAAGCAGTGTTGGTTCGACTTTTTCTAACGAAGTTAAAATGCCGATGGCGATTGGCAAATCGAAAGAACTTCCTTCTTTTTTAATATCTGCGGGAGCTAAATTGATAGTAATTTTTTTTATGGGGAATTCGAAACCGGAATTTTTTATAGCTGAGATGACCCGTTCCCGGCTTTCCTTTATAGCGTTATCCGGAAGACCGACAATGATGAATCCCGGGATGCCTCGCTCACTGTGCGTTTCAACTTCAACTAAGTAAGCGTCTATTCCAAATGTTGCTGATGAGAAAACTTTTGAAAGCATTGTTTCCCTCTTTCATTTAAAATGCAAAAGGTTCACGTTTTACTTGTGAACCTTTTATTTTATTATTTGAACTGTCGTACAAAATTTATTCTGTCTTGCAGCCTGCTAACGGGCGTTAGCAGTTTGTCTTTCCCGTAAATTGCATCTGCCCGGTTTGTAAAGGCAAGTTCGTAATCCTTGCTCATCAGAATTGCTTCTTCGGGACAAACCTCTTCGCAGAAGCCGCAGAAAATACATCGCAGCATATTTATCTCAAATTTTTCGGGATAACGTTCTTTTTCATTTTCCGTTTCCGCCGCGCGAACTTCAATTGCGAGAGCCGGACAAACACGCGAACACAATCCGCAAGCCACACACCGTTCTTCCCCGTTTTCTTCCACAGCCAGCACGGGTCTTCCGCGGTAAGATGCCGGCGGATCAAACTTTACTTCGGGATATTGCATCGTGAACTTCGGTTTGAACATATTCTTTAGAGTCAGTCCTAAACCTTTTGCAATTTCGGTAATATAAATTCTTTGTCCGAAGGATAAATCTTTTAGTCTATTTTTCTTAGCCATTCTCTCTCCGAATCTTTATAAAATCATTGCTAAAATTGCTACCCAGAGCAAATTTAAAAGTGAAAGCGGGAACATAACTTTCCAGCCGATGTTCATCAATTGATCATAACGGAAACGCGGAATTGACCAGCGCACCCAAATAAAGAAAAACATAATGAATACTAATTTGAAAATGAATGCGCCGACTTGCAGCGTTACAACCCATCCGGCTGAAAGATTCAATAATTCCAAATAAGGAATTTGCCAGCCGCCGAGATAGAGCGTAACAATAAGCGCGCTTGAGATTATCATATTTGCGTATTCCGATAAAAAGAACGCCGCGAATTTCATACTGCTGTATTCGGTGTGGTAACCGCCGACGAGTTCAGGTTCAGCTTCAGGTAAATCAAATGGTAATCGGTTTGTTTCTGCAAAAGCCGAAACGAGAAAAGTTATAAAGCCGATCGGTTGAAGAACGATATTCCACATCCAGCCGGATTGCGCATTTACAATTGCTATCGGGCGAAGCGATTCTGCTAAAAGAATAACTCCGGCTACAGAAAATCCCATTGAAATTTCGTACGAGATCATTTGTGCGGAAGAACGGATACCGCCAAGCAAAGAATATTTACTGCCGGAAGACCAGCCGGAAAAAGTTATCGCATATACACCAACAGAAGTTAAAGCTAAAACGTAAAGTATCCCGATGTTAACATCAGCGACAACAAAAGAAAAAACTTTTCCAAAAGCCGTGAACGAAGGACCAATCGGTAAAACTGCAAATGTGCTGAACGCAACAAACAATGCAATCATCGGGGCAAGTGTGTGCATATATTTATTTGCAGCAGTCGGAACGATATCTTCTTTTAAAAGAAGTTTCAATACATCTGCGAAAGGTTGGAAGATTCCTGCGGGTCCTACGCGGTTTGGACCAATTCTATTCTGCGCCCAAGCGGCAATTTTTCTTTCAAAATAAACTAAGTAAGAAACCGTTAACAGCATGATGACT
>JALNWB010000127.1 GCA_023231105.1 Ignavibacteriaceae bacterium | reverse complement strand
GGTCGGAGCGACATTTTAAGAATGTAGATATAGATATGGGAGTGTATTACAAGACTTCCGGAGTAAACACAAATCCAACGACAGAAGATCAGAAGTGGAATGTAAGTTATTCATTCTACCGTGAAGATGGAACGTTGATCGGAGAGAAGAAATTCGCCTTAGATCAGAGTGTAGCAAGTTCAACCGGCTGGAAGTTAGCAGAGACAGCCGTAGGTGAGATCAGCTTACCGGAAGATGCATTCAAAACGATCATCAGATTTGTAGGCGGAAAAGATGCAACGGGTACAGTCTGGGCAGATGACTTTATCTTGAATGGAAGAGGAGGCTGGTTAGGTCAAGATTGGAACACGCAAGTAGGAGTTCCGACAGGCTGGTTTTACTGGCTGCCGCCAAACGGAGGCAATGACGGACAATTGGATGCCGGTTATGAGAACACAAGAATAACCGATGAGCAAGCACATCAAGGATTATATTCGCTTAAGTTTGAAAACTTAGCGGGAACCCATGATGGATTTGTCGGAACAAAAAAATATCCATTAAGTGGAGTTGTTCCGGGTGATATCGTAAGAGTAAGTGTATGGATAAAAGGAATGAACTTGAAACCGGATTCAGCAGCAGCAGTAGGAGATCAATGGAGTGTAGCGATTACGCCGATCTTCCATAACACAATCGGAAACAATGCAGGCTGGGGAGAATTTTGGTCAAGAGACATTCCATTGAAATTTGCAAATGTAACCTCATTTGATTGGACACAGTTTTATGTTGATGTTCCGGTACAGGATGGAGCAGTTTCAATGTCAGTAAGATTACATCCATTAGGAAGGTTCCAAGGAACCGTTTATATGGATGAATTGAAAGTAGAAAAATTAGAAGTAGCCTCACTGAATGAGATAGGCAGTTTTGAACAAGACTTGCCGTCATATTGGACGAAGGGAGCCGAACCAAGCGGAGCCACGTTAAGCTGGGCGAAAGACGATTCACATTCGATGGGCAGATCACTAAAAATTACGAAGGCGACAACATCGGAAGTAGCGATGTGGGAGTCGGAGAATATGGTGGACTTGTGGTCGGAGCGACATTTTAAGAATGTAGATATAGATATGGGAGTGTACTACAAGACTTCCGGAGTAAACACAAATCCAACGACAGAAGATCAGAAGTGGAATGTAAGTTATTCATTCTACCGTGAAGATGGAACGTTGATCGGAGAGAAGAAGTTCGACTTAGATCAGAGTGTAGCAAGTTCAACCGGCTGGAAGTTAGCAGAGACAGCCGTAGGTGCGATTAGCTTACCGGAAGATGCATTCAAAACGATCATCAGGTTTGTAGGCGGAAAAGATGCAACGGGTACAGTCTGGGCAGATGACTTTATTTTGAATGGAAGAGGAGGCTGGTTAGGCCAAGATTGGAACACGCAAGTAGGAGTTCCGACAGGCTGGTTTTACTGGCTGCCGCCAAACGGAGGCAATGACGGACAATTAGATGCCGGTTATGAGAACACAAGAATAACCGATGAGCAAGCACATCAAGGATTATATTCGCTTAAGTTTGAAAACTTAGCGGGAACCCATGATGGATTTGTTGGAACAAAAAAATATCCATTAAACAGCGGGACAAAAGCTTCAGCACGTGCAGCTTCTTCAAATGTACCGCAAGATATAACCGCATTAAATGGTATAGTACCCGGTGATATACTCAGAGTAAGTGTATGGATAAAAGGAATGAATTTGAAACCGGATTCAGCAGCAGCAGTAGGAGATCAATGGAGTGTAGCAATTACGCCGATCTTCCATAACACAATCGGAAACAATGCAGGCTGGGGAGAATTTTGGTCAAGAGACATTCCATTAAAATTCCCAAATGCAACCTCATTTGATTGGAAACAATTTTATGTTGATGTCCCGGTACAGGATGGAGCAATTTCAATGTCGGTGAGATTACATCCGTTAGGAAGATTTCAGGGAACAGTTTATATGGATGAACTACAAATAACGAAAAATGGAGTTACAGATATAACTAAGGATACAAAAACTCCAACTGATTATAGTTTATCTCAAAACTATCCGAATCCTTTTAACCCGAGTACGATAATTAATTATTCACTCCCAACAAATTCATATGTTAAGTTAATAATTTATGATTTGCTCGGACGTGAAGTAAAAACCTTGATCAATAATGAACAAAATCCCGGAACTTATAAAGTTCAATGGGATGGCGATAATAATTTCGGATCAAAGGTTTCCAGCGGAACGTACATTTATTCAATTAGAACTAGCGACTTTTATCAAGCAAGAAAACTGATTCTTTTGAAGTAAATTATTTTGACGAGGGCACCTAGTGAAGGTGCCCTTTTTTTAATCTCAATTTTTAATTAATAAATATTTTTTTAATGTAATAATAGGTGGATGTAGTGTTCACTTTTACTAATTGTAATAAAGTTTTAGTTTCATCGATCGGTCTTTTCATTTTTTTCTTAGGAACACTGGGTTATGCCGGAACCACTGGAAAAATTGCGGGTAAAATAATTGATAAAACTACTCGCGAAGCACTAATAGGGACAAATATTTTAGTCGTCGGTACCTCGATGGGAGCTTCTTCAGACTTAGATGGTAATTATTTCATAATTAATCTTCCTCCCGGAGAATATCAATTAAAAGCTTCGATGGTTGGCTATGCTTCATTTATAGTTCAGAAGGTCAGGGTATCTGTAGATCAGACTACAAAAATTGATTTTGAATTAAATCCGGAATCAATGGAATTAGCCGATGTAATTGTAACAGCCGAAAAACATTTAGTCAGAAAAGATCTCACATCTACTGAAGCGACTATAAGCAGTGATAATATTTCCATGCTTCCATTAGAAGATGTTGCGGCAGTTGTAAATTTACAAGCCGGTGTTGTTGATGGACATTTTAGAGGCGGCAGAGGTAATGAAGTAAAATATCTAATTGATGGTGTTCCCGTTAATGATGTTTATTCCGGGCAATCATCTTTATCGGCGGAAGTAAATAGTATTGAAGAAATTCAAGTGCTTACCGGTACATTTAACGCCGAATATGGAGAAGCGCTTTCAGGCGTCGTTAATCAAGTGACGAAAATTGCAGGTGATAAATTAGATGGAAATTTCTCTTTTTATTCCGGTGATTACGTCAGCACACATAAAAATATTTTCACAAATATAAATCATATTAGTCCTACCAATGTTTATAATGTTCAAGGAAATGTTAGCGGACCGGTACCGGGTTTGGGAAATTTATTAAAGTTCTTTTTATCCGGTCGTTATAATTATGATGAAGGTTCAATTTATGGGCGAAGGATTTTTAATCCATCGGATTCTTCCAACTTCTCTGCTAACAACCCGGCAGATTGGCATGTCGGAGCTACAGGTGACAGCGCCTATGTACCAATGAACTTCAATCGGAAGTTATCTTTGCAAGGGAAATTGGCTATTAATGTTGGTGGTGGTAAAGGAATTGTACTTTCCGGATTATATCAGGATAATAAATACAGAGACTATGATCATATTTATAAACTTAATCCTGATGGTGATTATAAAAAGTATCAAAAAAGTTTTTTAGGGATTATAAGTTATACGCTGATGTTGAATAATTCGGCATTTATAGATTTTTCCGCTTCGGCTCTCAGATCAGAGTTTAAACAATATGTTTACGAAGATCCTCTTGATCCTCGGTATGTAGATCCAATCAGAAAGAGCGACGTGAGCGGGAATTCATTCCTGACCGGTGGTACGCAGAACTGGCATTTTAATCATACCACAACAAGCTATACCGGTAAATCAGATTTTACATGGCAGATTGATAATATAAATCAAATTAAATCTGGAGTTGAGTTTACATATCATGATCTGATGTACAAAGATTTTCAAATAATGATTGATGCTGCTTCAAACTTTAAACCGAAGATACCGGAATCAGGAGCATTTAATTACAACACTTATCAAGCTAATCCTTATCAGTTTGCATATTACATTCAAGACAAGATAGAGATTGATTATTTAATAGTTAATGTTGGTCTTAGGTTTGACTATTTTGAACCGGACGGTAAATATTTAAAAGACCCTAATAAAATTAATCTTATAGATGAACTTCAACCTCCGTTTCCTGACTCATTACTAACAAAGGCTAAAGCTAAATCTCAAATTAGTCCACGCATAGGATTGTCTTATCCTATTTCGGATAGAGGTGCAATTCATATTTCATACGGTCATTTTTTCCAGATACCTCCGTTCGAAAATTTGTACCGTAATCCTAATTTCAGAATTCCGTTAACGGGAGATTTCCCTGAGAATATCGGCAACACTATTGGTAATGCTGATCTTCAGCCGCAGCAAACTATTATGTATGAAATAGGTTTGCAACAAGCCTTAACAGATGAATTGGGAATTACAGTTACAGGTTATTATAAAGATATAAGAAATTTACTGGCATCGGAAATATTTATTAAAAATGAATTTAGAAAATTCAGTAAACTCATCAATAAAGATTATGGTTCTGTAAAGGGGATAACACTATCCTTTGAAAAAAGATTTACCAATGGTTTAGGGGCAACGGTAGATTATACTTTCCAAATTGCAAAAGGGAGCGCATCGGATCCGAATGCCGCATTTAACAATGCGCAATCTAATCCGCCGATAGAGGCGAATAAACAGCTCGTTCCATTGGATTGGGATAGAACCCACTCACTTAATTTTACGCTAACGCTTGGTGAACCTGGAAATTATATAGCAAGTTTTATTGGAAGACTTGGATCAGGTTTACCTTATACACCATCTTTGCAAAATCAAAGAACAGGTTTGGAAAACAGCGACAACAGACCGGCGTTTTACGATGTTGATTTTTATTTGACTAAGTATTTTGAATTAGCAACTCATCGAGTTTCAATATTTATGAAGATTTTTAATTTATTTGATACTCTAAATGAAGTAAATGTTTTCGGCGATACCGGAAGAGCCGGAGATACATTGGAGCTTACTCGAAATCAAACAGCGCCGAGAGGTGTAAATACTATTAAAGAATTTTTTACCAGACCGGATTTTTATTCATCACCCCGGCAAATTGTTATTGGGGCTGATTTTTCATTTTAGGTTGTCTTTTTATTGGAGTAAAAATGTTGATAACAAAAAATAATTTCGGTTTTATAATTTTAATTGCGGCAGCATTTATTATTAATTCCGACCTGACTTTCGGCCAGAGAGTTGTCGATAAAAACAAAGGGGACCACAATCAAACCAGAAAAGGATTCATGGATGGTAACCTTGCTGCAACCGTTTACTATAACTTTGGTGAAATTGCAGACTGGAAGAATGAACCAAGCAGAAGCGGAGTTTGGCCAAAGGGAACTAACCACACGTATGTGGATGGCGTCGCAATCATTGTTCAAGCGGAAGCGAAAGACCCGGCAGGAAAACTGATTCATCCGCTGGAATCGAACTACTACGAGTTTACCCGGTACAATAGTGCAACGGGTGTTACATACGGATGGTGGCCCTTGTCCGGCTATTCGGCAACTTACAGCAGCACACCGGCAAGGAGCGATGTTCCATCCACCTGGCCAGAGAAATGGCCCGACAGAACTTCGGATTGGAATGGAAACTGGAATGGATTTTTCGGAAAAGGAATCTTCAATGCAGACGTTGAAACGTATTTTGTGTTCGATGATAATGAAGATAGAGAATACCTGCTGAAGAATAATTTTACTCCTGACACCGAAGATCCAACAAGAGGAGGACTGGGCATGCAGGTTAGAGCCCGCGGTTTTCAGTGGTCGCAGGTGCTTGCTGAAGATGTAATCTTCTGGTATTACGAGATTACTAACATGGGAACTTATGATTATCAAAAAACTTTATTTGCGCAATATGTGGATTGGGGAATTGGCGGACATGATAATTCCTCGAATAACGCAGGTGATTATAATGAACTACTTGATATGTCTTATGCGTGGTCAGTCGTACCTTTCGGCAACCCTGGAAATTGGAGTCCGGTAGGACTTGCCGGTTACGCCTTCCTTGAAAGCCCCGGTGTTCCGGATGATCAAATAGATAACGACTCTGACGGACTAACTGATGAGAAAAGAAATAACAACGCGACTTTTTTTGTAACTAATCCTAATCAAGATCCGTTTTTAAAAAATGCTTTTCAGGATACTACAAAATTTTTTCAGTTTTACGGTTATTCGTGGAAAGAACATTGGGATGCTGATGAGAATGCTAATTGGAAATCGTACGCCGATCTAAACAATAATGGTCTATGGGATTCAGGCGAACCTCTTAATAATGATGTCGGCTCCGATGGTATTGGTCCATTTGATGCAGGCTATTCCGGACCTGATGTTGATGGAACAGAAGCAAATGGAAAACCAGACCAGGGAGAACCGAACTTCGGCATACTTGATAAAGATGAATCCGATCAGTTAGGTCTTACAGGTTTTAAGATTTATGCAGTTCATACTTATGAGCTTGACAATGATGAGGAGAATTGGACCGTACTTTCCGGTTTACCATCTCCGCACGGTCAATCACTTGTTGGCGTAAACCTTGCAAATTATTTTTCAAGTTATCTTTTCAGCATGAATGGAAGGAATACTTATTCAACAGTCACCGGGGAGAATCAAGGTGAAGGTGAGACGGAAAGATTTTCTATGTCGATGGTCTTCGGAATAAACCAAGACGATCTGTTCAGAAGAAAAAAGACGGTGCAGCAAATCTACAATGCAAATTATCGTTTTGCCAAACCACCGGAAAAACCAATTCTAACTGCCGTTCCTGGAGATCATAAAGTAATTCTGTATTGGGATGACAGAGCCGAGAAGACATTCGATGAATTTTATCAGCGAATAAATTTTGAAGGATACAGAATTTACAGATCAACTGAACCGAATTTTCTGGAGAACAAAATAATTACGGATGCGTACGGTAAACCTATTTTCAGATCTCCGATAGCACAGTTCGATGTGATTGATGGTGTTACCGGACTTCATCCGATAAATGTGAACGGCGCAATGTTCTATCTCGGAAATGATTCGGGATTAAAGCATTCCTTCATTGATACAACAGTGCAAAACGGTCAAACTTACTACTATGCAGTTGCAGCTTATGATAGAGGATATGAAACAACTACTATCGAAGGAAATTTTGAAGGCATACCTCCTTCAGAGACAACAACTATTCTGAAGAAAGATATTAACGGTAATATCACCACAGATATAAATACAGCGGTTATTACTCCGAGAGCGCCTGCTGCGGGTTATCTCGCACCGGAGGTCGCATCTTTCGAAGGAAGCGGACCAGGCACAGGAAACATTTCGATATCGATACTCAATCCGGATTCCATTAAGAATTTTAATACGTATCGTCTGGAGTTCAATGATAACGTCCTTTATCATAATTCTGCTAATCCGGAGTATTCGCTTATTAACATAGCAGCAGGGGACACGATGTTAAACAAACAGAAAATAACCGGTGTTGAAGGGCAGACTCCTGTCCTTGACGGATTTACGGTTAATATGAAGAGTGATACCTCTGTAGCAATTGACGTTGACAAGACTAAATGGATCACCGGAAACAGCAACTATATTGTGCAGGTGGGTTTTGATTCAAGATATCAAGCGGCTTATCTAGGAAAGAAAATAGATTATCCTGCCGACTTTGAAATAAAACTTTTGGAGCCAGGTAAGGGCGATTTATCATTCCCGGCTACATCTTTCAGCCAACCTATACAGACGAATATTGTTGTGAATAATCTTACCGAAAGGATAGAACATTTCCAGTTCATTTTTAGGGACAAAAATTCGGATAAGATATTTAACGATAGTGATGCAATCTTTATAGTATTTGGAGATTCTCTTGGTAAAAAAGCTACTAATTTTTCTGATCTGCATGTAAGTTGGTCTATCACCTTTATAAAAGACACCACTATTGCTGAAGATAAGCAGAGACCTCCTCAGTATGGGGATATTTTTAAAGTGGTAAATAAGAAACCTTTCAGAAAAGGAGAGTTCTACCAGTTCACTTTAAAAGGAAAAGGATTTGACAAGGTCAAAGCCGAGTCGGATATAAATAATGTGTCGGTTGTTCCTAATCCATATGTTGGAGCAGCGTCATGGGAACCGCTTTCAAGTAATGTCGGACGCGGTGAAAGGCGTATTTACTTTACGCATCTGCCGAGTCAATGCACAATCAGCATCTACACTTTGAGCGGAAAACTTGTGGATTCGTTTCAGCATTCCGGTACGTTATCAGACGGACAGGAAAGTTGGGATTTAGTTTCCAAGGATGGAATGGATATAGCTTACGGAGTTTATGTTTATCATATTGACGCTCCGGGTGTTGGGAAAAAGATTGGAAAGTTTGCGGTAATAAAATGATGAAATTACAAAAGTATAAATTATTGCAGAATGCTATGGATAATATAACTCGTATAAAAATGTTTTTATTAATTCTGATTTTCTTTTCAGTAAATCAATCACTCTATTCCCAAAATGTTTCGAAGACCGGCACAACCGCAGCATCCTTTCTGGAGATAGGCGTTGGCGCTCGCGCAAACTCAATGGGAGGGGCATTCGTGGGGCTCGCAAATGACGCATCAACATTGTATTGGAATGTCGGCGGAATAGCTGGTCTCAATCAGTATGAAGCAGTACTGGCGCATACGGATTGGATCGCGGATACAAAATTCGATTACGCCGGGCTGGCGATTCCTTTAGGAGATTTTGGAAATCTCGGTTTTAGTTTTACATCTCTCACCATGGGAGACATGAAAGTTACTACCGTTGAACAACCCGATGGAACCGGAGAAAATTTCAGCGCTGCGGATATCTCGCTTGCATTATCTTTTGCAAGAAAATTTACTGATAGGTTTTCAATTGGAATCACGGCTAAATATATCAAGCAAACCATCTGGCATATGAGCTCGTCTGCGTTCGCAATTGATGCCGGCACCATTTTAAGAACCGATCTTTTCGGAGGAATGACTATCGGCGCAGTGATGTCAAATTTCGGAACCTCAATGCGTTTAGACGGAAGAGATACGAGAAATTTTATCCGGATTGACGAAACTAAACAAGGTTCAAACGAAAGAATACCAACAAATATTGAACTTGATTCGTGGGATTTGCCTCTTATTTTCCAGATAGGCGTTTCAACTCCTGCATTCCAATATGAAAGCTATAAATTAACTGTATCCGCTGATGCCATTGTTCCGAATAATGATTACCAGAGTTTAAATGTTGGTACGGAGTTTTCTTTTCTGGATTTCTTCTCGGTGCGAGGAGGATATAATTCATTGTTTCTCAAAGATGCCGAAGGAGGACTTTCATTTGGCGCCGGTGTTGATTCTAAGATGCTGTTAAGTTCAGCAATTATAAAATTTGATTATGCTTTTCGAGATTTTGGGAAACTAAAAAATGTTCATAGTTTTTCAATAGGGATAAAATTCTAATAGTTAAATTTGTAAAAATTCCGAATCGTCGTTTAAAGAAGAATTTGAAAAAAACCTTACTCATATTGCTGTTTTTCTGTTTGAGCAAAAGCTATTCGCAAAATATATTTTTTGAAGGGAATGAAAATTCAAAAATCAAAAATGAAATTGTAGCTCAAGTCGGATCAGTTAAAATTACAGCGGAAGAATTTATCTACAGTTATGAATTTGGACCGGCTTTCCCGAAAAGAGAAAAAAATTCTAAGTTGATCTACCTTAATTATATGATCAACGAAAAACTGCTTGCTCTTGAAGGATATGAAAAAGGTGTAATGAAAAATGAATTAAGGAAAGGACTTTACGCAGATATCGAATCTGATTTGGCATCTGAAGAAATGTTCAAGAAAGAAATTGTGCCGAAGGTTAAAATAAATGATGTCGAGATCAAGAAGGTTATTGAAAAGAAACAAACTGAATATCAACTGAGATGGTTACACGCTAATGATTCTCCGGCTTTGAAAGATTATTTAACTCAATTAAAAAATGGAATTTCGTTTGACTCTTTATTCACAGCACAATTAAGTGATTCAGTCCTGGTTGATGATAGACAACTAACAACCAGTCTATACAACATATATATGAAAAATCCGCAGTTTGCTTTAATTGTGGATACATTGAAAGCCGGAAAGATTTCTGATCCCATTCACACTGATGACGGATGGTACATCATTAAGATTGATAATATTATTAAAAGCATGATCACCGGTGAAGCGGAATATAACAAACTGAAATCCGAAGCGGTTGAAGCGATTACCAAAAGCAAAATGGATTTATTATCGGATCAATATGTGAAAGGATTATTTGAAGATGAAAATCCAATTATAAAACGTGATGTGTTTAATGTGCTTCGATCTTATCTTGGGAAATTTATTCTTACACCTGAAAATTATTCCGAATGGAAATTAGATGACAAATTGGAAGTTGCATTATCCAATCTCGGATTAAAAAGAGGAGAGAAGTACACCGGTTTAACGTTGGTTGAATGCAAGAACCGTAAAATATCTCTAGACGAATTTATCATCTGGTTTAGGAACCGTGAGCAATACGTAAAATTCTCTAAAAATGAATTAATAGCATTCTCGAAATCTTTAGAAGATTTGGTTTGGGTTATGGTGAGAGATAAATTGTTGACTGATGAAGCGTACCAAAAAGGTTATAACAAATCCGATTGGGTAAAAAAGCAATCAACCTGGTGGAAAGATAAAATATCATACAGCGCGTACAGAAACGAATTAGCGAATTTCATCACGTTAAATTCCGAAGAGCAGCGTTTGGTAAGTGAGAAGAAACAATCTCAGTCCGAAATTATGAGTGCAGAACTTTCGAAAAAAATATTGCACAAAATTCTTGAGTTGAAGAAAAAATATAAAATCGTTATAAATGAAGTTCTGCTTAACAAGATAAAAGTTTCAACCGAAAATGATAAAAAAGCAATCGAAATGTTCATCGCTAAACGAGGCAATCTAATTCCAAGACCTGCATTTCCTTCAATTGATAACGATTGGGTAAACTGGGAATAAAAAATAGTGAATAGACTTTTTATAAATATTGCTTTACTGATTTTGATTTGGCTTCCGCTACAGTCATGTAATTCTGGCAATCAAAGTTCCGAAACGAACTTGATCTACTGGTGTTCCAACAATAGTTATGAAATTCAGTTCGCAAAACAATTAACGGAAAAGTGGAATAAAAATAACCAAAATGTTTCAGTTAAATATCAACCGGTTCCTGAAGGAAGATCGAGTGAAGAGATTATTCTTGCTGCGGTGGTAGGCAAAACTACTCCCGATATCTATTCAAACATGTGGCAGGGCGATGTCGAAGCTTATGCGGAAGCCGGCGTGTTAGTTGCACTTGATACGCTTAAAGGATTTATGGATTTTCTTAACGAAAGATGTGACAGTGAAGTGATTGAGGAAATCAGGTCACTCGATGGACATATCTATCAAATTCCGTGGAAGATTAATCCGATCATGCTCATCTACAATGAAAAGATGATGATGGATTTGGGTTCATCTACGTCACCTCAAACATATTCTGATTTTTTTAGATTCTCCGCGAAATTTCAGAAAGATGTTAACGGTGATGGTTACGTAGACCGATGGTT
>JALNWB010000126.1 GCA_023231105.1 Ignavibacteriaceae bacterium | reverse complement strand
GAGGCAAATGAAAAGCAAAATATTTTCTAATATTTATGGAAAGGTTTCGTTTTTTCACAAATGGTGTATGAAAATCGCCAATTTTGGTAATAGAATTCTATATTTGAAGTTCATGGAAGGTTATTTGTGGTTGAGCGGTTATTAAAAAACTTGCATAAGGTGAGAGATTTATTTTGAATTTACACTCCCATCATCAAGAGTTTGTTTTCCCTTCTTCCTGTTGTAAGTTTTTTGCGTTGAAATAACCTTGGGAGGTTTCTGCGGAAGAGGAACTCTCTTTTTCTTCTTCTTTATTGTAATTTTTATTTTCTCAGCCATGCCTCACCTAAAAGATAGCGTAGATAAACGGAGCCAATGCAGAACCTTGCGTTAAAATGATCAACCCGCCAAGAAGAATAAGGAAAAATAAAATCGGGGCAAGCCACCATTTTTTACGGACTTTTAGAAAATCCCACAACTCTGATAAAATTGAAAGTTTGCTCATTATCGTTCCTAAAATTGCTTTTCATATTGAGATTTATCGAAAGTAGCCTGCGGACGTTTCCGCCAATAACTTGCAGCTGATTTCTCAATTTTCAAATCTAAAAAATTCTTCCCGGTAAATTTATAAATAAATTTTATTGGAGTCAGCACAAAATAAAAGAGAAGGCTTAAAATTATTCTCGTTGAAAAAAAACCGAGAACAACGCTAAAACCCATCCACAATTTATAAATCCACTTCAATGCTTTCGGAAGCGCCAATCCGAGGAACATAAACAGAAAACCCAGCCCGCAGAAAATTAATTTATGTTTTGCTTGCAGGATAATCATAATTATCCCGATTAAACTTAACAGTCCGCCGATAGTAAGTCCGAACTTTCTTAATTCTGCCGGAGTAGCTTTTATTTGTTTTAATTCTTCTTTAATCATTATGCGCTTTTTATCTGTAAATATCTTTCCGGTGGCCGACTTGAATAATAATAATTTTCTTTTCTATCTCATTTATTTGATAAATAACTCTATAATTCCCGTACCTAATCCTGTAATCCGAATCCCTTCCAACAAGTTTTCTGCAACCAATCGGGCGAGGATCACTTTTTAATTGTTGAATTTTGGTCCAAAGTTTATTTTTCTCATTCACTGGAATTTGCTTGAATTCTTTTAGAACAACCTCTTTAAATTCTAACGAATACATCATTTTTGCTTCAGTTTTTCTATGAACTCTGCTTCGCTGAATGTAGAATTATTTTCTCTTTCTTTAATTATTTTAACACAATCCGAGTCCTCCAATAATTCAAGCATTTCTTTGTAGACTTTATAGTCGATAAGTACACTCTGGGGTTCTCCTCTTTTATTGTAGAGAATCTGCTCCTTTGTTCTGAGTTCTATCATGGCCAGACCTATTAATTTTAGTTACAAGTAAATTCAATTCTTATTACTTAATCTAACACAAATTCCTTCTTCCAATCAACATCATTTTCGAGTTGTTTTTGTTCGGTTTTATTTAGCAAAAAATTTCCGAGCACAAGATAGTCAATGTCGGTGCGCATGAAACAGCGGTAAGCGTCATGCGGCGTGCAGACAATCGGTTCTCCGCGAACATTAAATGAAGTGTTCACAACCACTGCGTAACCGGTTAGTTTTTCAAATTCAGAAATTAATTTGTGATAGCGTGGATTCGTTTCTTTCTGCACGGTTTGAATGCGCGCAGAATAATCAATGTGCGTTACTGCAGGAATGTCCGAGCGCAAAATATTTAATTTTTCAATTCCGAAAAGCTTTTTTTGCTCTTCCGTCATTTCTTTCTGCCGTTCTTTTTTAACTTCAGCAACCAGCAGCATATATGGACTTTCGTTTTTCATCTCGAAATAATCCGAAACTTTTTCTGAAAGCACCGAAGGAGCGAACGGGCGGAATCCTTCTCTAAATTTTATTTTGATGTTCATCGTTGCTTGCATCTTTGCCGAACGCGCATCGCCAACTATAGAACGATTACCTAATGCTCTCGGACCAAATTCCATTCTACCTTGAAACCATCCGACAACTTTTTCATCTGCAAGCAATGAAGCTGTTTGAGAATAAAGCTCATCTTCATTTAGCTGTTTAAAAGGAATTTCATTTTTTTCTAACCATGATTTTATTTCTTCGTTTGAAAATTCCGGACCAAGATAAGCCCCGTTCATTGCATCGGTTTTTCCGTCTGTTTTTCTTTCATTTCCCAAATATTGATACCAGGCGGTTAATGCAGCCCCCAAAGCGCCCCCGGCATCACCGGAAGCAGGCTGGATCCAGATATTTTCAAAAATATTTTTGCGCAAAAGTTTTCCGTTAGCAACACAATTTAAAGCAACACCACCGGCAAGACAAATGTTTTTCTGCCCTGTTTCTTTACGCACGTGTTTTGCCATCCTTAGCATTACTTCTTCCGTAACTTCTTGAACAGAACGTGCTATGTCCATTTCTTTTTGTGTTAACTTTGATTCCGGTTTCCTCGGTGCGCCTCCAAAAAGTTGATGAAATTTTTCATTCGTCATCGTTAAACCGGCACAGTAATTAAAATACTCCATATTTAATTTGAAGGAACCGTCTTCTTTTAAATCGATTAATTCCGAATAAATTTTGTCAACGTATTTTGGTTCGCCGTATGGAGCCAAACCCATCACTTTGTATTCGCCGGAATTTACTTTGAATCCGGTATAATAAGTAAACGCGGAATAAAGCAATCCAATTGAATGCGGGAAATGAATGTCGGAATCAATTTGAATTTTATTTCCATTTCCAATCCCAAAGCTTGAAGTTGTCCATTCGCCAACGCCATCCATCGTCAGAAATGCTGCATCTTGAAACGGTGATGGATAAAAGGCGGAAGCGGCGTGCGACTCGTGATGTTCGGGAAAAAGAATCGTTCCTTCGAATCCCAATTCCTTTTTAATAAACTCTTTCATCCAAAGTTTTTCTTTTATCCACAAAGGCATTGCTTTGATAAAAGATTTTATTCCAACCGGCGCATAGTTAAGATAGGTTTCAAGAAGTCGTTCAAATTTTAGAAACGGTTTATCGTAAAAAACCACATAAGTCAAATCATTCCCGGTTATCCCCGCATGTTTCAAACAATAATTGATTGAATGAATAGGAAAAGCGTGATCACCTTTTTTGCGAGTGAATCTTTCTTCCTGAGCGGCAGAAAGTATTTCACCGTCTTTAAGCAAGCATGCGGCGCTATCATGGTAAAATGCTGATATTCCAAGGATGTACATTGGTAAAGTCAAATGTAAAATGTAAAATGATTTTCATTTAAGCTTCATCAATTTTAACCGGTTTTACATCCCAAATTAATTTAGCGTACTCTTGAATTGAACGATCACTGGAGAACTTGCTCATACGCGCAACATTTAGTAAAGCTTTTTTATACCACTCATCTTTGTTTTTGTAAAGAGCGCTTACTTTAGCTTGAGTCTTTACATACGATTGATAATCCGCAAGCAGGAAGTAATAATCAACATTCAGTAATTCATCAATGAGGGGTTGGAAAATTCCCGGTTCAAAAATGCTGAAGTGATTGTTTTGGATCATGTCAAGCACCCGTTTTAGTTCAGGAATTTTTTCATAATATTCGCGCGGGCGATATCCGTTTGATTTTAATTTCATAACTTCTTCGGAGAGTAACCCGAAAATAAAAATATTATCGTCGCCGACTTCTTCACGCATTTCAACATTGGCGCCATCCATTGTACCAATAGTTAACGCTCCGTTAAGCGCAAACTTCATATTGCCCGTTCCGGAAGCTTCTAATCCCGCAGTTGAAATTTGCTCGGACAAATCCGTGGCGGGAATAATTTTTTCTGCGAGCGAAACGGAATAATTTTTAAGAAAAACGACTTTTAACTTGTCACCGATAGTGTGGTCGTCATTGACAACATTGGCTACGTTGTTGATCAATTTAATAATTAGCTTTGCCTGGAAATATGCAGGCGCAGCCTTTCCGGCAAAAATTACAGTTCTCGGAACAAACGCAGCACGCGGATTATCTTTAATTTTATTATACATCGTAATTACGTGCAAAACATTTAACAGTTGGCGCTTGTACTCATGAAATCTTTTTACATGAACATCAAACATTGAGTCGAGATTAATTTTAACCTGATGTTCTGATTCAATATATTCAATTAAAAATTTCTTATTCAGCCACTTTGCTTCTCTAAAAACTTCCATGAACTGTTTATCGTCAGTCAGATTCTCAAGTTTTTTAATTTGAGTTAAGTCCTTCACCCAGCCGTCGCCAATATGCTCTGATATTGCTTCGGATAAATAAGGATTTGCTATTTTCAGCCAGCGGCGCGGCGTAATTCCGTTAGTTATGTTTTTAAACTTTTCCGGGAAGAGAGCATAAAAATGTGGGAAAATATTATTCCTAAGAATATTAGTATGAAGCGCGGCAACTCCGTTTATTGAATGGCAACAGACAATTGCAAGATTTGCCATCCGGATTTTTTTATCGCCATTTTCGTGGATAATCGATAATTTTGAAATAATGTCCGGATCAGTGGTATATTGTTCTTGAACGTGATTCAAAAACCTTGCATTAATTTCATAAATAATTTGCAAATGTCTCGGTAAAAGTTTTCCCATAATTTTAACAGACCACTCTTCTAATGCTTCGGGAACAACCGTGTGGTTTGTGTAAGCAAAAGTTTCAATAGCAATGTCCCATGCATAATCCCAGCTTAATCCTTCTTCGTCCATCAAGATTCGCATTAACTCCGGGATAGCAATAACCGGGTGCGTATCGTTCAATTGAATTGCGGTTTTTTCGGAGAACAAATTAAAATCTGAATGTCCGTATTTATACTTTCTAATAATATCCTGCAATGTTGCAGAACTAAAAAAGTATTGCTGTTTTAAACGAAGAAATTTTCCTTCCACCATCGTATCGTTTGGATAAAGTACTTTGGAAATGTTTTCAGATTCGTTTTTCTTTTGAACGGAAGCCACATAATTACCGGCGTTAAATTCCTTAAAGCTGAATTCGTGAGTAGCTTTTGCCTGCCATAAGCGCAAATTGTTTACTGTATTTGTGCGGAAACCGGGAATGGGTACATCGTAAGCCACCGCAAGAATGTCTTCTGTCTCTTTCCATTCAAATTTCATTTGTCCGTCCGGTTGCTGATGCATTTCAACTTTACCGTAAAAACGAATACGATAAGCAAGTTCGCGGCGAAGAATTTCCCACGGATTTCCGTAACTCAACCAGTTGTCAGGTTTTTCAATTTGAAAACCGTTCTCAATATCTTGTTCAAAAATTCCATATTCATAACGGATTCCGTACCCAAAAGCAGGCAACTCAAGCGTAGCCATAGAATCTAAAAAACATGCGGCAAGTCTTCCCAAGCCGCCATTACCCAATGCCATATCGTGTTCCTGGTCCCTCGATTCTTCTAAATGATAACCGGCATCTTTTAAAATCTTATAACTTTCGTCGTAATAATCCATATTGATGAGAGCGTTGCCGAGCAGTCTGCCCATTAAAAATTCCAATGATAAATAATAGACGCGCTTCACATCATCAACATTATACTTGTGCATGGTACGAAGCCATTTCCGAACAAGACGATCGCGCACCGACATCGAAATTGAATAATAAATATCATCTTGAGTTGCAGAGAGCTTATCCTTCACTAAAATAAATTCAAGATGTTCTGCGAATTGATTTGAAAGGGAATAACTTTCGAGTTGTTCCTTATCGGTGAAAAATACTGATGAATCTTTCAGACTCATAGAACCTCCATATTAAAAAAGAAATCTTTTTCTATTTCAAAAAGTTTTTTGCCGAGTAAATCTTTAGGAGAAAGTACCGGAGAAGAAACTTTCCAATCGATATTTAGATCAGCATCATTATAAACAATAGTCCGCTCATCATTCTTGCTGTATAGTTCAGTGCACTTATAAGAGAAAATAGCTTCATCCGATAGGACCGAAAATCCGTGTGCAAAACCGGCAGGGATCCATAATTGATAATGATTTTCTTCTGAAATTTCAGCGGCAAAATATTTTCCAAACGAAGGCGAACCAAAACGAATATCCACTGCAACGTCTAAAACTTTTCCCGTCAATACTTGTACTAATTTTCCTTGAGCGGCGTTTCCGGCTTGATAATGCAAGCCGCGAAGCGTATTCTTCATCGATTTGGAAATGTTATCCTGTACAAACGGAAGAGTAATCCCAAGTTCTGCATAACGGGAAATGTGAAATGATTCGTAGAAATATCCTCGTTCATCGCCAAACACAGCGGGTTGAAGAAGCAGTAATCCGTTTAATTGTTTATCGATTATTTTCATTCAACACCGGTAAGAATATTTTCAAGATAATTTTTATACTGGCATTTCGGCATTTGGTGAATCACTTTTTCAAATTGCTCTTTCGAAATAAAATTCATGTAATAAGCGATTTCTTCTATACATGCAACTTTTAATCCTTGCCGGTCTTCAATGGTTCCGAAAAAGTTTGACGCTTGCAATAATGCTTCCGGCGTACCGGTATCAAGCCAGGCAACGCCGCGTCCGATTTTCTCAACACGCAATTCACCTTTATTTAAATAGGTGTTGTTCACATCGGTTATTTCTAATTCTCCGCGCGGGGAAGGTTTTAAGTTTTTAGAAATTTTTACAACTTCATTGTTATAAATATATAAACCGGGAACCGCAAATTTTGATTTAGGATTTTGCGGTTTTTCTTCAATTGAAAGAGCTTTCCCGTTTTTATCGAATTCAACAACTCCGTAACGTTCCGGATCATTTACACGATAACCAAAAACTGTTGCGCCGGAATTATGTTCAATTCCTTGATAAAAAAAATCGAGATTGCCGTAAAAAATATTATCTCCTAGAATTAACGTAACGGAATCGCTTCCGATAAATTTATCGCCAAGAATAAATGCTTCTGCTATTCCGTTTGGCGCGGCTTGCACAACATATTCAATTGAAAGACCAAGATGCGAACCGTCTTTAAATAATTTATGATAATAAGGAATTGTTTCTTCGTTTGAAATAATTAAAATTTCTTTTATTCCGCCGAGCATTAACACCGATAGCGGATAATAGATTAGCGGCTTATCATAAATTAACGTAAGCTGTTTGCTATAGACTTGCGAAATAGGGTACATCCGCGAACCGGAACCGCCGGCAAGAATTATTCCCTTCATAAAAACTTTTTCCTTTTACTTAATACTTTGGATTTTGATGCCACTGCCACGCTGTTTGTATAATATCTTTTAAATTGAATTTCGGATCCCATCCGAGAATTTCTTTTGCTTTTTTATTATCTGCAACCAACACAGCGGGGTCACCGGCACGACGCGCTACAATTACCGATTTAATTTTTTTGCCGGTAACTTCTTCGGCAACGGAGATTACTTCTTTCACAGAATTTCCATCTCCCGTTCCCAAATTAATAATTTGTGATGAATTTCCTTTATTTAAATATTCCAATGCTTTTACATGCGCATCGGCTAAATCTTCAACATGAATATAATCGCGGATACAAGTTCCGTCAGCGGTCGGGTAATCATCGCCGTAAACAGAAATGCTTTCCCGTTTGCCAAGAGCCGTAAACAAAACCAAGGGAATTAAATGCGGTTCAGGGAAATGGCTTTCACCAATCTCTCCGCTGATTGATGCGCCTGCAGCGTTGAAATACCTTAGCGCAACGTGTTTCATCTCGTATGCGGTATCGTAATCGGCTAGAATTTGTTCGATCACTAATTTTGTTTTTGCGTAGGGATTGATCGGCTTTGTAGTTTCTTCTTCAGAAATCGGAATGTGCAAAGGATTTCCATACAGAGAGCAAGTTGATGAGAACACAAAATTCTTCACGCCATTTTCTTTTAAAGCATTTATCAAATTAAAACTGCCGGAAACATTATTGCGGTAATACATTTCGGGATTTTCAACCGACTCGCCAACATAAGCAAAAGCCGCAAAGTGAATTACCGATTCAATTTTATGTTTTTGAATTGTTGCAGTTAATTTTTCTTGATCTAACAAATCAACTTCTTCAAAAATTATGTTTTGCGGAAGCGATGCTTTGTGTCCGCGCGAAAGATTATCGAGGACAATAACATCCAATCCTTTTTTGATCAACAACCGTACAACGTGTGAGCCGATATAACCTGCGCCACCGGTAACTAAAACTGCCATAGATATTCAAGTATATTTTGTTTGTGAATTTTACGGGAGAAATTTAACCTAAAAAATCATTTTAAAAAAAGAAAAATCCTTTTGACGTAAACCAAAAGGATTTTCTGAAAACAGAGAAAAGATAATCAAGCGGCTGCCGATGTTTGTGGTGACTTTTCAGACTAAAAAATCATCAGTGTGAATATGAACCGATTTTTAAGCAACAAGATAAACCACATTTCTGAAAAATCGTGGTCGTGTTTGTTCTTTTTGTGTATTGCGGTAAATTTAGACAAGCAAATTTCATCAATTGAAAAAAGGAAGTTATGGGTCTTGCCGAATTGCAAAAAGTTATAAAGCAAAAAGCAAATAAACAACAAGCTGAAATTCTTCAGCGGTTTTTCAAAACCGGTCCCGGTGAATATGGCGAAGGTGACATTTTTTACGGAATAAAAGTTCCGGAGCAGAGAACTGTTGCACATCAATTTCAGAATCTTCCGCTTAACGATTTACAAATTTTGTTAAAATCAAAAGTTCATGAAGAACGATTGATTGCTCTCTTAATTTTGGTTTTAAAATTTAAATATGCCGATGAAGTTGTTAGAGAAAAGCTCTTCAAATTTTATTTGAAGAACTCGGAGAGAATAAATAATTGGGATTTGGTCGATCTTTCAGCGGATAAAATTGTCGGCGCTTTTTTAATTGATAAAGATAAATCGCTTTTGCTTAAAATGGCAGCGTCATCCAACTTGTGGGAACGTCGGATTGCAATGATCTCAACATTTTATTTTATTAAAAATGGAATTTTCGAAATCACGTTTAAGATTGCAGAACTACTGCTGCACGATAAGCATGATTTAATCCATAAAGCCGTCGGCTGGATGCTTCGCGAAATTGGAAAACGGGATTTAGAACCTGAAGAAGAATTTCTAAAACTTCACTACAAACAAATGCCCCGCACTATGCTTCGCTATGCGATCGAAAGATTCCCTGAAGCCAAACGTCAAGCATATCTAAAAGGAAATATCTAATGAAAAATCAATTAACAAAAATTCTCTTTTATGTTTTTATAATTTCAACATTAGCGCTTCCGCAAAAGAAAGAGACAAATGTTCTCTACCAGTATTCGGTAATTAATGCGCTTTCCGCCGGTGTGTATGAAGGTGATTTAACCGTTAATGAATTAAAAAAGTATGGTGATTTCGGACTTGGAACATTCAACAATATCGACGGTGAAATGGTTGTGCTTGATGGAAAAATTTACCAAATAAAAACCGACGGAATTCCCGTTGAAGCGGCGAAGAATTTGATTTCTCCGTTTGCTGCGGTTACATTTTTCAAAAGTGATACAAACATAGAAATAAATCATCCGCAAACTCTCCAACAGATAAAAGAAAAAATTGATGCGGCTGTTCCATCCGAAAACTATTTGTATGCCGTAAAAATTTCCGGCGAATTTAAAAAAATAAAAACGCGAAGCGTTCCCAAGCAACAGAAACCTTTCCCGGATTTAGCTTCAGTAATTAAAAATCAAATTACTTTTGAAAAGGAACGTGTAAGCGGAACGGTCATGGGTTTTAAAATGCCGGAGTTTATTGACGGCGTAAATGTGAAAAACTTTCACTTCCATTTTCTTTCAAAAGATAAAAATTTCGGCGGACATCTGCTCGATTTCGTTATCGAAAAAGGAAAGATCGAAATCGGAATAATAAAAGAATTCCGCTGTCAGCTTCCTTCAACAGAAAATTATGCTAAAACGAAATTTGTAAAAGAAGAAAGTTATCTTCAAAACAAATAAGTTGGTGGTAATTATTTTTCAATAAAGATAGATTAAAATTTTCTTAGATAATCAGTAAATCCGTTGCGGCGGATATCACTAAAACGTAAGAATATTTTCTTAAATTTGAATATCGAACATCGAACAAGGAACAGCGAGTGATGAAGTTTTTCCCTTCGATATTCTACATTCCTTGTTCAATGTTCATTATTTCTTTTTGATTCTGACTTTTCCAGATTATGATTTATTATGAATGAATTCTTCGGCTTTTTAATTATAACAAATGTTCACTAATGTAATTTTGTAAGAGGTCATCTTGGTAATTAAAAACGAAACGCGTAAATCTATCTTTGCCATACTGTTTATTGTTTCCGGCGCGGCTGGATTGATCTACCAAATTGTTTGGTTTAAATATCTCGGCTTGTTTCTCGGCAACACAACCCACGCGCAGATGATCGTGCTTGCAACATTTCTCGGCGGATTAGCCGCGGGAAATTACGTTATCGGCAAACGCGCCGATGCATTACGAAATCCGATAAGATTTTATTCGTTTCTCGAAATCGGAATTGGTTTGTATTGTTTGCTTTACCCGATGCTTAGCGTTGGTTTGGGAGAATTGTTTTTAAGAACAGCCGGAAATTATTCCATCGACAGCACGTCTTTTCTTTTTTATTTCTTCCGCTTTTTGCTTGCGGCTTTGTTGTTGTTCATTCCAACATTTGCAATGGGGGGAACGCTTCCTTCATTAAGTAAATTTTTTGTTGACGATTTGAAATTCGCGCGCCGTGATACTGCCGTTCTTTATTTCCTTAATTCTTTCGGCGCCGTGATTGGTGTGCTGTTCGCCGGATTCTTTTTAATAAAGCAATTCGGATTACCCGCAACAATTTATGCAACTGCGGCGGTCAATTTATTTATCGGTTTAATTGGATTTTTTGCTTCCCTAAAATATAAACCCGATGAAACACTGAACGAAGTTTTCCTTAATTCATCTAACCAAAAAGAAACAGAAATTTCAAGAGCAACACTGTTTCTCGTTCTAACTACCGCGGGAAGCTCCGGTCTTGCGGCGCTTTTATACGAAATGGTTTGGGTTCGATTGTTGGTAAATATTCTTGGTTCATCAACGTATGCGTTTTCGTTAATGTTGATGGCGTTTATCAGCGGTATTACGATCGGCAGTTTTCTTGTCTCGCTTAAATTTATCCGCAAGTTTGATAAAGTAAAACTTGTAATTTTCTGCCAAAGCATGATTGCACTTGGAACAATGGCGGTGCTTCCGCTTTATGAACGACTGCCTTATTACTTGTGGAAAATTTCTTCTTATTTTGTTCGGAACGAATCCACTTTCCCAATTTTTCTCACACTTCAATTTTTTATCTGCTTTGTTATGCTGATTACGCCTACAATTTTTATGGGAATGAGTCTTCCAATTATTGTAGAAATATTTTCTGCATCTCAAAAGAAAATCGGCATATCAATCGGAAAAGTTTTTTCAATCAACACGCTCGGAACCGTACTTGGCGCCTTGTTGAGCGGGTTGTTTTTTATTCCCACATTCGGTATCAAACATACTTTTGAAATTGGAATAGCAATCAATATTGGAATGGCTTTGCTGCTTCTGCTTTCCTATCATAAAATTAAATTCGTCTTCAAGACAGTATTTCCGGTGATGGCTGTAATTGTTTTTTTTGTCTTTGTTTTACTTATTCCTTCGTGGAATACGAATTTGATGGTAAGCGGAATTTTCAGAAATTTTAGTTCTACTCCGCCGCAATCATACAGCGATTTTCAAAAACAGTATTCAGGCAGAAAAATATTGTACTACAAAGAGGGAATCGGCGCCAAT
>JALNWB010000125.1 GCA_023231105.1 Ignavibacteriaceae bacterium | reverse complement strand
TTTAATGCTTACCTTATCATCTTCGCGAACTTTTTCGTAATCTGCAGGATTAGCAAATGTAAGCGGAAGCATTCCTTGTTTCTTCAAATTTGTTTCGTGGATGCGCGCAAAACTTTTTACGATAATTGCTCTTCCGCCAAGATGACGCGGTTCCAAGGCTGCATGTTCACGGCTTGAACCTTCACCGTAGTTTTCATCGCCGATAACGACCCATCCATGTCCATGTTTTTTATATTCACGCGCGACTTCGGGAGTTGATTTCGTTTCGCCGGTATAAATATTTTTTACTTTACCAGCTTCTCCTGTAAAAGCATTCATTGCGCCGATAAACATATTGTTGGAAATGTTGTCAAGATGTCCCCGGTATTTTAACCATGGACCAGCCATCGAAATATGATCGGTTGTACATTTCCCTTTGGCTTTTAAAAGAATTTGTAAATCTTCCAGATCATTTCCGTCCCATGCCGAAAAAGGTTCGAGTAATTGTAAGCGGTCGCTTGTTGGACTGACTTTCACTTCAATACTATTACCGTTTGCACTTGGAGCGATAAAGACATTGGCGCCTTTATCAAAGCCTTTTCTTGGAAGTTCATCACCAACCGGAGGATCGAGTTTTACTTGCTCTCCTGCTGCGTTTACAATTGTATCGGTCATTGGATTAAACGTAATGGTTCCTGCAATTGCAAGAGCCGTGGTTAATTCCGGGCTTGCAACAAACGCTAAAGTTTCCGGATTTCCGTCATTTCGCTTTGCAAAATTTCTGTTGAACGAAGTTACGATAGAATTTTTTTCTCCAGTTGGATTGTCCATTCTTTTCCACATACCAATGCATGGACCGCAAGCATTAGTAAGTACAACTCCGCCGAAATCTTCAAAAGTTTTCAATTGTCCGTCACGTTCAATTGTTGCGCGCACTTGCTCGCTGCCCGGTGTAATTGTGAATTGCGATTTAGCTTTCAATCCTTTAGCGAGCGCTTGTTTTGCAAGGCTGGCAGAACGATCGATATCTTCGTAGCTTGAGTTTGTACAGCTTCCGATCAAGCCAACGCTCATTTTTTCCGGATACCCTTTTTCTTTAGCGACTTCTTTCATTTTAGAAATCGGAACTGCTAAATCGGGAGTAAACGGACCATTCAACATCGGTTCAAGTTCACTTAAATTAATTTCGATAATCTGGTCAAAATATTTTGACGGGTTTTCATAAACTTCGGGGTCATCGGTTAAAAGATTTTTAATTGATTCGGCAAGCCCCGCAACATCCGAGCGGTCGGTTGAACGCAAATATCTACTCATACTTTCATCAAAAGGAAAGAGTGAGGTGGTCGCGCCGATTTCGGCTCCCATGTTGCAAATGGTTCCTTTACCTGTGCAAGAAAGCGATGTCGCTCCTTCGCCAAAGTATTGAACGATTGCACCGGTTCCGCCTTTAACGGTAAGTAAACCGGCAACTTTTAAAATTACATCTTTTGCAGAAACCCAGCCGGATAATTTTCCGGTTAAATGAATTCCGATAAGTTTCGGCCATTTTAATTCCCACGGCATTCCAGCCATAACGTCAACCGCGTCAGCGCCGCCAACGCCAATTGCGATCATTCCCAATCCGCCGGCGTTTGGTGTGTGTGAATCTGTGCCGATCATCATTCCGCCGGGGAACGCATAATTTTCTAAAACAACTTGATGGATAATCCCGGCGCCCGGTTTCCAGAAACCGATTCCATATTTTTGCGAAACACTTTGGAGGAAATCATAAACTTCTTTGTTCTCTGTTACCGCGCGGTCTAAATCTTCTTTCGCTCCAATTTGCGCTTGAATCAAGTGATCGCAATGAACGGTTGAAGGAACTGCCGTAGTTTTTTTGCCGGCTGACATAAATTGCAGCAGCGCCATTTGAGCGGTTGCATCTTGCATGGCAACTCTATCCGGAGCAAAATCGGCAAAATCTTTTCCACGTGTTAAAATATTAGTTGGTTGTTCCCAAAGATGCGTGTAGAGAATTTTTTCGGCGTACGTTAGTGGTCTTCCAACAACTTTTCGGATCACTTCAATTTTGTCATGAAAATCACCATAGACTTTTTTGATCATTTCAATATTAGCGGTCATAGCATTCCTCTTAAGTTTTTGTAATTAATTGATCTAAAATTACAAAATAATTTCAATATTTGTGGAGTAGATTTTTATGGTAAAGAAATCATCTTAGATGAAAAGGAGCTTTTAAGTGATAATTAAATCAGCGCAAGATGAAATACAAAATTATTTAGTTGATGCGTCCAACTTTCGTGGAAATTGCGATGCTGTTTATCTTCCCGAAAGTGCGGAAGAAGTTTTACGAATTTTGGAAACAGCAAATACTTCTAAAACTAAAGTAACGATTGCCGGAAACCACACCGGGCTTACGGGAAGCGGCATTCCTCAATATGGAATTGTAATTTCAACAGAAAAATTGAACCGAATAGTTGAGATAAACACAGAAGAAAATTATGCAATAGTTGAACCGGCTGTTTTGCTGAATGATTTTCAAAGTGAACTGAAGCGGGTGGGATTTTTCTATCCACCTGATCCAACAGAAACAAACTGCTTTATCGGTGGAACAATTGCGACAAACGCCAGTGGAGCGAAAACTTTCAAATACGGCGCAACAAGAAATTTTGTTTTGGAACTTGAAATTGTTTTGGCTGATGGTGATAAACTTTTGTTAAAAAGAGGCGAAGTGTTTGCCGAAAAAAACGTTTTACGGTTGCAAACCGAAAATGAATATATTTTATCGCTTCAACTTCCCAATTATAAAATGCCGAAAGTGAAAAACGCTTCCGGCTATTTTGTTAGTGAAACGATGGATGCAATTGATCTCTTCATCGGATCGGAAGGAACGCTTGGAGTGATAACAAAAGCGAAATTAAAAATTCTTCCGCTTCCATTTGATGTCCTTTCCTGTGTAGCGTTTTTCCCGGAAGAGAAAGAAGGATTAGCCTTTATCGAAGAGGCAAGATCACTTTCTTATTTGATAAGAAATTCAAATTCCGATGAACGTGTTGAAGCAAGAGCCTTGGAATTTTTCGATTTTAATTCGTTGAATTTTCTCCGTAAAGATTATCCTCAAATTGGTGAAAACGTTTTTTGTGCAGTTTGGTTTGAGCAAGAATTAACAAGGCAAAACGAAGATTCGGTTACACAACTTTGGATTGAATTAATTGCGAAGCATTCTGGCAATGTTGACAAAGTCTGGATCGGCATTGACGAAAAAGACAAAGCGTTACTCCACGAATTTCGTCATTCTATTTCATCCAAAGTGAACGAATACATTTCGAAAAACAATTTGAGAAAATTAGGAACCGACGTTGCTGTCCCCGATGAAGTTTTTTCAAATTATTATTTCTATTGTAAATCATTAGTTGAAAAAGAAAAGATAGATTACGTTGCTTATGGACATTTCGGCAACTCACATTTACATTTGAACATGCTTCCGAAAAATGAAGATGAATTTCAAAAGGGTAAAGAGATTTACAAAATGATTTGTCAAAAAGCGATTGAACTTGGGGGAACCGTTTCGGCAGAGCATGGAATTGGAAAAAGCAAACGTGAATATTTGCTAATGATGTACGGAGAAGTGGCAATTAATGAAATGATCGCATTGAAAAAGTCACTTGATCCGAATATGATTTTAGGAAACGGAAATCTTTTTGGAATAAATATTTAAGTTGGTATAGTCAGAATCCCCAAAGGAATAATGAATAACGAACAAGGAATGACGAATTTAAAAGGGCAAAAACTTCATAATTCATTATTCCTTGTTCAATATTCGATATTTGATTCGCCGCGGCAGACTGTGTTTTGGTATTTGTCTCTTGGTATTTTACCTCCAGAACTTCAGCAGATTAGCTTTTGTAAACAGCGGCGGCTCATCGGCAAGAAGAACAACTTCATTTTTGTCCCAGGCTTTTTCTTTGGCGTCTTTGTATTTATGGAACGCTAAATTAACAAAGCGGACTTCTTGCATAAAATTTTCATTATTAAAAATTACATAACAGATAAAAACGGGAATTGAGAATTTCTTTCCCCAATTTTGATATGAAACCGCCGCCCTTTTGTTCATTAACCATTTTTCGGAATGCTTTCCTTTCCAATCGAGCAACGCCTCTTTTCCTTGATATGAAATAATCACATCCGGTTTATCCGTTCCTTTTTCCCAAACGCGGATAAAACGGTTATCTTCACCGAAAGGTTTAAAATCAATTCCCCATTGTACAAGAAGGTTTTTCCCGGCAGCTTCGGCTAAATCGTGCAGCTTATAGTTGGAACGAAATTTTTCTTTCGATTTATACGGTTTAAAATTTAATTCTTCCATCACATATTAAATTAAAACTCTAAATAATTTGTTTGGTGAAAACGAAAGTATAATTATTTTATGAAGTAAAAGTACAGAGTTTATCATAATATCAAAAAAATTTAATCCATGAACAGGAATCTTTTGAAGGTTATTCTCCTTATTATTTTTTTAGCAAGTCAAATGCAGGTTTTTGGAACCAACGATAAAGCTAAAATAGATTCGATTAACAATCAACCGCGAAGTATAATTGTTTCGGACATTCGAAAGTCAATTACTATATTTGAAAATAATGTTAAGGCTGCCCAGTCTATTAATTATAAGCAAGGGGAAGCTGCGGCTCTTTATAATTTGGGGGTTGTCTCTTATCTGCATGGAAAATATGAAGAAAGCACGAAAATATTTTTTAAAGCTATTACACTGTTTGAACAGTTAGGCTTGGATAGAGAATTAGCTTCAGCATACGGAGAATTTGGCTATCAAATAAAGCGAAGAAATCTAAAAAAAGCGATGGAATATATGCTGCTGGGAATTAGCATCGCTGAAAAACATAGTTATAAACTTGATCTTTCCTCGATGTATAATAACTATGGTGTGCTGCACGAAATGAACAATAATTTTGATAGCGCTGCTTTTTATTATCGGAAGGCGTTGAAATTGAAAATCGAGTGCAGCGATTTGGAAGGCATCCCATATTGCTTAAATGATTTATCCGGCATAGAAGCAATGAAAGGAAATTATAACGAAGCGTTTAAACTTCTTCGTCAATCAGATGAATACCGGGAAAAAGAAAAAACCGGTTACGGCAGACTTGATAATTTAGTCCGCTGGGGAGATACCTATTCTCAAAAAGGTGATCTCGATTCAGCAATCGCCAAATATTCCTGCGCTATAAATTTTCCCGGCGCCGGTGAACAAAACTATCTGACACGCTATTGTTTAGAACAGTTAGCTGTTTGTTATGAAAAGAAAAAAGATTACCGGAATGCTTTCATCAACCAAAAAACGTTGTCGGCTTTAAAAGATTCCGTGCTCAACCTCGAAACAAATTCAAAAATAGCTGAGTTGGAAATTGCATTTGAAACAGAAAAAAAAGATCACCAGATAACTGAAAGCAATTTAGAACTTCAAAGGAAATCAAATCAGCTCTTAATATTGCTGGGCTTTGCTGTTACGCTTTTATTCATCAGTTTCGGGACATATCAATTTCAAAAACAAAAACGTGAAAGAATTAAAAAAGAATTAGAGCTGAAGCATCAAGTGAATAAGGCTGAACTGGAGAGAAAAACTTCAGAAGAAAAATTAAGAATCGCACGGGAACTTCACGACAATATCGGCTCTCAGTTAACTTTTATTATTAGTTCGCTTGATAACTTAACATACGGTGCAAAAGAGGATAAAATCCTAAATAAGTTAAACCGGTTAAGTTCGTTTAGCAGGGAAACGTTAAATGAATTGAGAAATACAATTTGGGCGATGAAAAACGAGGATGGCGATTTGAGCCAACTGCTTTTAAAACTTAGTGAATTAAAACATCAGGTTAACAGCCATATTGACAATCTGAACATGAAGATAAATAGTGAAATCTCAAAACCGGTTTCTCTTACTTCCGCACAAATGCTTAATCTTTATAGAATTGTTCAAGAAGCAGTACAAAACAGCATCAAACATGCTCATGCAGATAAAATAATCGTAAATTTTTCTGATGAAGATTCGGGATTTTTAATGGAAATTAAAGATAACGGGAACGGATTTGATCTCTATAATGCAAATCATGGGAACGGTTTAAAAAATATGGAATACCGATGCACGGAAGCGGGATGTGGTTTTGAGATAAAAAGTAACGACCACGGAACAACAATAACTTGCAGTTTAAAAATAATATAAGTCATTTGCCGTATTTTTTAATGATGTGACATAAGATAAATTTCCACATGAAAATAAAAGTTGCAGCTGCCGAAGATAATAACTTATTAGCTGATTCAATCCGCGAAAAGTTGGATTTGTTTCCGAAGGATATTGAATACAAATATCGGGCGGTTAACGGGGAAGACCTTTTGAAGAAATTGAATGCCGATCCTTCCGTTGATACAATTCTAATGGATATTGAAATGCCGATAATGGACGGCATTGAAGCGACACAACACGTCTCACGGTTATTCCCTCAGATTAAAATAATTATGTTAACAGTTTTTGATGACGAAGATAAAATATTTCGTTCAATTCAAGCAGGGGCAATGGGGTATTTGTTGAAAGACGAAACACCGGATAAAATTTGCAATGGAATTAAAGAGATTATGGACGGAGGCGCGCCGATGTCTCCGGCTATTGCTGCAAAATCTTTGAGGTTGTTGAGAAATCCCAACAAATTAATTCAAGACGAGAACAATGAAGAATACGATTTAACTAAAAGAGAAATAGAAGTTTTAAACAAACTCAGTCTTGGGTTAGATTATCTGGAAATTTCCGAGGTTCTTTTTATATCTCCATTTACCGTAAGAAAGCATATCGAAAATATTTACCGGAAACTGCAAGTTCACAACAAAATGACAGCGGTAAAAAAAGCGATTCAGCATAAAATCATTTAAGCACATTTCTAATTTTTAAATAACCTTCCTTTTCAAAATACGGCATTTGTCTTATTCCCATTCACTTTGGTTTCCAATATTTTTATATCGGCAATAAAATTTCTGTCTTAATGTATTTGGCATGTCGGTAATCGTATAAGGCACCACTAGCCGGGTTATTTCACCTCTCAAACAATAAACAGTTTTTTCAACAAAAAAAGTTCGCAAATAAAAATCAAATGGAGAATAAATGAGAAAATCTATTTTCATAATGGCGGTAAGTTTATTGTTTCTTACAATAACAAATGCTCAATGGATTCAAACCAACGGTCCTGTGGGAAGCGTTACTTCACTGGCTTTTGACGGAGGAAATCTTTACACATGCTCTTCAGAAAATTTTATAAATACAACATCGGATTCCGGCAGCACCTGGCGTTCACTCAATAGTTCAGTAGCTCAAACCGGAACGGTTGTTGGGAATATCGGTTCGAGGGTTTTGATGTATAGTACCGGAAAAATTTATTATTCCGACAACAACGGTTTAACATGGAACAGCGGGGCAAGTAAAATCAATCAATATGAATACTATCAATTTTATGCAGATGCAGATACGGTATATTTTGTAGGACGAGGAGCTACATACAAGTCAACCAACAGAGGTGTTGATTGGAAAGTTTATCTCGAAAGTATGACACTGTTAATGCGTTCAATGATAACAAATAACAAAACTATTTTTATGGGTTATGCTGAAAAAGGAATTGGCTCCTCAACAAACGGCGGACTTACCTGGACGAAATTAGATAGCGGAATTGTGTGGGAATCAGCTAACTATAAACCGATCCTTTCGTTATGCACAATCGGATCAACCACCTTTTGTTTAGCCGGCGGCGGTTATGGAAAAATTTACAAACTCGCGGCTCAAAGTTCAGTTTGGCAGCCGGTGAATAACGCACCTTTCTCTTCAAGTTTATTGATTACCCTTGCTTCAAATGGAAACACTCTGTTCGTTTCAAGCGATAAAGGTGTATTTCGTTCAACTGACGAAGGAGCAAATTGGGAAAAATTATCTTTTACCGCGCCGTTACCGCAATTTATCAGCTTTGCTTTTGATGGGAAAAAAGTTTACGCGGGAGCCATTTTAGATAATGTTTACGGGCACTTTGGAGGAGTCTATTTTTCAAACAATCTTGGTGATATGTGGAGAATAATTAGTCAAGAAGCAACACTATCGTCAGTAACTGGAATTACTTCTTTAAGCGGAAATCTGTACGCGGTCGGTATTGGTAAATCATCGCTTTCTAATTTTGTAAAATCCACAGACAAAGGGAAAAACTGGACGTCCGGTACAAAACCGCCTATTGAAATGATCAACGGAATAGTTGAAAGCAGCGGAGATCTTTTTTGCTACGGTACAAACTCAAGCGGAACAGTTGGAAAAGGAATTCAAAAAAGTACCGACGAGGGCAAAACCTGGATCCCAAGCGGCTTGCCTGTGGCTAATCCGTTAATAAATTATTTAGTTAAAGCCGGAACAAAATTGTTCACCGGTATTAATTACGTAAGTGGTCCAATGAATCCGATGGTTTATGCTTCTACCGATAACAGCGCAAGCTGGGTAAAATCAGCAAATGGAATTCCGAACGGTGTTTGCGGTAGCAACATTGTTGAACTGAACGGAAAATTATTTCTTGGTGCGCAAACCAAGTTATATGTTTCGGAAGATGGTGGTGCAAATTGGACTGTTCAGCAAACTAATCTTGCAGCCAATGTTTACTACGATGGATTAAGAGTTTGCAATAATGTTCTGTACAATTATGACGCTTACATTTCTCCCTACAAGTTTTACCGTTCCACCGATGGAGTAAACTGGACGAATATTACAAACACATTCAGCACTGATCCGAATGCGACGGTGTCTTCTATAGTAATAAAAGATTCCGTAATGTTTGCCGGAACGGGATCTGCCGGAATATTCAAATCAACTGATAATGGAATAAACTGGAAAGCAATTAATGAAGGCATTTGGATGAATTACCCCAACACGCCCCGCGTTTTTGTTGGTGATGATTATTTATTGGCTGGAGGATCTTCCGGTTTATGGAGAAGACAATTAACCGATTTTGGAATTACCGATGTGAAAGAAATTTCTAATGTTGTTCCAGAAGCATTTGAGCTTTCGCAAAATTATCCCAATCCGTTCAACCCAAGCACGGTTATCAGTTGGCAATTGGCAGTTGGCAGTAACGTAACTTTAAAAGTTTACGATGTGCTCGGTAAAGAAGTGGCAACGCTCGTTAATAATGAACTACAAGCCGGAACCTATTCGGTAAATTTTAACGCTTCCAATCTTTCAAGCGGAATATATTTCTACGCATTGAGAGCCGGAAATTATGCTCAAACTAAAAAGATGATTTTACTAAGATAGAAAAATGTTTTATGAGCCGGAGATAAGACTCCGGCTCTACTTTAAACATGATTACTTAGCTATTCATCCGTTTAAAAACCATTCTTTAAGAAATACGGCATTTGTCTTATTTCCATTTTCTTCCTTTTCCTCTAATTTTATTTCGGAAGTAAAATTACTGTTTTGATGTAGGTGTGTCTGATAAGTACATAAGGCATCGCTAGCCGGGTTATTTAATCTACCAAAAAACAATTTCATTCCCCGAATGGGAAATGATGCTAATTAAATAACTTAATTCAATCACAAACTTTAAGAGAAAAACGTATGAAACGTTTAATGGAAAAAATAATTTTATCCGTGATTTGCGCTTTTGCAATTTCAACAAGTTATTCGCAGCCCAATTTTACAAGCGCGGATATGCCAAATGTTGGAGATCATGATACACTCTCGTACCTGGTCTATTATGGTATTACAAATAATCTTGACACTGAAACGGGCAATGGTTATACGTGGGATTTTTCTTCTTTGCCTTTTAGTATGTATCCAAATTTTATTCAAATTGACTCATTCCGAATCAAACAGCATTACGTTAGCGCGCCTTTTACCAATGCAACAATTGAAGAATACATATATGATGGTACTGCGGGAGACGTAAATCTTTTTAGCTATAGTAATGACACATTGTATATACATAGATTAGGAGGCGCTTCAAGTGGTTGGACTTTAGGTCCGATTGCAAGTATTGCATTCCCAATTACATTTAACAATTCCTCTGTAATAAAAGCAAACATCTACACCGGTGCAATTCTAGTGGGCGAAAGAAAAACCACAACTTTATATGATGGTTTTGGAACTTTACAAATGCCTAACGGTAAATCGTACTCCAATGTTTTTAGAATTAAAAAAATCGAGAGAGATACAAGCTATGTCGTAAATACGGTAAATACAACTACAAGCTATATGTGGTATAAACAGGGTGGACAGGTGCCACTATTGCGATTGTCTTACACAGGCGCATTAAATCTCTATTTTGTTTTTGGAAGCAAATCCAATAATACTGCGACAAGGATTAATGAGAGACAAAATGACCGGACTGTCCCTACCAAATTTTCGCTTAGTCGGAATTATCCAAATCCATTTAATCCGAGCACAACAATTAGTTGGCAGTTGGCAGCAAGCAGTTTCGTAACATTAAAAGTTTACGATGTGCTCGGTAAAGAAGTAGCAACGCTTGTTAATAATGAACTACAAGCCGGAACCTATTCGGTAAATTTTGATGCATCCAATCTTTCGAGCGGAACATATTTTTACGAATTAAGAGCAGGAAATTTTATTCAAACTAAAAAAATGTTGTTGCTCAAATAAAAAAAACCTCACCCTTCGTCCCTCTCCTTACCAAGGAGAGGGAAACAGGGAGAGGTTGATAGGGGGTTCTTTTGTTTGTGAAAGACTGACAATTTGCTTTCTAATTCTCTTCCACAAAATCCAACGACTTATCAAACGTTTCATTCAATTTAAAAACTGCGTAAAGGGAAATTGCAAAGACAAACACTCCAACCAAAATTGCCGATTGAATTACTCCGACATAACCTTTACCGAAATTAAAAAGCAATGTTATCGGCACGGTTGCTCCGCGTACAAAATTCGGGACGGTGGTAGCAACGGTTGCGCGCATGTTGGTCCCGAATTGTTCAGCGGCAATAGTTACAAACACAGCCCAGTAGCCAATGGAAAATCCGAGAGCAGTAGCGACGGAATAAAACAGAAATGCCGAGCCGCCTTGCAGAAAAGTAAAATAAAATGCTATTATCACTACCGATAGTAAAATATAAATAAGCACGATCTTCTTTCTGCTTTTTAAAAACTGGCTGAAGATTCCGCTGGAAAGATCGCCGAAAATTAGTCCGATATAACAAAACATAATTGCTTTCCCGGCGGCAATAGGTTCGGAAAGATTAAGCGCTTTGCCAAGTTCCGGAGAGAAAGTAATTAACACGCCGACTACATACCAGGTCGGAAGACCAATGAGAATACACTTCAAATATCTTCTAAATAAGTCTTTCTTCATAAAAAGCGAAAGGAAATTTCCGCGTGAAATATTTTTCTTCTTCATCGCTTCAAACATTCCCGATTCATAAACGCTGATACGCAAAATGAGAAGTACAACTCCTAATCCTCCGCCGATAAAATAGGAAGTACGCCACATAAAATCTTCGGCAATAGCATAAGCCGCAACCGCGCCTGATACGCCTATCGTTGCAACCATCATTGTGCCGTACCCGCGTATTTCTTTTGGAAGAATTTCTGCGACAAGCGTAATGCCTGCGCCAAGTTCTCCGGCAAGCCCTATTCCAGCCAACAGTCTGCACACTGCATATTGATCGATCGTTGTAACAAATCCATTTAAAATATTGGCAATTGAATAAAGCAGAATAGAACCAAAAAGAATTTGCAGTCTTCCTTTTTTATCGCCAAGAATTCCCCATATAATTCCGCCT
>JALNWB010000124.1 GCA_023231105.1 Ignavibacteriaceae bacterium | reverse complement strand
GCGGAGAATCTTTGATCCCTCTCAACGGGAATGTTTTAATTTTGCCGTCATGCGCCATCACCATTCCATTCGCTAGTTCTTGTTTATAAAAACGTTCAGCCTTCAAGTCATGCATACTGTTATCAGTATAGTAAGGTGCGGGATGACAAGATGCGCACTGAGCTTTACCATTAAAAAGCGCTTCACCGCGTAGTTCGCTTGGAGTAGCTCTGGTCTGATCAAGTTTGCCGTAAATATTTAGTTTTGGTGCCGGTGGCAAATCAAGGATCGCCATAAATTCAGCCATGAAATGTACTTGCGAGCCTCTCTCTAAAACGTTCACACCTTTTTTAGCAGCCATAACATGGTCTCCATCAAAATAGGCAGCGCGCTGTTCAAACTCGGTGAAATCTTCGACCGTTTTCATAGCACGCTGCGAACCGAACAAGCGTTGGATGTTTACTCCCCGCAATGTTGGCGTTTCAATACGATGTCTAAATTCTTGCGGTCGGATATCGCCAACAAGATGAGTGGCTCCATTAGTATGACCGTTAGCATGACAGTCAAAACATGTTACGCCCAGCATGCCATCGTGATTGTCAGTTCGTCTGTCTTCAGTTGCATTGAATTGTTGTTGTGGAAATTGGGTTACCAGAAGGCGTAAACCTTCAAGTTGTTTTGGATTCAGAATACCGTTAAAAATTTCATAGTAATTGTCGATTGTGATCAGCCGCCCCTTTGCTACATCACCAAGGTCGGGACGGGTTGTTAGGTAAATTGCCGGAGCCGGGTCAGGAAGAATATGTTCGGGTAGATCGAAATCCAAATCAAAGCGAACTAATCGTGGGAGAAGTTTTGTGATCATCACCGGGAAGAGCATTCCACCTTCCGCATGATCAGGAAACGGTAGTGGTTTATATGGGAAAATTCCCTTCTCTTTGATTTGTTCCGGAGTCATTTTATTTAGCTGTTCCCATGTTACTCCGCGAAGGTTTGCTGTCGGTCCTATTGGAATAGGTTTTCCTCCTGACATGACGACCTCGGAAGTTGTCTTTTTTGAAAGATCATAACGGGAGTTTAACATTTCTAAATGCTGTTTCGCGCGCTCAGATTTAACAGCCATACGCGCTGTTTTTATTTGATCGAAAGTTTCCGTTTGATTAGTCGGACCATAACTTGAAATGATTTTCCCTTGCTGTGTAAAAGCGACTGAAGGGGCAAACACAATTATGAAAATAATGCAGGCGCCCATCAACTTAAAAAGAATGTTTTGTTTGTTGTTCATTCAATAACTCCTTAGCAAATAATTATCTTTTAATTTCCGTGAAATCACCGATGTTTTTCTGTTTATTAACTACACCAATAATGGCAGATCATGATTTAAGGAATGCCAGCAAATCGGCATTGAGCTTGTCTTTATGCGTGTCTGCGAGACCATGCGGACCACCAGGGTAAATTTTCAGAGTAGCGTTCTTAATAAGTTTTACCGAAGCGTGAGCAGACGCGCCGATTGGCACGATCTGATCATCATCGCCGTGAATAATTAATGTCGGTACATCAAATTTCTTTAAATCTTCGGTGAAGTCCGTTTCGGAAAACGCCTTGATGCAGTCGAGTTCATTCTTAAGACCACCTTGCATTCCTTGAAACCAAAATGCGTCGCGAACACCTTGGCTGATCTTCACGTCTGGTCTGTTCGCACCATAAAACGGCGTTGTGAGATCCTTGAAGAACTGCGAACGATCGGTGGCGACACCGGCACGGATGTCATCGAATATTTTGATCGGCAATCCACCAGGATTTGCATTCGTCTTGAGCATGAGTGGCGTTACTGCACCCATCAAAACAGTTTTGGCGACGCGCTTAGTGCCATGGCGTCCGATGTAGCGGGCAACTTCTCCACCACCTGTTGAGTGACCTATCAGGGTGATTCCATTTAGGTCGAGTGTTTCGATGAGTTCCGAAAGATCATCAGCGTAAGTGTCCATGTCGTTCCCGTTCCATGGCTGACTCGAACGTCCGTGCCCACGGCGATCATGAGCGATGCAGCGATAACCGTTAGAGGCTAAGTAAACCATCTGACTTTCCCATGCATCAGAATTGAGCGGCCATCCATGACAGAAAACGACTGGTTTTCCCGAGCCCCAATCCTTGAAGTAAATTACTGTTCCGTCTTCCGTGGTGAATGTGCTTGATGATAGATTTTTCATTTTACATACCTTTTATTTTACAAGATTTTGTTTTATCAAATAATCAAGATCATTGAATAAATTATTTCATACTTACTTTAAAGCGCTTTCGTATCTTTTGGCTACTTCATCCCAATTTACAAAATTCCAGAATGCTTCTACATAATCCGGTCTTTTGTTTTGATATTTTAGATAATACGCATGTTCCCATACATCCATTGTAAGTAGAGGTATACCCTTTTTCTCAGCAATGTCCATTAATGGATTATCTTGATTTGGTGTGGAACAAATAAATAGACTGCCATTATCATCAAGGCATAACCAAGCCCAACCACTGCCAAATCTGGTTTTGCCGGCATCTGAAAATTGTTTCTTGAATTCTTCAAAGGAGCTAAATGTTTTTGTAATAGCTTCAGATAATTTACCTGTCGGCAAACCACCTCCATGGGCTTTCATGCTCTCCCAATAAAATGTGTGATTGAAATAACCGCCGCTATTATTTCTGGCTGCCATAGGATATTTACTTATACTCTTGAAAATATCCTTGATACCCATGGATTCCATCTCAGCACCTTTTATTGCATTTATGAAATTGTCATAATATGCTTTATGATGTTTGCTATAATGTATTTCTACTGTCAGCTTATCAATGAAAGGTTCGAGAGCATCATAAGCATATGGCAGCGGTTGAAATTCAAATTTGTTTGGTGCATTCATGGTGGTTTCCTTTTTAATGTTATGGTTTGATTGATCTTTTTTCATTTGGGTTTTTGAAAGGTCTTTTGCAATCGATGGACTTTGCAGACCAAGAATTCCCGCAATAACTAATGCTACTACTAATTTTAGTTTCGTCATTGTTTGATTTCCTAATATTTTTCCGGAAGCAAAACTTCCGGAAATTTTTCAATTAAAAGATGAAGATTTAGCTTGCCGAACTTTCAGTTTGATTTACGAGATAGTTTTCCATACCCATTTGGTCAATCTGTGCGCGTTGGATTTCCGCCCAATCAACATGACCTTCTTCCATTTTAAGTATTTTAGTTAGCAGGTCAACAGTACCTTGATCATCAACCTCACGGGCAAGTTTAATTGCTTCATTATAGGTGCGGACAGCTTCAAGTTCATCGTCATCGTCGTTGCTGATCATTTCTGAAACAGTTTTCCCGATCTTTATTGTATTGAGTTTAGATACTGTTGGAGCGCTATCAAAAAAAATGATTCGCTCGATCAGCCATTCGGCGTGGTGCATTTCATCCATTGCCTGTTTTCTTATAGCCAAATGAAGTTTGCCATAACCCCAGTTTTCACACATCTCAGAATGTACCATGTACTGATTAATGGCAGTAAGTTCATCTGCCAAAAGCGAATTTAAAACCGTAATTAATTTTTCATTACCTTTCATCGTCGTTCTCCTTTATTATTTTATTAATATTTTTTTTGAAGTTAATACTTCAAATTCGGGTGTAAACTAATTCTGGAAATAAAACGAATCAATCGTTCAAAGGGATGAAAAAGGGACTACATCTTTTGGGTTAGAAAATTATTCGCCGCTGATTGTATTTTGTTGATAGGTTAATTATTAGTCATCGAAATACTCTTGGAAATTGTTTTAAGTGTTTCACCTGAGTATGAATAGTGATCTATACTTAGCAACGATGCGATCATCCATTCTAAGATTACAAGTTATTTGTTCTGGCTTTGCCAGTTTATGATTTAGCACGAAGCCTTGTTTGGTTCATCATAAGAGTATTTACATTTATCGGCATTCTCTATTCGATTAAAAAGAATTCTATTTATATCGTTATGAAAATATCTAACTTTGATTCAACCGGATTATGAGACTGTAAAGCTCCATGTATATGACCATCCTGACGTCCCGTAACCATTTGTTGAGCTGACACGCCAATAGTATAGATTTGGAGCTGTTAGTCCCGTTACTTGCTGACTCAAAGATGTTAATCCGCTTTGATTATATACAAAACTTGTAAATGAACTATTTACCGATACTTGCAATGTATAACTCGTAGCTCCGCCGCTAGCGCTCCAGTTTAAAATCGGCGAAACAGATATATTTGTTTCCCCATTTACCGGAGACGATAAATCCGGTGCAATTGGTGCCGCTGTTGTAACACTCCATACAGTTGACCATCCGGATGTTCCGTAATTGTCTGATGCGCTTACCCGCCAATAGTAGGTTGATGCAGTCAGTCCCGCCACCTGTTGATTCGAAGAAGTTAATCCGCTTTGATTATATACAAAACTTGTAAATGAACTGTTTGTCGATATCTGTAATGTATAACTTATCGCTCCGCTGGTTGCGAGCCAAATTAACGTTAACGGTGCCGAATAGTTTATTGTGCCATCTATCGGGTATGATAAAACCGGCACCATCGGGGGAGGACCTGTTGCAGTAAAGCTCCATACTGTTGACCAGTCAGATGTACCTGCTTTATTTGTTGTACTTACTCTCCAATAATAAATTGATAATGGATTCAGACCGCTTACTTGTTGGGTTAAACTCGTTAATCCGCTTTGATTGTATATGAAACTTGTAAATGAACTGTTCGTCGATACCTGTAACGTATAACTTACCGCTCCGGTGCTTGTTTCCCATTTAAAATCAGTCGGAATTCCTATACCCGTTGATGCATCAGTCGGGGTTAATAATGTAGGTGCGGAGGGAATAGTTGCAGCAATCACAGGATTATCACTGTTATTACTACAAGAGTTAAAAATGAAAATTAAACCTAATGCAAGTATTAATAATCTTTTCATGGTATTCGCTCCTAATTGTTTAATTAAAAAATAGACTTGACACATAAAGCAACAAGTGGTTTGCTGTAATAGCAGAAATTTTTCCCGGTATAAATTTTCTGAATTATTTGTTAAGTCTAAAAAAAATGCCAATTGTAAATAACTTAATAATGGAATCTCTACTAAAATCCGATTATAAATTACATACAGATATGTGGCGGAGCAATCGTACAAAAGGATGAAAAAGGAACTACATCTTTTGGTTGGGTTTATTTGACACTTATCCGGATGAGACCTATCTACCTATAAATATTTTATTAACAACGAAGTTCTAATCAAACCACAAACTCAACTTCAACTCGAAAATATTTTTCTAAAAAAACAGTTTGAAATATTAATTTGCAAAAAACTAATATTCACTTTCTTCATATTGAACAGGATGTTCATCAATTTAATATTATCCACTTTTCAACTAGGATTAACTTTTGAATACGGATAGGTAATTCTATCGTTCTTTAAGAGTAGAATTTTCAAGAAAAACTTAAATGGAAAATGTAGCTAACAAAAAAGCACGGAAGAGGCTGTTTCAAAAGTAATCATAAAATCACATTGAGCAAAATCGAAGTGAAGTTATTGTTTAAAATCTCATTTCTCGACTTCGCTCGAAATGACTTCTACTACTTTTGAGACAACCTTCCGTTTCTCAAGTTGTTTGTTTATACTCCGCTACTATTTAGCAGCACGATCAACGATGATCTCTACTCGACGATTGTTTGCCCGACCTTCGGCGCTGGTATTGTCTGCAACAGGTCTATCTTCACCGATTCCCTGCGCCTGAATAAGATCACCTGGGTAACCGCGCGAAATTAGATACGAACGCACTGCATCTGCACGCCTCTGCGACAACGACTGGTTTGAGTTGGAAGAACCCTGCGAGTCAGTATGACCTTCAACGGTAAGCCTTCGTTCTTTAGTCGCCATTAGCGCCTCAGCAACCTGGTTTAACCGATTCTGCGCTGCCGGCAAAAGTGCTGATTTGCCCGAAGCAAAGAGAACACTGCCCGATAGTGTAATTACAAGTCCGCGAGCTTCTTCCTTAACGGCTGCAAGTTTGGCAAGAGCTGCCTGTGCATCAGCGGCTCTCTTATCGGCTTCAACACGTGCTTTTTGTTCTGCGGCGAGTTGTTCTGTTTTAAGTGCAGCGTTGCGTTCTGAAACAGCCAGGTTTTCCTTTGCACTCTTCACGATCTCAGCCTGTGTTGCCTGATAATCCTTATTCGCTTTTGCGGCGGTTGCACTTTCAGCAGCGGTAATAGCCAAAGCTTCAGCCATCTTGGCTTTGCGATCTGCAATATAGGCAAGATCACGTGTACGGAATGATTTAGGGTCGTCCAGGAAAGCTTTCTCGGCAATGGCAAGCGCCGCTTCTGCTTTATGCAACTCTGCCGGTACTAATTGTGCTGCTTGGCCTGTGCTTGCATGCTGGTAAGCTTGACGCGCGTTGACAAGTTCTGTTGGAGGTATACTTGCACCACAGCCAACTAACAATCCTGCAAATACTATTGTGATTAGATATATCATGGATTTCATAATTTACTTCCTTTCTTGAGGTAGTTGGTTATCTTTTCGGAGCTGTTGTACTCGTTCTATCGCTTTTGCTGCTTCCTTCTTGTCAGTATCACTGCGAGAGAGTGCTACTGCCAATTCACCATCGGCTTGGGCACGAGACAGCATAGACTCAGCTTGTTCTTTCTCTCCCTTTTCCGCAAGCCCCTGGGCATTTTCCAACTCCTCTTTTGCCAGTTGTAAATAGAGAGATGCGCTGGAAATATCGGATGCACCGACCTCCTCAGCGGCACGAATCGCCGAAGTGGACGCTTCTTTATTGAGCACCACAGAACTGCTTCCGCAACCTGCAATCACAACTGCGAAGAGAACACATCCCGCTAATATGGTCATGTTCATATGTTTCATTGAATACTCCTTTTAAGTTATTATGTAATGTTTTCCCAATTCCTGTTATTCAAGAATGGAGAAACTCTTTTTAATTTTGAAATAATTTACTTTTGCTAATCTCTAAATTCAATCGGGCAAAGGGATGAAAAAGGGACTACATCTTTAGAACAGCCAAAACGTAATTTGATCTCATGAAGGGTGAATTATCGAATATTTTAAAGTATTCGAAATAGTAAATTGAAAAGAGAAATTAAGTTATTCTACTTGAACTGAAAATAAATCAATGCAACACCGGCAACGCTCATCAATATTAGCGTTATTGTTCCGAGAACATTTGACCATCTCTTGTTTGTAAATTTCCCCATTACTTTTTTATTGTTACAAATGTGCATAATTACTGCGATCATTACCGGCGCAGTTAAGCCATACAAAACAGCGGTGTAAATAAGCGCTTGTATTGGACTTATGCCAAGAAATTCTAGTGATAATCCAACAAGGAGTGACACGATAAGCGTGATGTAAAATCCTTTGGCTTCATGAAATTTTTTATCTAATCCTTCCTTCCAATTAAAAGTCTCAGCTAAAATATAAGAAAGTGAGCCAGCCAAAACAGGTATTGCTAAAAATCCTGTACCGAGTACACCGATAGCAAAGAGTAAATAAGTTAGTTTACCAGTCAATGGTTCTAATGCTTTTGCCGCTTGACCTACTGTATCAATTTGTCTGATACCCGCCTTATACAAAACAGCCCCCGTTGTGAGAATTATGAAAAACATAACAATGTGTGCAAATAACATTCCGAAATCAATATCCACCTTCATGTCGTTTAAAATTCGTTTATTGATTATGATTTTTTTCTTGTTATGTGAGATGTCTTCCGCTTCCATAGTGGCTTGCCAAAAAAACAGGTAAGGAGAAATAGTAGTGCCGAGAATGGCAACAAGTATCTCGAAAAAAGCTTTGTTAAAATGAATAGTTGGAATAAAAGTACTTTTCATAACTTCCCCCCAATCTGCATGTACTAAGAACGGAACTATGATATATAATAATAACGAAAGGCAAAGCCATTTTAATATTGCCGCAAGTTTTTGATATGGAAATTTTATGATAAAGAAAATAATTAAACTCGTAAAAATTATGCTGAAAGCAAAAGTTGGAATTCGAGGTATAAGTAAATTGGCTACGGCTCCCATTCCCTGGAGGTCAGCTCCTATATTGAGTATAATGGCTGGAAAACTAAAAACCATCATTAGATATAAAATACTCTTCGGATATTTTTTTTTAAGTGTTCCTGTTAATCCCTCTTTTGTTACCATACCGATCCGCGCACACATCTCCTGCACAGCAGCCAGTAGAGGGAAAGTGATCAATGTGGTCCAAAGAGTTGCAAAACCAAAACCGGCACCTGCTTGCGAATAAGTTGCAATCCCCGAAGGGTCATCATCGCTTGCGCCGGTTATCAATCCGGGACCAAGTATATGCCAGTATTTTTTAATTCGTGTTGAAAGTTTTGTAGATGTATTCATTTACTTTAAATAATTCTAAAAATTTAATACGGATAAAATTTTGGGTTTCTAACGTGCAAAGATCAGAACAACAAGAAAGACATAAAAGAAATTTCATAAATCAAAAATCGTTATTCTTCAATACATTTAATTCAATCAAACAACCTCATTTATTTATACTTTCAAGTTATTCGTCCTGAAAATATTCTTGCCATTTTAAAATGATTTTTACATCATCCTTTATCCATCATCCATCAAACATCTTACATTGCGGTTCACCGTGCTAAGGGATTATGTCCCTCCAGCATTCCCATCCAGAATGGTTCTGTTTTTGCTTTGATCGCCCAAAGTGCGCCGGTCGGTAAAATATATCTACTCCCTCTTGCATTGTTGGTAGCATATACGCAGGAAGTTCAGCGCAATCGCAGTGCTCGATCGTTACCAGAAAGGTCGGCGTTTCTCCTTTCAAGGTGGTCAGCTTATTAGTATAAATCGTGTGAACTGAGCGTAAGAATTCCTGCACACGGTCCACATCATACACCACAACGCTAACTGCCGTTTGGATATCTGTTGTCAGGCGGTCAAATGCTTGGTGAGCAAATCTTTTCGCAAATGTAGGTACATCTCCATCCCGCATTCTTAGTTCTAATCGCGCAAGCGAACTGAGATCGAAATATGACAAATGAAGATTTTCCGGAGAAGCGATAATTGTTTTTGCAAACGGCCCAAGCGCACCGATAGTGTATGGTGTACCGCCAAAGCAAGTAGAAAGTATAATAAGGTCGAATCTTGCGGAATCACGTGTGAAATCTTCCAATCCGATCGTAAGGTCTTTTATTGTGAACTTCCGATTCGGATACGATGCATCGTAACCCGCGCCGCCATACTCGGGAATTTCGTGACCGTAATAAAGGAACATGCTCACTATCTCACGCTGACTGTCCACACGGAAGTGGTGATATAACTCCACCTCATGTTCAAAATGTGATTGTTCACTATCGCGCCAATACAATTCATTTGTTATGAGTTGTCCGTTCCGGTAATAAGAGAACTCTCCATCCTGAAGAGGAAAAAGGAGTAGAAAGTGTCGCTTTGGTTTTTGGTGAAAGATGAATACTTCAGCGTTGGGATTTTGTTGCGCGACCTTTATTGCTCCTGCAAGGGCTTCCTCATCTGCTTTGTATTCATTTCCACTAGTGTCATGATAGAGATAGTCACCATCACCGTGGATGACGCACACGATTGAATATTTTACTTCGAGCACACTCTCTTCTGTCTGTTGAGCTTTACGCTGCAAAGGAATGTTGGCACTACATGAAGCAAGTAATATTAAAAGCGCACCACAACAAATGCTCACGACAAGCATCGAGCACAGGCAATCCTTCACCAATCGGCTGGCCAGATTTGGCATATGAATGTTCGCTCTTAGAGAAACAATTTATACTAAGAGCACAACAAGTATAATAATCAGAAGCAACGCTACAAGACTGATTGTTATCGTCTCAGCCTGCTCCATATTCTGTACTATGTAATTAGAATAGTTATTGAGTTGATTATCCGACACGCGCTGGTAACCATTGCTACCGGTAAGCTCATCCTGATTCTCCTGAAGCGTAGCTTTGATGCGGCCTATGGCAATGCCATCGTCTTTCGAAATCAATGGCGAACTTTGAACCACGTTTAAGACTTTTGACATATCTTTCAATGATTCATTAAGAATTGTACGCTTCTCAGATGCGTTCTCCGTAGCTTTCACTTTATTTGCTGCATCGTTGAAGTATTTTTGAAGTTCGCCTTTTCCACCCGCAATTACCGGGAGGGATAGAACAAACATCATAATGATAAATCCAAAAGCTATTCTTGCTTTCATTGTTATTCCTTTCATTAAGTTTAAACGAACGAGACAATTAACTTTTGCAAAGTTATCTCTTAAACTGCTTCAAATAAATAGGGCAAAGGGATGAAAAAAGAACTACATCTTTTAGGTGAGTAAATAATTCATTTTCTATAATCCGAATTTTTTAAACAAATAATATTTCGGGAAATCGATGACAAGTGCAAAGAGCGCCGATAATCCTAAAATGGTAAGAACAATAACTGGACTTAGCGATGGAACAAGTATTCCGAATAAAGCTATTAGCGCTATTCCAACTATTGCGGAGGTGCTTGATATTAACAATCCTTTACCCGGAAGCGATGACCAGAAATGGTTTCTTTCTCTAACGATCAAAACTCTAAATTGACTGTTGAATATGAAACTTAACATAACGAGTGAAGTAAGTTCGTTCCACTGTAAATGGAAATAATGAATACCGATCAGAACTACAATGATGTCTCCAAGTACATAGAATAACGCCGGAATAAGAGAAGCTAAAATAATATTCTTTACGTTCCACTTATTCGGATTGCTCGTACTTTTTACGTTATCGGTTGCAAGGGTCATACTTACAAAATCATTTGCCATCACCAGAAAAGACATTCCAATAAGTGAAAGCAATATATTATGCAGCCAGAAAAAGCCGATGGTGAGAAAAACGGTAAACTCAATAACCTTGACAACTTTATTGATAACCCATGTAAGCATTCGCTGATACGTCTGTCTGCTCACCGCTATTGCATCGATGATTACACCGATACCCGATTCGGTTAAGACTACACTGGCGGCAGCTTTTGCAACATCGGTTGAATTGCTTACCGCTATACCGAGTTCCGCTTGTTTTAAAGCAGGCGCATCGTTAACTCCGTCGCCGGTCATTCCAACTGTGTGTCCTTCTGTTTGCAAGAGACTCACGATTTTATATTTGTCCTCCGGATATATTTCTGCAAAACCATTGCAATCACTAACTATCTTTAATTGTTGATCGGCGCTTAAATCTTTAATATCAGCCATACGTATAATGTTAGTTCCAATCCCAACCTCATCGGAAATTTCTTTCGCTATATCAATGCTGTCTCCTGTAAGCATCATCGGTTTTATACCATGACTTCTCGCCTGGTCAATCATTGTTTTTGAATCCGGTCTTGGCGGATCAGACATTGGCAATAATCCAATAAGTTTAAGATTATTTAAATCATCTCCTCCCGATTTAGCAACAGCTATCGTTCTATAACCTTTCTTTGAAAAGCCATCTATTATTTTGTTTACTTCATCTAAAGTTCCTTTATCTACATCATGGCACAGAGAGAGGATCATCTGTTCGGCTCCTTTAACTGCTCTGAAACGCTTTCCGCCGGTTTCAATAACCGCTTCTGTTTTTTTTGTGGATGGATCAAACGGAGTATATGATACTTGTTTGTAATCGTTAAAACTTATTGCTGATTTTTTAGTGAATTCAATAACAGCAAGATCAATTAAATCCATTCCTTCCGATTGTGATGTTAGTGCGGCAATCCTTAAAACATCTTCTATCTTGTTTCCGGAAACTGGAATTGCATCTACAACAGATAATTTGTTTTGTGTTATCGTCCCGGTCTTGTCAAAGCAGATAATATCAATTGAAGCGGCATCTTCTACAGATTCAAGTTTAGTTACCAGCGCTCCTTTTTTTGCCAACTCTTTTGCTCCAACAGATTGT
>JALNWB010000123.1 GCA_023231105.1 Ignavibacteriaceae bacterium | reverse complement strand
CCCAAGGCACAAACCTTCTCTTCCGTAAAGGAAACTATTTTATTCAATATTTCAAAGAACTTTTTTTATAACATTTAACATACAAGACACAGAGGCACGGAGGATCAATTCAGATTAAATCACCAACTCAATTTCAAACTGTTTATTCCTAAAAGAGAAAGTATCTCCGGTTTTTCTTTTGTGTAATTCTTTTCCAAGCGGGGAAGCGAGTGAAATCGTTAAATAACATTTTCCTTCAATTACAAATTCTCCGGCAGTTATGGCAATAAAATAATTACCATTGTTTGTACAAACTAAACAGCCCGGCTGCACTGAATCATATTGCTTATCAGCGTTAATTTGAAAAAGGATTTTTTTCAAATTTGTAAATTCATTTAACTGTTGAGCATACTTTTCCATCTCAAGCTGAATAGAGGCTCTGCCGGTTTCATATTTATCGCCCATACTGCTTTTTGTTTCGAGCATAGAAGCTTTCTGTAAATCGTTAACTGCATTCGTTATTTGCTCTATCTTTGATTCAACATAGTTAACGCATTCGGAATAAAGCTTTTGTTTTATTTTAAGTTCGTTGTTCATTTTATATCTGGTCGAAACGGAGTTTCGACCTACAATCCGTTAATTAAATTTCTTAATTGATATTCATGGCGGATAGGATGCATAACCGCATGTTCAAGCATTGCATCGATGCAATATTCTACTCCCCAACGTGAGGTGTAAGTTTGTTCCATGAATTTATCTTCTTCAACTTCTGCCAACGGAGTCCGCCATTTATTAAGAAGATGTTCCATATACTTTTCAGCTTCTCTCTCAATATTATCCGGTTCCGGTGCCGGTTCAATTCCCGGATCGGGAAGATTCAGTTTGTCGCACATCCAGATCATGTATCTTCCGGCGGCTCGTAAAATATGTATGAGAAGAGTTTCCAACGATTCATATCCGAATCATCGGTTTCGGGCAGTTTGATATTTAATCTTTTTGCTTCCTGCCATGTTTGTAAAAGAGAAGTTAAATATTTCTCATGCAACAAAACCATTGAACGTGCGCCGTTGTATTTGTATTCTTCTAAATATTTCGCTTGCATATAAACACCCGTTTTAAATGATAATTATTTAATTTTTTGTACAAACCAGTTAAATACTCCCATACAAGTAACAAGTCCGTCCGAATCTTTAACTTCAACATTTACAGCTATTAAAGCACGCCCTTTTGTAGATAGTTGCTCTGTAAAATTCATTAAAATTTCCTCAGGAACAGTTGCATACGCGGATATTGTTTTTAGCGCGGGCTTTTTAAACTTGATCTGCGAATCTCTTAGCACCGGGGTTACTTTATCAACAAGTTCCGGAAATAAAGTTTGGAGTATTTCTCCGCTCGCCGTTTCTGCAAGGGCAAATTGCGCACTTGCGTGAATACTTTGAAGATGATTTTGCACACTCCTTTCAAACGGTAGTTCTATGTTTCTATCGGTTCTTCTTTTTATTCCCACTTTTTCTACAAATGGTATTTTTAACACATCCATAATTCACCTTCTCTAATAATTTTGATAGAAACGAATTGGAAGGACGATTCGGAGAAACGCCCAACAATTCATAACTATTACGTAACGTAATTTACTAATATTTTTCAACGTTAGGATCAAAGGAATGATATTCTCTACTTGAAAGAATAATGTCTTCAGTTAAATTCTTGTTTTATTGTCAAGATTTACGAACAAGGATTAACGATTTTTGATTTTAGATGTTAAAAACAAATCAAAAATCGTCTCGATACAACCTGGATTAATCTCTTCCGCCGCCGCGGACTTAGATCAAATCCCGTCCCGATAGCTATCGGGACGGAGTGGTTGACGTCTGCGCCACGCTAAGAATGAATGGATGAATGTGGAAAATTTTTCCATTGCAAACTGCCTACTGCTAACTGCCAACTGCCGACTGACTGCCGGATGGTTCTCCCAAATTTTTTGGATTACAATCCATTTTTCTAATAAATGAATTATTCTTAACTTTTAATAAGTACATGAAAGTTTTTCACAAACAAAGAGAGGTTATAATGAACCCGGAATCAGTTCGTCGTTTTGTGTTTCAAACAGTTCTTGTCCTGGTTACTGTAAACTTTATGCTCACCGCTCAAACTACACATGTTAAAGGGAAGTTGTTAGATGTTGATGGAAAACCAAACAAGTATGGTCTTGTTGGTATCGCGCCGTCAACAAGTACAGTCGGTCACGATTTTGTTAGTTGTGACGATAAAGGGAATTACTCGATAGATATAACCACTGCCGGGGTAAGTGAGTTATTATTTTCGATTCCAAGCCATAACTCAGTGAAAGTGCCCGTAATGAATAACAAAAACAAAACGGTAACTATTGATATAACGTTAGCTCCATACAAGTACAAAGATAGTTTTGACGAGGTTGGCATAGCAGGAGAATTCAATGGTTATAATATTCAATCTCCCGAAAGCATGACGAAAAAAGAAGACGGTACTTATTTCTATGAAGTAAAAACCGATTTAAAAGAAGTTAAGTATCAATTGTGCAGAATAGAAAAGATGAGTAGGACGATTAATGCACCGGGATCTGAAGCTTATGAAACAGATTCCACAGGTGATTACAGATCAGTTTTAAAAGCAGTTGACGGAAAGGCTACAATTGTGTTTGATCCTTCAAAATTGTTGAAGAGAAATGTTGATTATAAGGTTACTTTCAAAGGAAGTGACTTTGATGAGAAAATCTTTAAATATGGAGATGAGTATGCAAAAAAAAGCGCCGATGCAAACGAGAAAATGCGCGCGTTTATGGAAGCCAAAAAGAATTACCAGGACTTCCATTACGATGCCGGAGATTATTTAACCACACTTCTTCCGAAAATTGAAAAAGAAAAGAATAAAGAAGTAAAAGATTATTTAAAGTTAATTTATGTTTCATTTTCTTCTTTCAGACCAAAAGATTATAACAATGAAAACGCCACTGCTTTTTTTGAATCTCTTGCACCCGGAAATATAGTTTGGGAATTTATACCTTCCGCATTTTTTTCATTCTATACTTTAATCCCTCAATTTAAATGGAATGAACTGCAAGACAATTTTCTAAAGGACACTAAAAGCCAAACTATCAAAGTTGCAATTCTTTCATTTAAACTTTCAACAGCAAAATTTTCAAGAAATGATGAAGAATTAAAGAAGCTTCACGCATTAATAAAAAAAGATTATGCTGATATAAAAGAGTTGCGGGACTGGTTGAAAAAATATCCAATCGAATCGAAAATAAAAGTTGGTGTTGAAATACCTGATTTCGAAGTTACATCACTTGATAATGCGGATGAGAAATTCTCCAAAAAAAGTATGCTTGGTAAAGTTTATATGATCGATTTCTGGGCTACCTGGTGCGGACCATGTGTTGGAGAGATGGAAACATTGCATAAAGCGTACGACAAGTTCAAAGAAAAAGGATTTGAACTGATAAGTCTTTCTATGGATGGAAAAGCTGCGGATGTTACGGAATTCAGAAATGATAAATGGAAGATGCCCTGGAAGAATAGTTTTATTGGAGACAAAGAAGGGAAAAAGATTGCGGAAAAATTTGAGGTAATCGGAATTCCTAGACCAATACTTGTAAGCGCTGACGGAAAAATTTTAGAAATGGAAGAGGAATTACGCGGTGATAAATTAGAATCGACTTTATTAAAGTATTTTAAATAAGTTAGCAATCGCAAAAAATCACGTTAATTTAATTTCCGTATCACAGAATATTATTCTGTGATACAATTTTGCGCTATCTAAATAAATTCTACGCTGATGGAAAGATTCTTCATGAAAAACGATAGATAATTAAAGAAAGAGAAAAGGCATATCAAACGGTATGTCTTTTCTAATATTATCTATGTTTACTCCCAACCTAAATAATATCCTCACAATTTTAATAAGTCACATTACACAGAATTAAATATTGCTTTGTCACGACTTTTAAGTCGTGGGACAATTAAACATGAGCCCACGGCTTTAGCTATAAAACAGATTATTTTAATGTCCCGATAGCTATCGGACATTAATTATCGTGTTGATTAGTCCACGTCCTGAAGGACGTGGCAATTCAATAATAGATTTTGAGTAAAATGACTTATTAAATAAAAGCAAAACGTTATAAATACTTTCTTCAATAGAAACAATTTTTCTTATAAGCGATTTATTCTTAATTTTTGGCAAACTTAAGAAAGTTTTTATTTAACGTAAAAGAGGATTGCATGGCAGAAATAAAAAAGAAGGAAGAGTGGGGAAGCAGGATCGGTTTAATTTTAGCAGTTGCCGGTAATGCTGTAGGCTTGGGAAATTTTTTACGGTTTCCTGCACAGGCGGTACAAAACGGCGGCGGGGCATTTATTATTCCGTATCTCGTTTCTTTTTTCTTGATGGGAATTCCGCTTCTCTGGATTGAATGGGCAATCGGCAGGCACGGCGGGAAATATGGGCATCACTCTACTCCGGGAATGCTTGACGTACTCGGTAAAAATAAAATATTAAAATACTTCGGAGTGTTTGGGATATTTACCAATCTTACCGTTGCAGCCTATTATTGTTATATTGAGTCATGGACGCTTTCTTACGTTTGGCATTCGATAACCGGAACCTTTTCCGGGAAAACAACCGAGCAAATTTCTCTCTTCTTTTCACATTATCTTGATTTAGGAAATGGAAGTCTTATCAATTTTCCATCCGAAGCAGTGATTTTCTTCATCATCACAATTTGTTTGAATTTGTGGATACTCTCACGCGGAATAAGTAAAGGGATTGAGATTGCCAGTAAAATCGGTATGCCGATCCTTATTCTCTTTGGAATATTTTTAGCGATTAGAGCTTTAACTTTAAAAGCCGGCGACCATGGAGCTATTTATGATTCGATAGTAGGATTAAATTTTCTTTGGACACCGCAATTCGATTCACTTACAAATCCTAAAGTATGGTTAGCGGCAGCGGGACAAATATTTTTTACGCTTTCTGTAGGGATGGGCTCCATTCATTGTTATGCCGCCTATTTAAAAGAAAAAGAAGATATAGCACTAAATGCAGCAACTGCCGGTTGGATGAACGAGTTTGTTGAAGTTATTCTCGGCGGCTCAATTATTATTCCTATTGCCGTTGCTTATTTGGGATTGGATTGGGTGAAGGCGAATGTCGGTTTTGAAATGGGATTTCGTACCATGCCTATGCTCTTTCAACATTGGGGACCAATATTAGCCGCACTTGCCGGTATGACCTGGTTTGGACTTTTATTCTTTGCCGGAATTACAAGTTCAATTGCTATGGGGCAGCCGGTGATGGCATTTTTGCAGGACTCATTTAATCTTACACGAAAAAAATCTGTATTTACTTTTGGATTACTAACTATACTTTTATCATTACCTTGCGTTTTCTTTTACGAAGCAGGCGCTTTCGGGGAATTTGATTATTGGGCGGGAACATTTTCATTGGTTCTTTTTGCTTTAGGGGAATCAATTATTTTTGTTTGGGTATTCGGTATTGATAAGGCTTGGGAAGAAATAAATAGAGGAGCGGATATTAAAATTCCTCTCTTCTTTAAATATATTATTAAATATATTACTCCCACTTTTTTACTCGCAGTATTTATTGGTTCATTTATAAAGCCCGTAGATAGCAATTGGACAGGCGCTTTCATAAATTTTTTCAGCGGAAACGGCTGGCAATTTGCTTCCGATAGCGTTATCGGCAACATTTTTAATATCGGCATTGTGGATACGCGATGGTTTATTAACGGTCTAATGACGAATGTTTTTGTTATTGATATGACCAGAGTCCTGCTTCTCTCAACATTTATTTTAATCAGCGCTGCTGTTCATTTTGCCTGGAGAAAAAAGAAACGAGACCAACTTAGCCAAGAAAGGAATTCCTAAAGATGAAAACTTCCGCTCTCATTATGATGGTATCTGCATGGAGTGTAATCATTTTTTTTACGGTGAAATTTTTATGGAAAGCCCTAACAACAAAAAATGATTATAAATAATATCTTATTTCATTGTTTAATAAAGAAGGAAAAATGTCAACAACTGATCATCAATCATTATTAAAAAAAAGTAAAAATCTCTTAATCGGAGCTTCGCGAAATTTAAATGATCCTCAAGTATTTCATAAGCTTTCGTTAACTGCTTTTTTAGCGTGGGTTGGTTTGGGAACAGATGGTCTGTCATCCTCTTGTTACGGACCTGCAGAAGCATTTCTAACTTTAGGTCAGCATCATTTTTTAAGTTTATTTGTTGCGCTTTTATCAGGGATTACAATTTTTATTATAAGCATTAGTTATTCGCAAATTATAGAATTATTTCCATCCGGCGGCGGAGGTTATTTGGTAGCGAGTAAATTACTCTCGCCAAAAGTTGGAATGATTTCCGGTTCCGCATTACTGATCGATTATGTTTTAACAATTACACTTTCCGTTGCAAGTGGAACCGACGCCTTATTTAGTTTTTTCCCGATAGTTTATCATCAATTCAAATTAGATTTTGCAATATTCGGCGTTATAGTTTTGATTTTTATGAATCTGAGAGGTGTTAAAGAATCTGTGATGCCTCTTGTTCCGATATTTCTCCTATTTATTGCACTGCACGCATTTGTAATATTTTATGCTTTGTTCACCCACTTATTTAATGCATCGCAAATTGTTGCTGCTACTTCCGCCGATTTATCAGCCACACGAAGTCAATTAGGTTTTGTTGGAATGATGCTTATTATTATTAAAGCATATACAATGGGTGCGGGAACTTACACCGGGATTGAAGCTGTTAGTAACGGGTTGCCAATTTTAAGAGATCCAAAAGTTCATACTGCAAAAAATACGATGAAGTTGATGGCAAGCTCACTTACATTTATGGTAGTCGGGTTAATGATTGCTTACTTGTTGTATAGCGTTACATTCCAACCGGGAAAAACATTAAATGCAGTTCTTTTTGAAAACATCACTCATAGTTGGTCACCTACAATAAGTTTCCCATTTATTTTCATCCTTCTTTTGTCGGAAGCGGTAATACTTTTTGTAGCCGCTCAAACGGGATTTTTAGATGGTCCGAGAGTTTTAGCTAATATGGCGGCGGATCGCTGGCTGCCGTCAAGATTTGCAATTTTGAGTGACAGATTAGTTACACAAAACGGAATTCTTTTAATGGGAGTCGCTGCATTAGTTACAATGATTTTGGCGAAAGGATCAGTTCAATTATTAATAGTTCTTTACAGCATCAATGTATTTATTACATTTTTTCTTTCGCAGCTTGGTATGGTTAAACATTGGTGGAATGTTAGAAAAGAAGAAAAAAAATGGAAAGGGAAAATTTCTATAAACGGAATTGGATTGGCTTTAACATCATTAATATTAATTTCAGTTGTTGCGATCAAATTTTTTGAGGGCGGTTGGATTACTTTAGTAGTTACCGGAAGCGTTGTTGCTTTAGCGTTATTGATAAAAAAACATTACAACTCAGTTCATGTATTAATTCAAAAGTTAGATAGTGATATTATTCCTGCAATAAGTTCTTCCTTTTACTATCTTCACCAAGATCAAGAGGGGAATGCAATTGAAAAACCGGTATATAAACCGGAAAATAAAACAGCGGTAGTTTTAGTAAACGGTTTTAACGGACTTGGAGTGCATACTCTTTTAAGCGTTATAAAAACTTTCCCTGGAATTTTTAAGAACTTTGTTTTTGTACAAGCTGGAGTAGTTGATGCCGGTGGATTTAAAGGCTCTGCAGAAATTGTAAAGCTGGAAGAATTTGTTAAAAAAGAAATTGACCAGTACGTTGAGTTTATGCAGCATAGCGGTTATTATGCTGATAGTTTTACTTCGCTTGGGACAGATATTGTGGACCAAATTACAGAAATGTCTGACAAAGTTTTTGAAAAATATCCCAATTCGGTCTTCTTCGGCGGACAGCTTGTCTTTCCGAACGAAACTTTTTATACAAAACTTTTGCACAATCAAATTGTATTTAGCGTGCAGAGAAGGTTATATCACGAAGGGTACCCGTTTGTTATTCTACCGATCCGGGTTACTTATTAAAAAAGAAATAACTTTAATTTGAAAATTACTAAAGTACATTTGTATGAAATTGTAAAAGCAATGGGCTTGGTTTTTGGTGATATCGGAACCAGCCCCATTTATACGCTCGTTATTGTTTTTACACTTACAAAACCATCGCATGATAATTTGTTCGGAATTCTATCACTTGTTTTCTGGACGTTGATAATTTTAGTTACAATTGAATACGCATGGCTTGCAATGAGTCTCAGTATCAAAGGTGAAGGAGGAGTAATTGTATTAAAGGAAGTGCTTTCCGGCTTTGTTAAGAAAGGAAAGAAGTCGGTTATCGTTGCATATTTAGGTTACTTCGGAATTTCTTTGCTGATGGGTGACGGTGTCATTACTCCGGCAATAAGTATTCTATCTGCAGTTGAAGGACTACCGTTAATCCATGGCTTTGAATGGATTTCGGGAAATATTGTAATTCTAATTACAATGGCAATAACAGTAATCCTTTTCGCTTTTCAATATAAAGGAACTGATAAAGTTGCAAGTTCATTTGGACCTATCATGTTAGTTTGGTTTTTTGCATTATTTATTTCAGGACTTTTATCTATTCTAAAAATGCCTTCAATACTTTTAGCCGTCAGTCCTCATTATGCAATTAATTTTTTAGTCCACAATGGAGTTGCGGGAATTCTTGTATTGTCCGAAGTTATTTTGTGCGCAACCGGAGGTGAAGCGCTTTATGCGGATATGGGACATCTTGGCGCTCTTCCAATCCGAAGAGCTTGGGGATTTGTTTTTGTGGCGCTCGTATTTAATTACTTTGGACAAGGAGCTTTCGTTTTAAGTCATCAAAGTACAAATTTAATTCTTTTTGAAATGGTAAAATCGCAAGCAGAAATTCTTTATATCCCATTTATCATCTTAACGATCCTTGCCACAATCATCGCTTCGCAAGCGATGATCTCAGCCGTATTTTCATTAGTATATCAGGGAATTACCACGCGCACTTTCCCTTTGATGAAAATAAAATACACATCAACACATTTAAAATCTCAAATTTATATTGGTGCTGTAAATTGGGGTTTATTAGTTGCGGTTTTGTTTATGATAATTCTTTTCAAAGCATCCTCGAATTTAGCGGCAGCATACGGGTTGGCTGTAACTATAACAATGACCATCAGTTCAATTTTTATGATCTGGATATTCAGGCATAAAAAATCGTTCGTAAAAATGAGCTTAGCCATAGTTGTCCTTTCAGTTGATTTACTTTTTTTGATTTCTCTTACTAGTAAATTACAGCATGGCGGTTATTGGTCATTAATTATTGCGGCAATACCTTTTGTAGTAACGTTAATCTGGATTACCGGACAAAAAAGAATCTATCGTTCATTCCGGTCTTTGCCTTTAGACACATTTAAAATTGCTTATGAACAAATCTACAACCGTGGACACAATATCGACGGAACGGCAATATTTTTTTCAAGAACGAATTACGATATCCCTCCTTATGTTGCGCATTGTATCATTAGTTCAAATATCGTTTATGATAAAAATGTTTTAGTTTCTATAACGAGAACCGATAGTCCGTATGGAATAAAATCGGAATATGTTGAAGATTTAGCAATCGGGTTGCACGGTTTATCGATCTCACTCGGTTATATGGAAATTGTTGATCTTTCTTCAATTATAAAGAAACATAATATCAACGAAAAGGTGATGTTTTATGGGGTAGAAGATATAGTTACAAGTAACTTTTTATTAAAACTTTATTCATTTTTTAAGAAATTAACTCCAAATTTTGTTCAATTTTACAAACTACCATACCAAAAAATTCATGGTGTGGTTACAAGGATAGAAATATGAAAATAAAATGGTTAGTAATTGCAATTTTGTTTTTGTCGATATTTTTTCAAGAGCAATTTTTAATCGCGCAGTCAAAAAAAGATACTATAGTGGTTGCGTTTTATAATCAAGAAAATTTATTTGATGCAATTGATGATCCGGATAAAGATGATGCGGAATTTCTCCCTTCTTCAAAAAAAGAATGGACTGAAGAACGTTTCGGAAAAAAAATGTTCAATATGGCAAGAGTTATTCGTTCGATGAATGATAACCGGGGTCCGGATATTATCGGTTTCTGTGAGGTGGAAAATCAAAAAGTTCTTGAAACTATGGTGGAGAAACATTTATCTGACTTGGATTATCAAATAGTCTATAAAGAATCTCCCGACAAAAGAGGTATTGATGTCGGATTGATTTTCAAAAAAGACAAATTTACTTTTTTATCGATGAATGCCGATACGGTAATCCTTTCAGATAGATATCCTACGCGTTTAATTTTGAATGCAAATTTTGTTACAAAAAGTAAAGATACATTGCATGTTTTTGTTAATCATTGGCCATCACGCCGCGGTGGAGCAGATGCTTCCGAGAAGAACCGAGTTGAGGCAGCACAAACACTTAAAAAGAGTATTGATAAGTATCTTTCCATTTCCGGCAAAGCAAATATTATTGCGATAGGAGATTTTAATGACGAACCGACAAACAATAGCATAAAAGAAACATTAAATGCACAACCTATTTCATTTTCAGAGATTGAAAAACTTCCGAAAAATTTTAATAAGAATTTATACAACTTAGCTTACGCTAAAAAGATGAATGGTGAAGGAAGTTATAAATATCAGTCTGAGTGGGATATGATCGATCAGATAATAATTTCCGGTAACTTGTTAACAAATAAATCTTTTCATCTGATTTGTAATTCATTTGAAATTTACAAACCGGATTTCATCGTCACTCATTCCGGGAAATATGAAGGCGCCCCATTTCCAACATACGGCGGCAACCGCTATTTAGGCGGTTACAGCGATCATTTCCCCGTGATGGTTAAATTTCTTTTAACAAAGAAATAATTGGATAATAAGCAGTACTTAGATGAATGAATTTTTCAGAAAAAATATTTTAAAAGGTTTTTATTTTTCTCTAGGGATTCATTTTCTTTTGATTCTTTTCTTTTTTGTAGTTCAAAGTATTTCTAAAGAAGAAGGAACCACAGATGCTGTCGTTAGAATCTTAAAATATTCTGAGTTAGGACCGCCACCATCAATTTCTCTTGAAAATTCGGAAGTTGCAAAAGGAAGGTTGGCGAAAAAAGAAAAATTTGCCGTTCCTAAACCCGTAAAAAAAATTCAAAAAGATACGGTTGAAATTGCAAAACAGACGTTGTCCGGCAGTAAAGAGGGAGAAGGCGGCGGCTTAGGTGTTGGTGATGTGAAAATAATTTCGGAAGAAACCGTAAAAGAATCCCGACAAGTCGGGACAAAACCTGAGACAAAATATTATGCAGCTGTTGATTATATGCCCGAACCAAAAGGAGGATACGGCGCAATTCAATCTCGCGTCGTGATTCCGGAACCAGCAAAACAAAATAATGTGAGCGGAAAAGTTTTAGTAAAAACCTACATTGATGAAATGGGGAAAGTTGTTCGCACTGAAATTATTCAAGGGATAGGTTATGGTTGCGATGATGCGGCGATGCGGGCAGTTCGCAATACCCGTTTTTCTCCCGGGAAACTTGGCGGACAATATGTGCGGGTACAAATGATAATTACCGTATTTTTTTAGAAATCAATTTGGGTTAATTTTGCAGGTGTTATTGGTTCGTTGTTTGTTGTCGGAATTTTATTCCGATTTATTCGTAAATAGTTAACGGAGTTTTAAAATGGGTTTGAGAGAAATAATTATTGAAGATATGAAAACCGCGATGAAATCAGGTGATAAACTTCGTCTTGAAACCATCCGCTCGATTCGCGCTCTGATCCTTGAGTTTGATAAAAGCGGCGCCAACAGAGCTTTAACGCCTGAAGATGAAATAGCTATGCTTTCTACCGCAGTTAAAAAGAGAAAAGAATCAGTTGAGATGTTTACAAATGCGGGTAGAATGGATCTTGCAGATAAAGAAAGTGCGGAACTAAAAATCTTACAAGAATATCTTCCGAAACAATTATCGGAAGAAGAAATTATTGAAGAAATTAAAACTATTGCCACTCAAGTTAATGCTTCAACAAAAACTGATTTTGCAAAATTAATGCCTGCTGCGATG
>JALNWB010000122.1 GCA_023231105.1 Ignavibacteriaceae bacterium | reverse complement strand
CTGTATAGTGACCTGGTTAATAAATGAGCCGGGAAGAATTGCAATCAATGAAGATGTTTAAGACTCTTTCTGGTTTACGGATGCAATTTAGGCTAAAGCGATGAGACTACAAACTGAATAATTCAGGCATCTTACACAGCTACTCTTGAAAAATATTCTTAATCATAATCGTGGTCTTATCCGCCGCGGCGGATTACTCGTTTTTAACAGCTAATCCAGATTAAGAAAAAGATTAAGAGCAAGATTAAGAAATCATTTTTAGCTTTTGTGCAACCTGAGTTAATTTATCAACAATCCCTCCAGCATTGCGCCAAAGAATTGTAATGTAATGCTACAAGGGAAAAGTAACTTTTGGTAAAAAATATTTTTTGTTTGGTAGCTCTTGTTAATACTATTAATTTTATAGTGGAATTAAAAAACTACGTGAATGTTATTTTAATATCAGTTAAAATTAGTACTGGAAAAATTAATATGGCGTATAGGGTTAATTTTGGCAGACGAATTAGTAAGTTATGCACAATTGGAAAAAGACATTGAGAAGCAATATTAAACTTGGTCTTTATAAAAAGTGTTTATTTTTTCACCTAACATTGAAGTTTATTTTTAAAATTATATGACTCAAGAACAAATACACGACTTAGAAACCAAACTTTGGGATGCAGCCGACCAACTCAGGGCAAGCAGTAAGTTGACAGCAGCCGAATACAAAGACCCAGTGTTGGGTTTGGTTCTGCTTCGCTTTGCACAGAACAGATATGAAGAAGCCAAACCAATTGTAGAAAAAAATCTTCCGGTAAATCCACGGACAGGAAAAAAACGGGAAGCAACCGCCAACGATTATTTATCTGTTGGAGCAATGAAACTTCCCGAAGAAGCTAAGTATGATTATTTGGCTGACCTTCCGGGCAGACAAGACCCTGCAAAGGCAATCAACAACGCAATGAAACTGATTGAAGCGGAGTATCCCGACTTAGCTGGTATTCTACCGAAAAATTATCAGGAGTTTGAAAGCGATTTGTTGCGACAACTTATTCGTGTGTTCAACGAAGATGCAGTGAAAAAAGCAACAGGCGATGTGTTCGGAAGAATTTACGAATACTTCTTAATGAAATTTTCTATGCAAGGTGCTGGTGCACAGGAAGGCGGAGAATTTTTTACACCGCCAAGTTTGGTGCAACTGATTGTAAATTTTATTGAACCCATGCACGGCATCATACACGACCCTGCATGTGGAAGTGCGGGAATGTTTGTGCAGACAGGATATTTTGTTCGCAGCCACTCAAACAAAGAAGTGAATGAAGCCATCAAGTGTTACGGCACAGAACAAAAAACCAACAACACCAAGTTGGCGAAAATGAATTTGGCGATTCACGGCATTGAAGGAAAAATAATTGAGAGCAATAGTTTTTACAGTGACCCTCACAACCTTTTTGAGAAATGTGATTTTGTAATGGCTAATCCGCCATTCAATGTAAGCAAGATTGACAAGGGAAAAGATTTTGTAAAGACAGACAGGCGTTTACCTTTTGGTTTGCCAAAAGCGGACAACGGCAACTATATGTGGATGCAGTATTTCTATTCTTACTTAAACAAAAACGGCAGAGCAGGTTTTGTTATGGCAAGCTCAGCTACTGATGCCGGACATAGCGAAGCAGCAATCAGAGAGAAAATGATTGCAACAAAACACATTGATTGTGTTGTTGCCGTTGGCAACAATTTTTTCTACACCCGTACATTGCCTTGTCATCTTTGGTTTTTTGACAAAGGGAAAAGCAAAGCCAACGCTGAAAAAATTATGATGATTGACGCAAGGAATGTTTTCAGAAAAGTAAATACAACCATCAATGATTTTTCCCCAGGGCAGTTGCTCAACCTTACCACGATAATGAAATTATATCGTGCTGAAAAAAATGCTTACAAAACTTCTTTTGCCGACCATCAACACATGCTTAATGAGTTGTTAGGAAATATTCGTTGGCACTACACAACACTTGCATCGGGACTGAATGATGCAGCAACAGAATTGAAAATTGATTTGAAGGCAAAAGCAGAAATCAAATTCAGCAAACCCGACAACCATGAAGAAGCAGAAAAAATATTCAAACAGTTTAATGAACCGATTGAAGCCGCAATAATTTTTATCAATAAATGGCAGGAAGAAATTACAGCAACAGAAAAGAAAATTGCCGACAAAAAAGTTGAGGAGAAGGAAGGGAAAAAACAGTTGCAGATTTTGCGAAGCAAAATCACATCATTGAATAAGCCGATTGCAAACTATACACAAGAAACAAGGGAGTATTACGAACAAACCAAACAAGGCATCAACGACTGGAAACATTTTATGGAATGGTTTCCTGACGGAAACTATCAGGACATTGAAGGACTTTGCAAAATTGTTTCGCTTGTTGAAATTGAAGAAAACGAATACAGTTTAAATCCGGGTAGGTATGTTGGGTTCTCAATTCAGTTTGATGAAGAATTTGATTACAGGAAAAGAATTAAAGAAATCAAAACTGAACTGTCACAGTTATCAAAACATTCAATGCAATTGAATGAAGTAATTAATCAAAGCATGATAAAAATAAAGTAATGTCTTTTGAAGTTTTCAAAATAAAAGAACTATGTCAGTTTAAATATGGCAAGAGTTTACCTGAGAGAGAAAGAATCTCTGGTGATTATCCTGTATTTGGTTCAGCCGGAATTGTTGGAACACACAATGAATATTTATTGAAAGCTCCCGGAATTATTGTTGGAAGAAAAGGAACTGTTGGTTCAGTGAACTGGACTAACAAGAATTTTTTTCCGATTGATACTGCTTTCTACATAGTAGAAGACAAAGCGAAAGTTGACTTGAAATTTCTTTACTACCGTTTGCTTTTAGCAGGACTTGAAACAATGAATAACGATGCTGCTGTTCCGGGACTGAATAGAACGGCTGCACTTAACCATAGAATTACAGTTCCCACTGACATAACTACTCAAATAAAAATCGCTTCTCTACTTTCCACTTATGATGATTTGATAGAAACCAATTTTCAAAAGATAAACTTGTTAGAAGAAACTGCTCAGATAACTTTTAATGAATGGTTTTTAAAAGAGAAAAGTTTACACAATGGTTTGGCAAAGAAAATTTTGAAAGATGTCGCAGCAATTACGATGGGACAAAGCCCCGAATCAAAATATTACAACGAAGAAAAAATTGGGTTACCCTTTCATCAAGGAGTAACTGGCTATGGTTTCAGATTTCCTGAAAACGAAACATGGAGTTCAGAAGGAACAAGAGTTGCAGTCAAGGGGGATATTTTATTTAGTGTGAGAGCACCAGTTGGTAGGTTGAATATTGCTATTGAAAAAATAATTCTTGGTAGAGGACTTGGTGCATTTCGCCACAAAAAAGGATGGAACAGTTTTCTTTACTATCAACTTCGCAAATTATTTTTCAAAGAAGATTTGATGGGTGGCGGAGCAATTTTTAGTTCCGTTACAAAAACTGATGTAGAGAAAATTAAAATTGTTGAAGCAGATGAAAAGTCAATGATAAAATTCAATGACTTTGCAAAACCAATTGACAACCTTATTGAAAACCTCACACATCAAAACCGTTTGCTGAAAGAGGCAAGAGATATTTTGTTGCCACGATTAATGACAGGCATGATTGAAGTATGACAAAGGAAGAAACCATAGCAGCACAAAAAGAAGAGAGAGGAATACTTCTAAAATCCATTCTTGAATCCAAAGCACCAAGAAAAATAATTGTTGCCGGAGCAGGAACAGGAAAGACATACGCTTTCAGTGAGGTTTTGAAATTGAATCCTGATGGAGCAAACATTGCAATGACTTTTATCCGTTTGCTTCGCAACGATATGGCGGGTTCGCTTAGTGAGTATGCAGAGGTGAGAACATTCCATGAGTTCTGTAAAAAAATTCTGCATGAACGCAGAGGTGGTTTTATTCTCTATCCCGAACTCACTACAGTAATCAGAGAAGATTCGGAAATTTTGAATGTGGTGTGCGGAAACTTTGACGACAAATTTCAGATGCTGGATGAAAGCGGGAACGAAATAAGTTTTTATTTGAACCGGGGCGATTATTACAATACCGTTTCGTTCAACGATTCGGTTTACAGAATGTGGCGAGAACTTCAAAGAGACCCGGAAATACTTTCAAACTTTGACCAGATATTAATTGATGAATTTCAGGACTTCAATCCGCTTGAAGTTGCATTCATCGATGAACTGGAAAAGAAGGGAAACATTTTAATTGTAGGTGACGACGACCAAGCGGTTTATAATTCAAGATTTTCTACACCGCATCATCTGAGGGAAAAATATCAGTCAGGCCTATATGTAACATTTGAATTACCGTTTTGCAGCCGTTGTACAGAAGTAATCGTGAATGCCACAAATGAACTACTGAAAGCAGCGCAAGCAAATGGTAATCTGAAAGGCAGAGTGCCGAAACGTTATGAATGTTTCATTGAGTTGAAAGATGCAGAGAATCAAAAGTATCCTCACATTACAACAGCACAGATTACAAATGTTCGCACCGTAATTAAATTTATAAGAAAGAAAATTATTGAAATATCAGCAACAGAAATTGCGGAATCATGGACAGCAGGTAAAGAGTATCCAACTATTTTAATAGTTGGTTCACGACAATACCTCAATCCGATATTCAAAAACCTGAAAGAAGATTTTCAAAATATCACCTTTAAACAGGCAGAGAAAAATGAAATAAAGATTTGTGACGGATATGGTTTCCTAGCAGAAGACCTCTATTCCAATTTGGGTTGGAGAATTCTCATCGACTTTCTGATAAAGGATGATGAAATAAAAAGCATCATTGAAAAAACTGTTGATGATATTCCAATTATAGATTTACTTCCAAAAGAATTTATAGAGAAGCAAACAAAAGTCATTTCAATGATTGCAAAGCTCAATAATGAGGACGAGGACAATAATTTGCTTTTGGCGGAACTAGAAAAGTTGGTTGATATTTGTCTTTTAGCAGAAATAAAAGCAAGATTTCTTCCACCGGAAGAACCGGAAATTATTCAAGACAAAACACAGCCCTCAATTCTTCTAACATCATATCAGGGATGCAAAGGAATGTCGGCAGGATTTGTTTTTATTATCGGCGCAAACAACGGTATAATGCCACGAGATACTTCTAATATTTCTGATGTTGAAATTTGTCAGTTCATTGTTGCACTAACAAGAACAAGAAAAAAATGCTACATACTTTCAGAGGATTGGATGTATGGACCAAAAGATGATAGAGGTAAATGGATTCCCAAGCATACGAGAAGTGTTTTTATTGACATGATTCCCAGAGAGTATCTTGAAAATTTAGGACATTTAAAATCAGAGGACATTGTATAAATGAGCTACGAATACTCAGAAGATGCATTGATTGAAACCGCGACACAACAAGTTTTAGAAGAACTTGACTGGAAGGTTGTGTATGCCTGGAAGAATGAAACTTTGGGTGATGATGGTTTGCTTGGTAGAGAAACCAAAAGCGAAGTAATACTTAGAAGGTATTTATTGGTGGCGCTCAAAGAATACAACAAAGGTTTGCCGGAGATTGCCTACACACAAGCCATCGAGCAGATAGAACAAAAAATTGCAGACAAAACTTTAGGCAGAATCAACAAAGAAAAATATGTGTTACTCACTGATGGGGTTCCGGTAAGTTATACAAACAGCAACGGGGAGTTGGAGAAAAAGAAACTTCGTGTTTTTGATTTTGATAATTACAAGAACAATGATTTTCTTGCTGTCCGCCAATTAGAAATAGTTGGAGAACTTTACAATCGTAGAACAGATGTAATTGGATTTGTAAATGGAATTCCATTGGTGTTTTTTGAATTGAAGGCGCATCACAGAGACTTACGAAATGCTTATGAAGATAATCTTAAAGATTATAAAGACACCATTACACAGGTATTCCATTGCAACGCTTTCATCATTCTCAGTAACGGAACGGATGCAAAAGTTGGAACAATAACAAGCCCTTATAAGTTTTTTCTTGATTGGAAACGAATTGAAGAAAACGAAGAAGGTGTTGTCAGTTTGGATACGATGCTAAGAGGAATTTGTGCAAAAGAAAAGTTGATGGATATTTTTGAAAATTTCCTTTTGTTTGATGATAGCGGTGGAGACATAGTGAAACTGATGGCAAGGAACCATCAATACATTGGAGTGAATAAAGTTTTAGAGAAAGTAAAAACGATTGAAGACATGAAAGGAAAACTCGGTGTATTTTGGCACACCCAAGGAAGCGGAAAAAGTTACTCAATGGTTTTTATCTGTCAGAAAATTCACCGCAAGTTTGGCGGTTCATATACTTTTTTAGTTGTGGCAGACCGTAGCGAATTGGAAACACAATTGTATGATACATTCACAGGTGTAGATGCAGTTTCAGCAATAAGAGGACACGAGCCAAAGGCACAAAATAGAGAACATCTTCGCGAGTTACTGAAAGCAAATCACAAATATGTATTCTCCCTCATTCATAAATTCTCAATCAATCCCGAAAAAGAAAATGAATATCCTTTAATCACAAACCGGCAAAACATAATTGTAATTTCTGATGAAGCACACCGAACACAGGGAGGTACATTTGCCCGTAACATGCGATTCAATGGAATTCCAAATGCTTCATATTTAGGTTTTACAGGAACCCCTATTATCAAGGAAGAAGAAGAACTCACGAAAAATATTTTCGGTGAGTATGTTTCGGTGTATGATTTCAAACGGGCAATTGATGACGGTGCAACATTGCCACTTCGTTACTTAAATCGTGGAGAAAAATTAGGAATTGAAAATCCTGTAATTGATAACCAGATGGCGGAGATTTTGGAAAATGAAAATCTCACTGACGACCAACGCAGACAACTCACTTATCTGTTTCAGAAGGATTATGTAGTGCTCACAGCAGAGCCACGACTTGATGAAATTGCAAAAGATTTGGTTTGGCATTTCAATGAAAGAGGGTATCAGGGCAAAGCCATGTTTGTTGCTTTGGACAAGCCGACAGCAGTGAGGATGTTTGATTTGACAATGAAGCATTGGCAACCATACATTGAAGATTTGAAAAAACGAATTGAAAAATCAACTGATGAACAGGAAGAATTGCAACTGAAAAGAAAATTGCAAAAGGTTGAAAGCACAGAAGTGTGTGTGATTGTTAGTCCTGAGCAAAATGAAATTGACAAATTCAGAAAACTGGGTTTGGATATTGAAAGACATCGTAGAAAAATGAATGACCCGACGAGGGATTTGGAAAAGGAGTTTAAAGACCCTGAGCATCCGTTCCGTTTGGTAATAGTTTGCGCTATGTGGATTACGGGCTTTGATGTGCCTTGTGTTTCCACAATGTATTTAGACAAGCCAATTAAAGGACACACACTCATGCAAACTATTGCCCGTGCAAATCGTGTGTATGGTGATGAAAAAGAAAACGGATTGATTGTGGACTACGGAAATGTTTACAAACAGTTGGAAAAAGCATACAGCGTTTATGGTGAAGGCGGTAGAAACGGAGGAAGTGGAAATGGACAAGGAGGAGAAAACGGTGGTGGGGAAAAACCATTTGAACTGCTTATTCAACTTGCAGAAGAATTGAAAGAGACGATTCGGCAAGTGAAAGGATATTTAGCTGAGTTGGGTTTTAACCTGAATGATTTAAGCAATGCAAGTGTGAAGCCGATGCTTAAATTAGGAAACATCACAAAAGCAATTGACTCTATTTGCCTGAATGAAACCACACGAACAAAATTTGAAATAATGGCGCGGGAAGTTTTCAAAAAGTATCATGCACTCTATCCCGAAGAACAAGTGAAACCATTCCTTCGTCAGTTCAATGCGATTGAAGCAATTTACAACAAATTGAATCAACAAGTAAGAGAGGCAGATGTAACAGACATCATTGTTCAGTTGCAGCAAATCGTGAACGAAAGTGTATCAGTGAATCCGAATAAAGTTGGCGAAACTGCTGGAGTTTACATTGACCTTTCAAATCTTGACTTTGATAAACTTCGAGCAGCATTTGCAAGGACTGATAGGAAGAATCCCGTTATGTTTGACTTGCAGGAAGCAGTTGGAAAAAAGTTAGAGCAGATGATAAGAGAAAATCCGTTGCGGATAAAATTTTATGAACGCTACAAAGAAATCATTGACGAATACAACAAAGGGAAAAGTTTGGAGGACACGGTTAAGGCATTTGACAATCTCAATACTTACATCCGTGACCTGACAGTTGAAGAAAGCAGAGCAATGAGAGAAGGATTATCAGAAGAAACTTTAGCGATATATGATTTATTGAAAGAAGGTAAAATACTTGAACAGGAAGAAATCAAGCAGGTGAAAAAAGTTGCTGTTGAAACTTTGGAGAAACTCAAAGAACAAAAACTGAAAAATGAACGATGGAGAGAAAGCAGACAAATTTCTTCGCAAGTATGGCAGACAATTAACAATTACCTTTTAAATTTGCCGATGAAAACTTATTCAGACGATGATGTAAATGAAAAAACAATTTCGGTTTACCAACACATTTATTCAAACTATCCCGGAGGAAATTACAGTGCTTATGCAAGAGCAACAGTATAACCAACGCTGAAACCATAGCTTGTACAAGAGCTAACAAGTCAGCACTCCGAAAAGAATTTTATTTCGATTTTTATCGGAACTCCAATGCTAGTGAGGGGAAAAAACGAGGTTTCTAAAACACCAGAGGTTTTTGAAAGAAATAAACAGCAATTTAAAAAGGTTAGCTAACTCAACTTAATAATTTACATTTTAGCAAAAACAAAAAAGCTGAACTTTCATTCGACTTTTTAAAACAATTTCATTAAATATTGCACTCCTACGGAGTTCGTTTTAGGTGGGTTTATCAATTTCTATCAATATTTATTTTTTTTGATCTTAGCCCGCCGCGGCGGGAAGGATTAACGAATTTCGATTTTTGATGTTTTTAAAAACTTCTTACTTCTAAATTCGTTAATCCTTGTTCTTATATTTTTATTTAAAACACAAAACCCTCATCTTCCGATAAGGGTTTTTTAGAGTAGCGGGAATAGTCCACCACTCCGCTGCGACAGGCACGAGAAAAATAAAATCGCGATACAAATTCGTCGTGGTTTATTGTCTTACCAAACAAAGGTTCCTACTGCCCCGGCTTTTAAGGAATATGTTAAAGTATTCTCTCCCGCCACTAATTTAAAAACTTGAATACCTTGACTATCATTAAGTACAATCAACACTCTTTTACCATCGGAAGTTTTGAATGCAACGTTTGGTAATGTGCTGGAGACCGTAGAAGCAATACGTACTGAACCGGGACGAACAAATTTTGCTGCGTGAGCAATAATGTAATATGCCGGATTACGAGTAACAGAGCTTCCGTTAATTGTTACTGCACCGAGACATTCAGTGCATCCTCCTGGAGTATGCGGGTCTTGGTTTGGATCTGATGCAAGATTCCATTCAATCACGTTGCGACACCAGTTGCGCATACCGCCAATTATTAAGTTCTTGACATGCCAGTTAAGATCAGTGAGGAAATTTCCGGGTGCACCAACCCACATTTCCGTAAAGTAAATATCTTTATCCGGATGTGCTACTTTAACTTTTGATAGATCATCAATACTTCCTCCGTACAAATGGAATGCAGAACCGCTGATGTATTTTTTTGCTTCGGGATCATTCATTACCGTTATTGGATAATCCGTCCGATCGGCATTGTGATCATAAATGATGATCTTAGTATCAATATTATTTGTTTTAAATGCAGGTCCCAAATAATTTTTGATGAATGTTGTTTGCTCTGCCGCAGACATGAGCATGCTTGGATTGTTTCCGCCATAGAGGGGTTCATTTTGAATTGTAATCGCATCGATATGAATTCCGGCAACTTTCATTTCCTGAACATATTTCACAAAGTATTTTGCGTAAGCGCTGTAATATTGTGGTTTCAGGCTTCCACCAACTGAAGAATTTTGGGTTTTCATCCAGACAGGAGCTGTCCAAGGTGATCCGAGAATTTTTATATCCGGATTAATTACGAGAATTTGTTTTAAGATGGGGATTAAATCTATACGTTCCGGTTCAAGACTAAATTGCGCCATTGCTGTATCAGTTTGTCCGTATGGCAGGTCGTTGTAAGTAAAAACCCGATCACTCAAATCGGAAGCACCGATACTAATGCGCAGATAACTGATACCAATGTTGTTGGCGTCCGTCGCAAATAATTCTTTCAATAATGTTTCTTTGGCAGCAGCTTCCATTTGATTAATAAGAATAGCGCTACCACCGGTAAGAGCACATCCAAAACCATCGATTGACTGGAAAGTTTGTGTTTCGAAGACTTCTAAAACCGGCACTGTTCCACCTGTGACAGTGGTTTTGGTTACTATTTGTTTCTGAAATAGTGCTGATTTATCAGGATTAGTGAGCCAGAACTCTACTGCTGATGTTGAGTCGGTCTTTTGAGCCTCCGGATTCGTTGCACATGATACTAAAGCCGTGAAGATGAAAAGATAAACTAAATATTTTTTTGAATTCTTAATCATATAAAATCTTATTACGCGCGATTGAGTTATAAGCGGAAATCATTTGTATCAAAAACAAATAAAAAGACGTTTAGTGCGCCTATAATTTACACAATTATTGACCTTCAAAAAAAATAGGATTTGTTGTTTGTATGGAAATGTTTGGCAAAGAATGGTATAATTTTTTACAACTTGTTAAAACAAAAAAGCCAAACTTTCATTCGGCTTTTTAAAACAATTTCATTAAATATTGAACTCCTACGGAGTTCGATTTGGGTGGTTTATTAATTTCTACCAATATTTAACAATCTTTATATTTTTTGATCTTAGCCCGCCGCGGCGGGAAGGATTAACGAATTTCGATTTTTGATGTTTTTAAAAACTTCTTACTTCTAAAATCGTTAATCTTTGTTCTTAAATCGTTATTTAAACACAAAACCCCCATCTTTCGATGAGGGTTTCTTAATAGCTTGCAAATCCAAATTAGACAGATTGCACCAACAATTTTCTGATTATTATTTTAAGAGTACGCCAACTCTACCGGTTGTTCAGTTTCCATTTCAATCTCTTTTGAAATTGAGATGGCGGCAATCGTGCCGTCGGAAGTTGCGGTAGTTATTTGTCTGAATGCTTTACTTGCAACATCGCCAACCGCGTAAACGTCTTTAATATTTGTTTTCATATTTGTATCGGATTTAAGATAGCCCCAGTTATCAAGCTCAAAATGTTGTTTTATTTCGCTGATGTTCGGGATCATTCCGGCAAAAATAAAAACGCCGTCGCAGTTGATTGTGCTTAATTCGTGCGTATTAAGATTTTCAACCAGCACTTCATTTACCGATGAACCGTTCTTAATAAATTCGCGCGGTTCGTATTCAAACATAAATTCTATCTTCGGATCGGCAAAGGCTTTTTGCTGCGCTAGCTTATTCGCCTGAAGTTTATCAAACTGATGAACAATAGTTACTTTTGATGCGAACTTGGTTATGAAAAGAGATTCCTCAATCGCCGAATTCCCGCCGCCAATTACCACAACGTGTTTTCCTTCAAAAAATTTAGCATCGCAAGTAGCGCAGTAAGAAATTCCTTGTCCTTTATACTCCAATTCTCCTTTAACATTCAACGGACGCGGTGAAGAACCGGTAGCAATAACTATTTTCTTTGCGCTTATAGTTTCAACACCGTCAACTACAATAAATTTATTTTGAAGATCTATCTCGGTAATATCAACCGCCGATCTGAAATCCGCACCGGCAGCTTTAGCCTGCTCGGACATATGATGCATCAACATATAACCGGAAATCGGTTCGGAATATCCCGGATAGTTACTGACTAAGTGCGTTACTTTAACTTGTCCGCCGGGTAAATCTTTATCAACAACAATTGTATTTAGTTTTGCTTGCGCCGTATAAATAGCAGTTGTTAACCCTGCCGGACCGCCGCCGATTATCAGTACATCGCACTCTGTTTTTTTAGTCTCAATGTTAGATTTCAATTCGGTTGCTTTTTCATTTGAAATAAGCAACTCAAGATTTTCAACAATCTCGGATCGTTTTATACCACCTGATAATCGCTTTCCTTTTTGTTCACCATTTTCATAAAATAAAAGTGTTGGAGAAGAAGAAACTCCCAACGAAACAGCTAAGTCCCGGTTTTCCTGGCGGTGTATTTTTACAAATTTTATATCATCGCCGTAAACATCCGCTAACGATTCAAACTTGCTTGCAAGCGCTTCACACGGCGGGCAT
>JALNWB010000121.1 GCA_023231105.1 Ignavibacteriaceae bacterium | reverse complement strand
GAGATCACAGGAAGATCAATGAAAGTGGTAAGAGAATATATTAAATTATACTATGATCTAAATCCAGAAACAAAATTAAATAAGTAAAAATTACCAGGCGACAAATGTCGTAATAGTAAGTAAAATTTATTCCGCAAATATTTAATTGCGGAACGGAATACTATTCTGTACTGCAAATTCAACATCTTTTTGCTCAGACTCCTCATCAGTTACTTTTAGTAATTGACGGAGGAGTTGAGTGGTGTATAATTTCCTAAGCAATAAAAATGTAATGATTGATTATGTCGAATGAGAATATTCAATCTCCTGATAAAAATTTATCAAAAAATTAGACGAGTGTATTTTGGAACAACTTATCGCTACTTCATTCTTTCTGTATTGATCAAGTTTGTTAATGATCATTACAGATTGATAATTTAGATCATAATAGTATTTTGATAATTATATAATAAGTATTATAATAAATAGAGATAAAACTAAATACTTCACGACTATCAACTACACGAATGTTTTATTTTTTAAAATGATTTCCAAATAAAAAATTAAACTAAGAATTCATGTCTTCAGAAACTGAACTTACTAAGCTAACAGCAATAATAGTTGATGATGAACTTTACGGAAGGGAAAACCTCAAAAAGATCATTGAAACATATTGCCTTGAGATTGAAATCCTTGGATGCGCTGATTCCGTTGTTAAAGCAAAGGAATTGGAAACTATTCATAATCCCGATGTAGTATTCCTCGATATTAATATGCCGATACTCGACGGATTTGATTTTCTTGATGAATATGACGATCGGAATTTTATGGTTGTATTTGTCAGCGCCCATGAGGAATTCGGAATCAATGCTGTAAAAGCCGGTGCCGCAGATTATCTTCTTAAACCGGTGAATATCAAAGAGCTTAAGCAGACAGTAAAAAAACTTTTATTGATGAAAAATAAGCAGATAAAAGTCGAGACTATTCATAAGGCGGATAAATTAGTTCTTCCTGCATCTCATGGATTTAATGTATTGGTGATTGACGACATAATCCGGTTTGAAGCTGATGGATGTTATACAAAAGTAATTTTTAAAGACGGAAAGAGCACAATTATTTCGCGCACATTAAAAGATTTTGAGGAAACCGTACCGAAAGAAAAATTTTATAGAATACATAAATCATATTTAATAAATCTTAAGTACGTAAAAGAATATTCAAATATTGACGGAAACTTTGTGACGATGACGGACGGCAGCAGAATTGAGATATCCCGCCGGAAAGCCCCGGAATTTATTCTGAATATAAAAGCAGCGCTGAAGACCGTCTAAAAATGCTTAACAAATTTCTAATACTTACCGTCATCAGTTTTCTTCTCCATACCGAACTTTATCCGCAAACACCTTCTTATTATCATTACACCTCATCCGACGGATTGGCTTCTTCAACTGTTTACAAAATTATTCAAGATAAAGACGGATTTATATGGTTTGCTACTGCAAATGGAATGAGCAAGTTTGACGGAAAACACTTTACTACTTTCCGAACTGTTGACGGTCTTAATTCCAATTCGATTATATCTCTTTTGGAAGGGGAAAATGGTGAATTATATATCGGTAATTTTGAAAAAGGGATTAATGTTTTTAGAAATGGCAAAATTGAAAACTATTGCACTGAGATTAATGGGAAAAGTTTTGCCCTGTCATTTTTAATGCTTGGCCCTTCTGAAAAAAACGAACAAAATATTTTCGCCTATAATCGTAGGGGGAATATAAATTTAATCAGTGAAAAAAAATCTGTTGGACTGTTTACCAAAGTTATTATTACTTTGCCTGATCATTTAAATAAATTAGAAATATTACCAAATGGTGATATGATAGCTTTAACCACAACCGGGTTATTCAATTTTAAAAATGACGCTCTTTCCAAATTTCACATCAACGGTTTCCCGGATACTGATACCTATTGTCTTACTAACGGTGAAGATGGCAGTTACTTTATCGGCACAAAAGGGATGATCTACAGGATAAAAGACAATAACGTAATTGAAAGATTTAAGATAAACATAGCCGGAAATAATGATGTTGTTGCAATTTTAAGGGATAGAAATAAGAATATCTGGTTTTCGATTATGAACTTAGGTTTTTATCTAATTCCGAACGGTTCTGATAAAATAATTGATATCGGAAGTAAAATGGATCTGCAGAAAACTCTTATAAATAATTACTTTGAAGATAATGAAGGGAACATCTGGGTAAGCACATTCGGCAAAGGTGTTTATTGTATAAATAATCTTTATCTAAAAAGCTACAATGAGAAAGATGGATTGAGCAATAATAATGTTTATTCCATTGGGAAAGAAAAATCCGGGAAATTGTTGATTGGCACGTTTACCGGTATTAATATTTTAGAAAACGGAAGATTCGATCAGATCAAAAATAATTCGGGTAAAATTTTACCTGAATATATTTACTCTATTAAAAATAATAATAATGAGTTTTTTATATGTAGCGCATTGAAAAAAATTGAAATAATAAATATTTCTTATAAGGGGATAAAGCTGCACATGTTCGAAGGGCTATCTTTCTGTAAACTAAGAAATGGACTATTTCTGTTTGGATCAAGGGGAAATTCCATAAGAGTCCAAAGAGAGTTTAATTTTAAGAAGAATCGATCTTACATGTTCAATATTTTTGGAGATAGTTCTAAAGCTAACCGCGTTAGCGAAATTTTTGAAGATACAGAAAAAAATGTTTGGATAGGAACAGGGATGGGTTTATGTAAAGTGGCACACATGTCTTACGACAGGACAAAATGGACGAAATCATTCTTTCCCACTAACCAGGTACTGAATTCTAGAATAAATTCAATCACTCAGGATTATGAAAACAATGTCTGGTTTGCCGGCGAAAAAGGAATTGCGCGATATAATCTTAAAAATGATTCGGTTACTAATTACACAAATGTTATGGAGCATGATCTATCATCTTCAACTTCACTTGTTTCAGACAGTAAGAATAGGATCTGGATCGGAAATATGAAGGGACTTTATTTATTTGATGGGAAATCAATTAAACAGTTTAATAGGCAAACAGGTCTTCCATCGGATGAAGTATACTCTCTTTTTTATGATAAAGAAAAAAATAATTTATACGTCGGCACAAGTAATGGAATAACAATTCTGGATGTAAATTTATTTGATAATTATGTTCCACCACAACTCAACGTAAAAATTTTAAGTATCAAGGCGGGTGATTCGGTTTATACAGACTATAACCATTTAGTTTTTGAACCGGAACAACATCATGTTTCCATCGATTTTGTAGCGTTAAGCTTTTCTTCGTCGGGTTCGGTAAAATATAAATATAATTTAAATGGTGTGTGGGAGGAAACTGATAATGATTTTCTGGATTTCATTTCTCTTGAGAAAGGGAAATATGAACTGCAGATCATGGCTAAATCTCAGAATGCGGATTGGAGTAAACCATATTTCTTTTCTTTTCGCGTATTGCCTCGATTCGTTGAGACGATTTGGTTTGACCTTCTGATAATATCGATATTTGTTTTTGTTTCTCTTTCCTTAGTAACATGGCGTTTGAAACTGAATAATAAAAAGATTCGGGAAGAATTAGCATTAACGGAAAGAATCAATGAGCTGGAACATCAGGCATTATCTGCAATGATGAATCCGCATTTTATTTTTAATTCACTCAACTCAGTGCAGTACCTCGTCAACTGTCATAGAAATGAAGAAGCAAATGATTATATAGCGATGATGGCTAAGCTGATTAGAAAAAACCTTGATACAGCCGGAAACGGATTTATTCTTTTATTAGAAGAAATTAATCGGCTTAAACTTTATCTCGATCTTGAAAAGTTAAGATTTCATGAAAATTTTTCTTATGAGATTATCACAGGAGCCGATATTGACACGGGTTCTATAATGATACCGAATATGATAATCCAACCGTTTGTTGAAAATACTCTTTGGCATGGAATAATTAATTCCGGTATTAGAGGACTGGTAACTATTTCATTTTCATTTGAAGATGTAGATATCGATTCAATAATTTGCAGATCGTTAATCATTAAGGTTACCGATAATGGAATAGGGATTAAAGAAGCAAAGAAGAATAAAAAAGAAGATCACATTTCAAAAGGGATACAAATTATTGAAGAACGTCTCAGATTGCTGAGTACAAAAATGCAGCTTCCTAAACCGATCATGTTCGATGATCTGAGCAGTCGCGATAACAATTCACACGGAACGGAAGTAATTATTTCTCTTCCTCCACCTCTCTATAAAATTACTTATCCGGAATCATGTTGAGATTGGTTTGGATAAAGTACAGCTAATTAAAACTACTTACTATCGATTACTATTTCTTCGCCAAAAACTTATTGAAAAGCAAAAGTCCAACCATCGTAGCAACGCCAATTAAACTAAAAGTAATCCAGAGTGCGCTTGGATTATGAAGTTTATCAATAAAATGAACGTAAAGATTTGCACCAAGAATTCCACCAATACCGCTGCCTAAAACTCCGTAGAGAAATGAGTAGCCGAGATACAAAGCTTTTTTATCTTCCGGTGCAATTAATCCAACATAACTAATAAATTTCGGATGAGCTGTCATTTCACCAATCGAAAAGATGATAATACCCGCCATAAAAACCCAAGCGTAAGTTGAGATAGCAAGAATTCCCATACCGATTGTGCCAAGCGCAATACCGGCGATCATTGTGGGTAACGCTTTTTTGTTTTTTACAATATTTGAAATAAAGATTTGAAGAACGATGATTGTTCCCGCATTAATAACGGTTACATGTTCGGCATCAAATTTCCAATTGGGATTTGCAGTAAATAATCCGAGTAAACCATTCACAACATTATTCACGGGAGTCATATCCATATAATCTTTTAAATACCAGAGTACGGTATCAAACATTTGGAAATAAAGAATCCAGAACCCGGAATAAATAACTATCATCAGAATGAAGCGGAAATCCTTTAATACTAAAACCGCCCCTTTCAGAACTTCGGGAATTGATTTTCCGTTTGCCGGTTTTTCAGGTTCTTTATAAACAAAAAAGTTTAAAAGAAGAAGCCAGCCGGTACCGATTGCCGACATAAAGAAAATGTATGACCACGAAATTTCTTTTAAAAATGGGACAAGAATTAAAGGGAAAATAAACGCACCGAGGTTGATGCTCCAATAATAAATACCGAACCCAAGAGTGGAATTTTGCTCTGTTGTTGTTCTTGCAATTGTTCCTGAAATAATTGGTTTAAATGAGCCTGCGCCGAGAGTCATGAGTAATAAACTTAAAAAGATAAGTTCATAACTTGTTGTTAATCCGGTTAAAAAATATCCAAAACTCATAACTGAAAAAGCGAAGAAAAGAGTTTTTCTATAACCAAAACGGTCGGCAATGGCGCCTGCAAGAATAGGAACCAGATAAAGCATTGGGCGGGTAACACTGTTTATTACGCCCACACTTTGCTTAGAAAAATGAAGAACAGAAACAAGATAGATTGATAGAACACTCGCTAATCCGTAATACGAACCGCGTTCAAAAAACTCCATCGTAATAACTGTCCAAAAGTTTTTCGGAAACTGGGTGAAGAAGTTCTTCTTGTCTGCTGCCATTTTTCTTCCATTAAATTTGAGAATTAATTTTCAAAGATAATATAATGTTTGATAAAATGGATATTTTGAATAACAAAGGAAGGCAATGGTACGCAGATTTATTAAGATTTTTTATGATCCGCGCTGATCTTAAGAAATCTTAATAAATCTGCGTCCTATTTTTCTGTGATGAGTTTGAAAAGAATAGCTTCAACTTTTTCCGCATATTCTAATTTTTCAATTGCAGAAGGAGGAGCGATTCTTTCTTTGCAATCAGGAATTTTACACATCTCGCAGGTATCGTTTACCGTTTCAAAAGGAATAGCCGGATCATTCCAAAAAGAAATTTTTTGTTTCAGTTCATCATCAAATTGAAAGCCGATGGTTACGCTGTAATATTCATCGTGAATAAACTGACTTTGCTTGGCGATTGAAATATTTAAGAATTCATCATTCGAATTGAAAAATTTAGAATGTAAAATTCCGGAAGAAATATTTTTACTGTGTGGATAATTGGCTTGTTCTTCAATCAACTTATTTAGGACTTTTACAGAAGCCCATCGCCTGCAATAATGTTCCTGGCTTTGAAACCCGCCGGGATTCCGCCTAATATTTAAGCGCACTTCTTTTGATAATTGATAACCGGGATTATTCTCTTTTGCATTAAACCGTAAAAAGAAAAATTTATTCAACCCTAAAAATTTCGGACTAAGATTACTAATCCTTTGAAACAACATTTCAGGTGAGGCGTTGTATTTATCAATTAAAGAAATTAAATAATTTCCATCCCACTTTGGCAAAGCAAAAAAAGTGTGCAGATCGGGGATGATAAATTCATTTCTCATCATCAACGCAGCAGCAAAATATGATGCTCTAAAATTATTGAGAAGATGATCGAAATTATCCAGCCGGAGATTTGAATGGGAATAGCTTCGATCCTTATAGTTTAAATGGTTGTAAGCTAATTCCTTCGAAACAATAAAAGCTTTTTGAGAGTCGGAGATTTTATTATTTAAAAACAGAGTATTGTTTTTTCCGCTTTTTACAAATCCTCTAAACTGTGTTAATTCCGGATAAGAATTTAATGTTGACTCGTCAATTTGATAAAAATATTTTTCCGTAAGTATTTTACCCAAACGTGAATAGGGAAGAGGGGGTGTTGCGTCAATTTTATTTTCAATTACAAAAGAATCAACCGCATTTTCAAGCTCTTCAAAATAATTCTCGTTAAACTCTTTGTATGCTCTTAGAGCAGTTCTACTAAAATTATTTTCGCTCATTTCGGAACTTTTCGCCATTTCCAAAATAGTTGCAACTAGTGCGCTTAATTGAAGTGAAGCGTTGGACATCAATGCAACAAACTTCCGTATGTCAATTCCATAATGATCCAACGGAAGCTGCTCTAAAATATTTGAATCGAACAATTCCCCAATTGGAGCTAATTGTTTAGATAATTTAAGCGATACAAGTTTATCATAAGAAACATCGAGCGTTTGCGCAATAACCGCAATTTTGGCGGATTTCGGGTATTTTTTCCCGCTTTCAATTTCATTTAAATAGGAAATTGAAAGTCCGCTTTTCTCGGCTAATTGAGTGAGAGAGAGGTTTTTCTCCAATCGTAGTTGTTTTAATTTTAAGCCAAAGACTAACTTTATATAGTTTTGAGATAGTTTCAAGCAATTCTCCAATTTCAAATCATTTACGGTTGAAATATACTAAAAAGATATTTAAATAAAAGCAAATTTTCACATTTAGCGAAAATTCGCTTGACATTTCCTGAAGTTCTTTCTATTTTAGTTTTTAAGAAGTGTGCTATTTATTTACTAATTCAAGTTACAAAGAAAGTCTTAATCTTAATCCTACTCAAAATACGATTATTAATCGGCCGAAATTACGATTACGAGTAAGTATAAGAATTTCACACGTAGCATAATTTATTAATTTCATGAATGAGGCGAAACATGAAACTCTCTGTTCAAAAAGTCGAAAGGTTGTTCGACATTTTACCAAATCAATTGAAACAATTTCCGCAAGAAAATGCTTTATGTGATAAAGTAGGAGGAAGTTGGCGAAAGTATTCCTCCAAAACGTGCCAGGAAATTGTTGATAAGGTCAGTCTTGGTTTGTTGAAAATGGAATTTCAACCCGGCGACAAATTTGCTATTATTTCTTACAACAGAACTGAATGGACGATGCTTGATTTGGGAATATTGCAAATTGGTGGAGTTGATGTTCCGCTTTATCCAAATATGAGTCCGGAAAATTATGAATACATTTTTAACGATTCTCAAGTAAAGTTGGTTTTTGTTGAAAATCAAGAATTGTATAAAAAAGTTAAAAAAGTTATCACAAAAACTCCTTCTGTAAAAGAAATTTACACTTTCAATGAAGTTAGCGGTGCAAAAAATTGGTCAGAAATTATAAACTTTGCTGATGAATCCGATCGAGGCAAGCTTTCTGCAATAGAAGAATCGATAACTCAAGAGAATCTGGCAACAATAATTTATACATCAGGGACAACCGGTGTTCCGAAAGGAGTTGCGTTAACCCATCTAAATATTTTAAGCAATGTAAAATCAATTAGCGACATAATGCCGATGACAAACACAGATAGAATGATAAGCTTTCTCCCGATTTGTCACATCTTCGAGCGAACCGCAGTTTATTTTTATTTATATCTTGGTGGCTCAGTCTATTTTGCTGAAAGTATTGAAAAAGTCGGTGAGAATTTAAAAGAAGTTAAACCAAACTACTTTACTACTGTTCCGCGCCTAATGGAAAAAATCTATGATAAGATTATGGACAAAGGTCGAAATCTTAGTCCTGCTAAAAAAGCAATTTTTGGCTGGGCAGTAAATCTTGCAAATCATTATGATCCTAAAGGGGAAAATAGTTTGTTCTATAAAGCCAGATTAATCGTTGCAAGAAAATTAGTTTTTTCCAAGTGGATGGAAGCTTTAGGCGGAGAGGTGAAAGGAATCATCAGCGGTGCTGCCGCGCTTCAACCAAGATTATCGAGAATTTTTACTGCAGCCGGCGCTACAATCCGAGAAGGTTACGGATTAACGGAAACTTCTCCGGTTCTAACGTGCAACAGATTTGTTCACGGTGATTATTATTTAGGAAGCGTTGGTATTCCACTTCCGGGTGTCGAAATAAAACTTTCGGAAAGCGGTGAGATACTTGCTAAAGGTGCTAATGTTATGAAAGGTTATTATAACAATCCTGATGCTACAAAAGAAGTATTTGATGATGAAGGATGGTTTCATACCGGAGATATTGGCGAATGGGTAGAAGGAAAATTTATAAAAATTACCGACCGGGTAAAAGAGATTTTCAAAACTTCCGGTGGAAAATTTATAGCTCCTCTTCCAATCGAAAATAAAATGAAGGAATCAAATTTCATTGGCGAAATCATGGTTGTTGGTGAAAACCAAAAACATGCAGCCGCTATCATCGTTCCTAATTTCGATTTTATCCGTAAGTGGTGCACAAAGAAATGTCCTTCGGTTCAATCAAACGAAGAGATTGCTAATTCTTCTGTTGTTAAAGAGCGGATATGGGAAGATGTTGAAAAATATAATAAACGCTTTGGGCATATCCAACAAATAAAAAAAATCGAATTGGTCCCCGATACATGGACTGTTGAAACCGGTGAACTGACCCCGACTTTGAAATTAAAAAGGAGAGTCATCATTGCAAAGTATAAAAATTTAATTGAAAAAATTTATAGTGAATAACTAATCAACTCATTCTAAAACAAAAGATAAATTAATTATGAAAAGAACAATCAATAAAGTTGCTATGTTAGGTTCCGGCGTAATGGGTTCGCGGATTGCCGTGCATTTTGCCAACATCGGTTGTAAAGTGTATCTGCTGGATATTGTGCCTCGCGAATTAACTGAAGCCGAGATAAAAAAAGGTCTTACGCTAAAAGATAAATCCGTAAGAAACCGAATTACGGATGAAAATCTTTTATCCGTTTTGAAGGCAAGCCCTTCTCCAATTTACTCTTCTTCGGACGCTTCAAAAATTACAACCGGAAATTTTGAAGACAATATGAATTGGCTTCAGGAAGTCGATTGGATTATTGAAGCTGTCGTTGAAAGACTCGACATCAAAAAAATGGTTTTTGATAATGTGGAAAAATTCAGAAAACCAGGTTCTCTGATAACAACAAACACTTCAGGAATTCCAATCCATATGATGCTCGAAGGAAGAAGCGATGATTTTCAATCGAATTTCTGCGGCGCACATTTTTTCAATCCACCGAGATATTTGCAATTGCTTGAAATTATTCCAACAGCTGCCACCGATAGTTCCGTCATTGATTTTCTTATGCAATACGGTAATCTCTATCTTGGTAAAACCACTGTTTTGTGTAAAGACACTCCGGCGTTTATCGCCAATAGAATCGGTGTCTTCAGCATTATGGCGGTTTTCAAATTAAAAAAGGAATTCGGGTTAACAATAAAAGAAATTGATACACTGACCGGACCATTAACCGGTAAACCAAAATCCGCAACATTTAGAACCGCCGATGTTGTGGGAATTGATACGCTTGTAAAAGTTGCAGATAATATTTATAAAGATTGCCCGGACGATGAAGCGCGTGCAATATTTGAAATCCCGGATTATGTTAGAAAGATGACGGAGAACAATTGGCTCGGCGATAAATCGGGACAAGGTTTCTACAAAAAAACGAAAGACGCCTCCGGTAAAAGAGAAATCTTTGAATTGAATACCGATTCGCTTGAGTACGGACCAAGTGATAAACCTAAATTTGCATCTGTTGGCGCCGCAAAACCAATCGACAATCTTAAAGATAGATTGAAAGCATTGAATGCGGCAAAAGATAAAGCGGCAGATTTCTTACGTCTTTTGAACTTCCACGTTTTCCAATATGCGTCCAACAGAATTCCCGAAATCTCGGAAGAATTCTACAAAATAGATGATGGAATGAAAGCCGGATTCGGCTGGGAACTTGGACCATTTGAAACATGGGATGTTTTTGGAGTTGCAAAGACGATCAAAAAAATGGAAGAAGCTAACCTCTCGCCTGCTCAATGGGTAAAAGATATGATTGAAAACGGCGCCGATACTTTCTACAAAATTGTGAATGGGAAGAAAAAGTATTACGACATTGTTACAGGTTCTTATGAAGATATTCCCGGTAGAAGTGAATTTATCATTCTTGAAAATACAAGAGCGAATAATGTCGTTTGGCAAAACACTGGCACATCGCTTCATGATATTGGAGACGATGTGGTAAATCTCGAATTCCTAACCAAAATGAATTCGATAGGCAGCGAAGTTCTTGAAGGAATAAATAAAGCGATAGAAATAGCAGAGAAAGATTACAAAGGATTGGTAATCGCTAACGATGGACAACATTTTTCTGCAGGCGCTAATCTTGCGATGATGTTCATGCTCGCAACCGAACAGGAATTTGATGAAATCGATTTTGCTGTTCGAGCATTTCAACAAGCAACAATGCACGTTCGCTACTCAAGCATTCCTGTTGTTGTGGCTCCTCATTCACTTGTACTTGGCGGCGGATGCGAAGTTTGTTTACACGCTGATAAAGTTCAAGCTTCTGCAGAAACATATATCGGCTTGGTTGAAGTTGGTGTTGGTATCATCCCCGCAGGCGGCGGCACAAAAGAAATGACGATGCGCGCATCTGATAAATATTTTTCCGAATTACCTGAGCTGCCTGAACTTCAAAAGAAGTTCATGAACATCGCCATGGCAAAAGTTTCAACTTCAGCAAAAGAAGCTTTTGATATGGAAATTTTCAAGAATGGCAGAGATTCGATCACCATCAATCCGCATCGCGTAATTGCCGATGCGAAGGATGCTGTTCTTTTACTTGCAAATAAAGGTTACACCCGTCCGATCCAAAGAGAAGATATAAAAGTCCTTGGACGCTCTGCTTTAGCGACGCTTTTGCTCGGCGCTTATTCGTTCAACCGCGGTCACTACATTTCAGATCACGATAAAAAGATCGTGGAAAAATTAGCGTATATCATGTGCGGCGGCGATTTAAGCGAAGGAACATTTGTATCGGAACAATATCTTTTAGATTTAGAGCGTGAAGCATTTTTAAGTTTAATTACTGAAAAGAAAACGCTTGAGAGAATTCAAAGTATTTTAACAACGGGCAAACCGCTTCGTAATTAATTAAATAGAAAAAATTTTTAATCATAAATGAAAAGAAAAATATTATGAGAGAAGCATATATTGTAGCGGGTTATCGTTCAGCGGTAGCGAAAGCAAAAAAAGGTGGGTTCCGTTTTTACCGGCCGGATGATTTAGCCGCTGATGTTATCAGGCATTTAGTAAAACAAGTGCCGCAGTTAGACCTTCATCGAGTTGATGATGTAATTGTCGGAAATGCATTCCCCGAAGCAGAACAAGGTTTACAAATCGGTAGAATGATTGCTCTTCAAGTGTTGCCGATTGAAGTTCCCGGTTCTACCGTAAACCGTTTTTGCGCATCGGGTGTTGATTCAATTGCAACAGCAGTAGCAAGAATTCAATCGGGAATGATGGATTGCATTATTGCCGGCGGAACAGAATCAATGTCAATGGTTCCAATGACCGGATGGAAACTTGCACCGAATTATAAAATTGCGAAAGAGCATCCGGAATTCTATATGGGAATGGGATTAACCTCAGAAGAAGTTGTACGTGATTATAAAATATCACGGCAAGATCAG
>JALNWB010000120.1 GCA_023231105.1 Ignavibacteriaceae bacterium | reverse complement strand
GGTCTCGGGCTGTTTGAGCCGTTTCGGAGCGTCCATTGCTATGGGAGATTCACCCTCGGCATCCGCCTCGGGCTGTTTCCGCTAGGGCTACGAACTCCTTGTTCCTTTGTGCCGCCTGTTCCTTGCTCTCCTGCCTGTTGGCAGGGAGCTGCGGGGCGGCTCTTGTTTGGGGGAAGGAAGGCATCCTTCCCCCAGCTCGGGCTCCTCCTCGTTCCTTCGGAGTCCGCCCTTCGCACAACCCCCTTCCTCATTTTCATTAGTGAGTGTATCTTGTCGCTTCCGCTTTTAAGCAGAGTGCCTTCGACTGGGGAGGAGTTCGTCCAAGCGCATGGACGCTCCTAGCGGAAACAGCCCGAGGCTAGATGCAAATGCTTGCCCCAAGTCCGTGTGAGTACACACGGACTTCTCCCACCCGTGCGCGCAGGCGAGGACTCCCTTCAGATTTTTGAATACACGACGCCGTGTCCGGTTTTTCCGACCTGCTTGATTTTGTTTTCTTTTTCGAGCGCGGAGAGATATCGCGTTGCAGTTGCATCCGATACATGCAGGAGTTTCTCTACTTCGTCGTTGGTGATTTTGGTTTTCGTGGTCAGTGCGAGCATTATCTTGTCTCTCTTCTTGCGCTTGCGATCTTGAGTGGCAATGCGGGCTTTGTTTAAGAAATCTCGGATTGGATGTGCTGGGGCTGGTGTACTTGCCGCCGCAGACGGCGGCTCGGGATCGACCGGCTTGTCCTGAGCGGAGTCGAAGGGCTCAGGTTCTGGGGGCATACCTAGATTCTACAGCACAGGCGAGCCGTGCTTAGGGCGATTAACTCAACGAGTTGAGTTAATCGCTACTTCGCGGTGTAGAAGACGTTTTGCCCGATAGTGCCGTGCTGGGTGAGCTTCCCCTCCTTCTCTAGCTCGTCCAGATACCGCTCGGCAGTCGCGTTAGATACTCCGGCTAGTTTCTCCACGTCGTTATTTTGGATTTTTCCGTGCTCCTGTGCGAACGCGAGAATCTTCTCTTTGTTCTCGGCCTTCTGCTCCACTTGCTTGGCAATAAATCCGGCGTTCGCCTTTCGTCGCGCGATATACATTCCGAGTGCGACTCCAGCTATGGCAACGATGATTAAGATAAAATAGTTCATCTTTTGTTTTAGAGAAGGTCTTTTTTCTTTGATTAAATGTTATTTACAGCTTTTTTTAATTTTTCTTCCACTGTCTTGGCTATGTCGGCCAGTACAGGATTCTCGACCATCCTCATCGCCACGGTTGGAAGTATCGCCGATACGAATACCGCTCCATCCTCCTCATATACGATCACATTACAGGGCAAGAGCAGGCCGATATCTTTTTCAGCCTGAAGGGCTTTAAGCGCAAACGACGGATTACATGCGCCGAGAATAAGATAATTCTCGTGCTCAATATTTAGCTTTTTCTTAAGAGTCGCTTTGACATCAATTTCCGTGAGTATACCGAACCCTTCTTTCGCAAGTTCATCCTTCGTTTTTTTCACAGTTTCCAAGAAGGAGAGAGCCCCCTTTCGTTTGTATCCGTACTCCATAAGTATGCTGTCAATTAATTTTAATTATACCAACTCTTATACCAGGACTGCATTTCTTGTATTTCTCTGGATTGCGATTCGATAATGTTATTAGCGAGAGACAGCATCTCCGGTCTGTTAGTACCAGACTTTAGCATTTGCGCCATCATAACGGCCAATTGATGGTGGGGGATCATCGCTTCTATGAATGCTTTGTCGAAATCATTTGCATTTTCCAGTGTTCGCATATCTTCCTGCCCTCCCATATGCATTCCACTCCCCGACATCATTCCTCCTCCCATTGGGGACAGGTTTCCTTTCGGGACTTCTGTCTGGAACCAGTTTTTATACCATCCTCTCATGTCTCCTATTTCCTTGTTTTGGTCCCTGATAACAGCTTCTGCAAGAGTTTTAATCTCAGGACGAACGGCTTTCTCAAGGGCTAGTGTTGCCATTGCGATTGCTCCATCGTGATGCGGTATCATCTGTTCAATAAAGTGCCTGTCTATAGTGCCAGTCATTCCGACATTCCCATTACGAACTTCGGGGAACACTGCTCCCGCAAAGGTGGCCCCTAGAATTAACCCGCCAATAACTCCCACTGCTACAAACAAGATTTTGTTATTCATATGCATTTTTAATTAGATTGATAAGTCGTTAATACTTTATGCCGAACAGCCGCCACCTCCACCGTTCCCGCTTTGCGGCGGCAGCGTCACTTTCGACGAGACATCCTGGTAGCCCGACGAGCTCGAGTATGGGGCGCTCAACATTTCTTTCGGCGATACGTCCTTCCACGCGATGCCTTTCTGCTGCATGTAAATCGCGATTGTGAGGTAGGTCTCGGGGAACCAATAAGAGTTTACGGCAAGCGCTGTTTTGTACATATCTTGTTCACTGACACCTTGTGATGCCATGAGCTCAAGAAGTCCAAGCATCGCCATGCCATGATTGCAGTCCGGGAAGTGCGTTGAATTGCCACAGCAGGGGCGGTAGATGTTCCGCGATACACGATCCACAATTGCTTGCTGGTCAGCAGTGAGTGTCACGAGCGAGTGCATATTGTAGTGGTCCATCGCATTACCCTTCGCAAGCGTCCAACCGCCGGTTGACGCGAAATTGCCCGCTCCGCCATAAACCGGATTCATCATCTCGTCGGTAAGGATAGGATTTTTGTTCGCGAGTCCGAGCGCCCAGAGTAGATTAAGGAGGTATCCAGAATTTGCACTCGTGATGACAATTTTTTCATTCGCATTTTTCTCAATCATCTTTTGGTACTGGGCCGGGAATCCCCCGCGGTCTTTATACAGCGCCGCGAGCTTGTCGGGGTCGATCGCGCCAACCTCTACCAGCTTCGCACCGAGGTCGCCCCACGTGATAGGGAGAGTGACACCTTTTGATGGTAGAACTGTTTCTTGAAGCTGTGTCTGGGTTGTCTTTTCTGTTGTAGCACTCAAACCACGATTCGCCGCGCCGCCAGAGAGAGAAACCGCTATGATTGCTCCGGCAGCGAGAATGCTGATCGGCGTCGCGTATTCTTTCACCATGTCTTCCATCGTTCTTTTCTTAGTTTCTGTTTCCATATGTTATTCCTTACAACAATCAACTAGTTTGCTTATAATATCTTCTTTCGTCATTGGTTTGGTAGAACCGGATGTATCGTGGATGTTTAATTGATTATCTCCTATCTTTCTCATACCTACTACGTCAATCAATTCTAGTCGCAAAGCCCAGAAAAGCGAATATATCTCATACGCTTTCTTGAACATATCTTGCGACTCTTCCTTTTTGCCCGATGACTGAAGCTTGGTGCCGACTTCTATCATTCGCATCGTCGCGGCAAGCAAGTGCTTAGCGATGCACCACGTCTCACCTTCATGCACATCGATCATCTTCGCCAAGAGTTGCTTTCTGATTTCTCGTGTTTGCTCGAGCAATCCGAAATAATTGTCCTTGCCAGTTTTCGCACCGGTAAAGTAGAAGTGCTCTTCTAGACTGATGAGATTCATAACCGCAATGCTCAAGTCTTCCTCCATCGAGAGGTCGAGTTCGCCCGTGGACTTGAGCTTCTGCACTTTTTCGATAAGCTCCTCCATTGTTGGTTGTTTGTCCATATATCTCTTAATTCAATGCTTCGATTTTACCGAAGAGCATGTCGTTCGCTATCGCCATATTCGGATCATCGAGTACATATCTGACGATTCCTTCTTTGTCGATAACCACATAGCTATGCCCAGGCAATGATCCTTTATGCATTGAGGAAGCTGTCGTCAACATGCCCAACTGCCGAGAAACGTTGGCACCTGTGTCGAACATCGTGGTGGCTTTGGCAAGTTCTGGCATTTTAGCTATGGCTTTCTGCCACTCGGCTGCAGAGTCAACAACGACGGATATGGCCTGAATGTTATCACTGTTGAACCTCGGGTCGCCGCCGAACGCGGATATTTGATTCCAACACGCTGGATAACACATCAGCCCCTCGTTAAAGAACAGAACGGTGTATTTCCCTTTGGAGTCCGCGGGGGTATAGGTCTTCCCGTCCTTGTCTGTTAGTTGGATTGTCGGCACAGGCTTACCGACGAGTGAATCCAACTGTGCAGTATTGACGGCTACTGCGGATCCGCCGTGCATGGTATCAACGGCACCCGTCCCTGCCTGATTCACATTTTGTGGCGCGGTCCGAAAGAGTACATACCCTATGCCCAGCGCCACCACTGCGGTTACAATGATTGTCACAATCGTTGTGGGTGTGAAGTTATTCTTGTTCATGTTTTTGTTTCTTATATTGTGTAATGAATACCTTTGATACATAGGCGACTACTCCGATGAAGAGAAGCGCCCAGATGTATTCGGGGATGATGGCTGTGAACCCGCTAATGGCTTGCAGGAATTTGGCGTTCCAGATGTTCATATCCAGCTGATATTCCGATTGCATGAATAACGTATTGCTGAAGGCCAAATATGTTATGTAGCCTCCCATCAAGAGGAATATAAGTCCGGAAATCAACTCCGAGACGGTAATGCGCCAGCTGAAGTTGCCGATCCTCATGCCGATTGTCTTTTTTGCATTCGTGAACCGTTCGGTTAGGTTCACCTTGTCGAGGAACGCCGCAATGATAAACAGCGGCAACGTCATACCGAGAACGTAGGCGAGGGTGTACAGCATGCCCCAGAGAATCGTGCCGCTTGCTACCGAGAGCGTGAGCACCCCAGCCAATACCGGCGCACAACAGGTCGTCGCTATTGCCGAGAAGATACCGAGCAGATAAATGGACGACACGTGTCGCTTCATTCCGTCGCGCACAGAAGTCGGTGTAGCGAACTTCTTTCCGAACAGCATCAATACCCCGAGCAGAATCAAGAAGATGCCACCGACGGTGAAGATGATGTTGTGATACTTGCTGAATGCTTGAGCCAAGAAGGACGCTCCCAACCCGATTGGCAGGAAGACCGTTGCGACACCCAAGAAGAATACAAAGGTCATGAAGAAGATTTTGTATTTTTCTCTGAAGATGTTTCCGAGATATGACGGGAGCAAGACGGTAATGCAGCACGGAGCGAAGAGCGCAGCGACTCCGGCGACGAATGCGGCGATGAGTGATGTTCCTACGAGCGCTTCCATATATTTTTCTGCATGGTTAGGTCAGTAGATTAGTAAAAATATCCTCGTTAAAGGGTATTTCAACAGCACGAAAAAGCTTACGCTTAATGCGTGCTGGTACTACCGTGCTGGACTAAGCTCAAATAAAGAGAGCCACGAAATAATTCGTCGTTGACTATATAAAGAGTCGAGCGCTAGATCTCGTAGACGCTGAAGTATGAAGGGTGCTGGTCTCGAATACCGTAAGTATCTGTAAAATAGGAAAATTGAACCTGATACAAGAAGCAGGGATGCAATTAATAAAAGCCATCCAGAAACCGGTGCTACTAATGTCGTTGTGAAGCTTTGCCAGGCAGAGAGGTGATGCGTCGCAGCATCAGCCACATTTGTTGGACACGCTGTTCCATCAATGGCAGAAGCTACGCAACCACCCATATGACCGGGACTCATATCAAAAAGAATCGCGCCGAAGAGGGCTATCCCGGCAAAACCTAGTATGAGGGGTAATGAGACAATCCGTTTCATATGTCTTCGTTTGAGGATAGCATTTTTTGTCCTCCCAGTCGAGGAATAAAAGCGGGTGTCTTCTGTGCATAGTCGTCCCACACCGCTCCGAATTCTTTCTCGGCCTCTCTTTCTTCGGCTTTGGCAAGCCGTGTGTACATATAGACGAGGATTGGGAACATGATCAAGGTAAGGATGGTCGGCCACTGCAGGAGAAATCCGAACATAATGATGATGAATGCGATGTACTGCGGATGGCGGATGTACGCATAGAGACCGGTTGTGGCAAGCGTGTGTTCCTGCTGAGCTCTGTAGAGCACTCGCCACGCATTAGCGAGAAGAATGAACCCTATAAGTATTAGGATATTGCTCCCCATGTGGAACGGGCTGAAATGTGGGTCTCCTCCCCAGCCGATGAGGTCTTCCAGGAGGTGCCCGGAGTTGTGGGTGAACAAATCAACTCCCGGAAGCCGTTGCGAAAGCCAGCCGGAGAAAAGATAGATGGTGAGCGGGAAGCCGTACATCTCTGTAAAGAGAGCCACAATGAACGCCGAGAATGCCCCGAATGATCTCCAATCCCTCTTTGTCTTGGGGTGGGTGAAGCTGAAAGCGAATATAAGAAATATCGCCGTGTTTAGTATCACGAGCCACCACAGTCCATAATCCGATGTTGTTGTCATAACTGTTTATTGAGCATTCGGCTCTGGCGACTTATTTTTATTCGCATTGATAAACGCCACGATTTCCGCTTCGTCGAATTGGTCAAGCTTCAATAACCGGGTCCACGATGCGATTACTATCTTTACATCGTCTTTCGCACGCGGCGTCACGACCATTTTGTCAGGATATTTCTTAGCAAGAGCTTCCAATTGGTTCTGGGTATCTTGGTCGATGCCGGTATACGAAATCCAAATGCCGCCATGCTCCAAATTGTGCAGTAACTGTTCATCAGGGAGTTCTTTCTGATAGATGCCCCATGTTGCTTCTTCTGCATAATGCGGTCCTGACGTAGGAGGATTTGAATTGTACGCGGGATGAGCACTCCCTACGGCGATATGTTCCCGACCTTGTTCCGTGTACACTTCGCCGGGCCGATTTTTTTCAGATTGAGACGAGAACCAGACAAACAGCGCGATAGCCCCGACAATACCAACAATGACGAGCGTCCATTCACGAATTGCTTTGTTGTTTTCATTCATATTTATAAAGATAATTTAGGTTCGACCCTTTTAAGCAACACCGCGTTGGTGGCAACGATGATTGATGACGCCGACATAAGCAACGCCGATATTTCTGGACGAAGGGACCAGCCGAGCGAGCTATAAAAAACGCCAGCCGCAACAGGGATGGCAAGGACGTTGTAGATAGCTGCCCAGAACAAATTCTGCTTCATTTTGGTCACCGTGGCCTTTGAAAGACGTATAGCCGCCACGATGTCGTATGGGTCTGATTTCATAAGCACTATATTGGCGGTCTCAATGGCTACATCGGTACCAGCTCCGATTGCTATGCCTATATCCGCTTGCGCTAAAGCAGGAGCATCATTAATGCCATCTCCTACCATCGCCACGAACTTTCCCTCGTCTTGAAGTTTTTTGACATATTTTGCCTTGTCCCCCGGTAATACTTCTGCAAAAACTCTATCGATACCAAGGCTGTTACCAACTGATTCAGCCACCTTGGTATGATCACCGGTAATCATGGCCACCTCAATACCAAGTTCTTTGAGAGCGGTTATTGCTTTCTTCGCGCTCGGTTTGACCGTATCAGCGGCAGCAACAACACCAGCGAGTTTGCCGTCAACGGCAAGCAGGCTCAAGGTTTTGCTTTCGCCCGCAAGACGATCAAGAGTAGATCGGGCATTGCCAATGTCTACGCGGTGATCAGATAAGAGTTTTTCTGTACCGGCGAGCACAATCTTTCCTTTAATGATGGCCTTGAGCCCGTGCCCGGCGACGGATTCGAATTTCTCAATTGACTCGAGCGGGGTCGCTCCTCTTTTTGCCGCTTCTTCCAAGATTGCCTTTGCGAGAGGATGATTTGAACCAGCTTCAACGCTCGCCTCATACCGAAGAATCTCCTGCTCGGTAAAGCCATTGAACGCAACCACATCAGTAATTATCGGTTTTCCTTCAGTTAGTGTCCCTGTCTTATCCAGCACAATCGCTGTTAGTCTTGATGTATTTTCGAGCGTCGCGGCATCTTTTATAAGAATGTTGTGCTTCGCGCCGATACCGGTTCCGACAGCAACCGCAGTAGGGGTCGCCAATCCTAGGGCATCAGGACACGCGATTACAACGGTTGAAACAGCGAATGTGAGGGCGACGAGAAGCCCTGCACCAGCAATGAAATACCATCCTAAGAAAGCGGCTAGACCGGAACCAATAGCAAGTACCACGAGCCATCCAGCGGCCTTGTCGGCGATGCGCTGACCAGGAGCTTTGGAGTTCTGCGCTGTCTCGACCATCTTGATAATCTGCGCCAGCACTGTTTCTGAGCCGACCTGCGTAGCTTTGAATTTTATTGTCCCCGTCTGATTCACTGACCCGCCGATTACCTTCGCGCCGACCGTTTTAGTAACGGGCATAGACTCTCCGGTCACAAGCGATTCGTCAATAGAAGTCTCTCCTTCAATAATTTCACCGTCCACGGGGACTTTATCGCCCGGTCGCAACACAACGATGTCATTGTGGACAATTTCTGCACTTGAAATACTCATCTCTTTGCCATCTCGGATAACATTTGCTTTTGGTGGTACGAGATCAAAGAGAGCACGCAAGGAATCAGAAGTACCGCGTCGGGCTTTCATCTCCATCCAGTGTCCAAAGAGAACAAAGGTGACCAAAAGCGCCGCCGCTTCATAAAAGGTCTCGCTTCCCGGTTTGATCAGGGTGAGTAATACGCTGAAAAGATAGGCGGCGAGAACTCCGGTGGCGACCAAGACCGCCATATTGAGCTTTTTGGCTCTGAGCGAATAGTATGTACCCGTGATGAAAATAGAACCGCTCCAAAACACAATTGGGGTCGTTAGAATAAACAAAAGCCAATCAACCGGAATGGGCGATGGTAAATTCAGCTTCAGTATATTCGCGCCGACTGGCGAATAAAGAAAAATCGGAATTGAAAGCGCAAATGAGATCCAGAACCTCCGGCGCATATCTGCCTCCATCTTCTTTGCCATCTGGGGACTCGTCATTGCCGCTTCGTGATCCATATGACTCATCGCCTGCATATCATGGTCCGCGTGCACCGCCGCAGACTTCTCTTCAGGAATCAAATCCATGCCGCAGCCCGGGCATTTGCCCGGCTCCGTCCTGCGCACCTCCGGGTGCATCGGGCAGGTGTAGATTAGTTCTTCTTTTTCTTGCATGGAGTGATGGTTGTGGTTCATATATTTTATTTAAGTTGCCAGATAAAGCTTCTAACAACATCTCCAACATCAGAAATCTTTAGCTTGATAGATTGTGAGTTTGGAACGATTTGACCAAAAATAAGCACACCTTCTCTGTGATGGCCACCCGGCTCGGCGCCCTCCCATCTGATTGGCTTGTATTCTTTACCTTGATCATCGACCAGCACGCTAATTTTTGTCATGTCTTTATCTAGCTCAACCGAGTGGGTATCCATGACAACATCAAATTTCCATTCGTTCGACTCCGCTGAAAGATCAAGTGGCGTGACCACCACAGTAACGCTTGCCTGCTCATCAGTCTTTGTCTCCCATTTTTGTTCTGTATTCTGGATCGGATTAGAAACAGGTTGTGGATTGTAAAAAACGAAAAAACCTAGCGCAAAAACAAGCACCAGTATGGATATCGTTGTAATTTTATTCATGGTGTTTTTTGAATTGAACTATCTTGTTGCTGATAAACCATATCCCGAACACATTGAAGGTAATGCCGACCCAGAAAATCTCGGTTTGATATTGGGCTATTACTGTAAGCGCACCGGCAATACCAAGTATCGGTATGATGTTAACCAGATAGTGCGCGCAACAAGAGATCATCGCGAGTGTGGAAGTCGTCCCAGTCACCGCGACAGTCTTTCCTCCCATGACCATGCTGCTCGTTCTCACGAGATGCTTCAGGTAAGAATATAGCCCAATTTGGATTCCAAATCCTACTGCTAGGCTGACAATAAAATACCAATAGGTTGCGAACTGACTTAGAGTATAGCCCCATCCGGAGACCAGTGTTAGCACCGCAAAATACACTCCGAGCAGGATCGCGCTTGCAAGCGCTCCGTATAGAATTGGTTTTGCAGTACTATTTTGCATATCTATTCTTCCCCATACTGTTCTGGATGTGTTTTTTCTTTAGGGGTGTATTGTGTCGGATTTTCCAGAAATGATTCTTTGCATTCCCTGCAACACAGACGGTACTCATTGCCGCCATATTTCAGAATGGCGTATTCTTCTTTTCGCCTTAGTTTCTTTCCGCAGACGGGATCGACATACTTCATGACTAGTCAGCTGCAACACCCGTGGTTAGAACTATCCTTCTTCTTTTCGTCCTTGCCTTCCTCGACGGTGTTGGTTTTCTCTTCGTCAATTTTCTCTTCATCAGAAGGTCTATGCGGCGTGTGTGACTTGCCCATCATGAAGAAGTGGGCGAGGAGCATCACCACGACACCCCCGATAATGAGCCATGACGGGCCACCTGCCGCCGTGCCTCCGGCCCCAAGGACGAATATGAGGAGTAGCGGTACGGCACAGCAAATCACCATCATCCACATCATCCCTTTATGTCCACCTCCTTGATTATCGTGATTGTGCATACATAGTTAATGATTATTTACTGGTAAGGCTTGAATTGTGCATCCACACAAAATAGGATCCGAAAACCCAAGCGAAGATGAACATATACACAGCCCCTAATATGAAGCTACCGGAGCTAATCCACACGAACCCTGGCAATGTCTCAAAGAGACGGTGATGCAGTTCAATGCCTGCCGCACTGCGGAAAGGCAGAAATCCGCCTAAGACGCAAAGAACATACAGTACTTCGGTCCCAAGAACACATTTCCAAACATATTTTCTTAGTGATAGTTGTCCCATATATCTTTGGATGATCGATTAAACAATCTCTCCGCGCTTCTCAAGCATCATGTGGTGAATCACTGCAATCTGAATCCATGTTGCAATGAGGATAAGAATCGCGGAACAAAGCAACGCATCTATCTTTGTAATCCCGAACACGAGATTATCTGAACCTCCCAGAACGGCACCTGCGAACGTGATGATTCCGGCAAAACCCACAAGAACACTGATAACATGCATTAGTTTTGATAGTTTCATATGTGTTTATTAACTTTTTCCGATATATGCATCTGGATCTTCAAAGAAACGACCCTTGCACTTGGCGGAACAGAAGTAATATTCTATGCCTTCGTGTTCATAGGCGTGCCTGACACTTTCCATATCAAGCTCCATGCCGCACACAACGTCGAACACTTTTGTTGACGGATGTTCAGTGTTTTCCATATTACCGGTTAGAGAGAGCATACAAGCCGATAAGCTCTTTTATCGCTTTGTTTTCTTGGCGGACATCGCCAATCATGTGCCTCACATGCCCGCGGAGGTGATTCTCCAAGAGCATCCGGTCAAGGCTTTTGAGCGATAGTTGAATCGCTCTTGATTGGGTGATGAGATCAACACAGTATGTTTCCTCTTCTATAGCCTTAACAAGGCCTTCGAGCTGACCCTTGATTATTTTCGCCCGATGTACTGATCTTTCCTTAAGCTTTTTGTCTAACATAGGATGCTGGTTATCTCTAAGACGGCAAGTATTAGCTGGTAAGAGTTGTCATCGACCTACTAATACCATATACCCCTATCCCCTATCTGTAAAGACCCCTCTGTGGATAGCCACTAGTTGAGCGGACGACTTTCAACAAAGTCTGCTGTGATGATGAAACGATGATATATCTTTGTATCGAACGAGTCAGAGGTCACCAGTGTGAGTACACGACCTGGGACATTGAGCGGAATGTTTGCATCATTCGTACTTTTTGTCACCGCGCCCCGCACGCGATATGTATATGCCGTACTGGACGAGTAGATGGTTATAATGTCTCCATCCACAAGCTTCTGAATTCCGTTGAATATCTTGTAGGACTGATTGAGCACAACGGGTAGATAACTTGAATGACCAAAGAGAACGACATTGCCAACCTCCCCAAGCTTTGCAGAGATCGGATAACGCATTACACCTTTGAGCAGTTCCCGATCAAGAGCCGTAAAATCTGTACTTGTCGGATTCAAAATAGCCGTTGAGAGATTTATTTTAGAAATCTCTATTTTTGTCGGAAGTTCGGGCTGGGTGGGAATCGGCGTAATTGAACTCTTCGAATCAGATTGGACGATTGTCGGAAGATGTGATGCGTGCGAAATTTCTGGCAGGAGGTCGAGCTGTCCCAATTCATTCACGCTTCCAAGAAATACAAAAACGAAAAGAGCAAGGAAGCTCCATTTTCTTGAATAAATCCGCCTAATACTCATAACTAGCCGGACGGTGAGATATACAATTCTGTTCATAACAGGGACATTAATACATTATTATATGCTTTTTGTCAAGCTTTCGTAACCTGAATTCAAAAAATCTCGCCCTGCCGCTCCATGCATTCCGAACACCCCCCGCGAATCCCGACCGGACAGAAAACAGAAATGCGCGGCAGTGGCGAGGGGCCGCGCGTAATCGCGCGGCGAGCCCGCGAGTCTGCGAGCGG
>JALNWB010000119.1 GCA_023231105.1 Ignavibacteriaceae bacterium | reverse complement strand
ACCAATCATCAAAATCAACATTCCTTGGGCTTGAATTAAAACATTCTTCCGGTTTGCGCGTGCAAATTTCTTTTGATGAAGATGTAGCGTCATTCAGAGATTGGAATATGTCTGTCGGGTATCATTTTTAGTTTTTTAAAAGATACTCAAAAGGAAATTCCGCAGTTTTAAAATGGCAGATCAGAATTTGGGTTTTGGCTGCCATTTTTATTTAGTTCAACTTTTCGTTTTTAATCGGCATTTGGGAATTTTTTCAAACTTTTTTCTTTTTTTCGAAAAGTTTTTAACTTAGTTTAGCGGTTGACCCTTTAAGTCGTGGTACTTTGGAAGATGCTGATTAAATATTACAGCCATAAATTTCAAAAACAGTAAAAATGACAACCCGGTTACAAAAAATAAAACGGTCGCTTTTTATTTTAGGCGTTACTTTCATTCTGATGATTGCCGTTATGGTGATTGATGAATGGGTGAAAGATTTGCTCTTTCCAAATGCGCACGGATGGGAAAGCAATCTAATCAACATTATTTCTGCAAGCGTTTTTGCTGCAATTATTTCCCATTTTTTAGCAAGGAATTATGAAAAGAACTTACAAATAAGCAGAGTTGAAATAGCTGCAAGAAAAATAGCCGAAGAAGACTTAAACGAAACGCTTTCCATTTTACAAACCACGCTCGAATCCACTATTGACGCAATCCTCGTAATCTCTCAAGAGAGAAAAGTGGTAACCTATAACCAAAAATTTATTGAATTGTGGAATGTTCCAAAAGAAATTGTTGACACGAAAGAGGATAAACAATTGTTGGGATACGTCCTTTCTCAACTAAAAGACCCGGAAGAATTTTTACGAAAAGTTGAAGAACTTTATCAATCCCCCGAACAAATAAGTTTTGATGTTATCGAATTTAAAGATGGAAGAATTTTTGAACGGTACTCTCAGCCGCAAAAACTCGGAAAGAATATTCGCGGAAGGGTCTGGAGTTTTGATGATATTTCCGAAAAGAAAAAAGATGAGTTGAGAATAAAGGAATCAGAAGCCCGCTTTAAGACTATCTGGAAGCACTCGCGCGATGGTTTTCGTCTAACGGATGAAAACGGAATCGTTCTTATGGCAAACGATGCCTATTTTAGTTTTTTCAATAAAACCGAAGAAGACGTGGTAAATCATCCATTCTATATTTTTTATAAAGAAGCAATGCTTCAATCTTCAATCGAAAATTATAAAAAGCGGTTCGAAAAAAAGGAGTTTGAAGATGCGACTCTCCGCAAAGTGGAATTTGCCGATGGAAGGATTGCTTGGTTTGAAATTTCAAATTCTTTTGTTGAAATTGAAAAGAAAACTTATCTCTTAAGTATTTTTAGAGATTTTACCCAGCACAAAAAAGCCGAAGAAAAAATTACTCTTTCCGAACAAAAATTCCGCACCCTCTATGAAAAAGCTACTGATGCTATTTTCTTAATGGATGGAGAATCTTTTATTGACTGCAACCCAACTACAGAAATAATGTTCGGCGGAAGTGCAGAAAAAATTCTAAAATTAAAACCGTATGAAATTTCTCCGGAATTTCAAGAAGACGGGAGACCTTCCAAAGAAAAAGCGTTAGAAAAAATTTCTGCAGCGCTTATCGGCACACCGCAAATTTTTGAGTGGAAGCACCAAAAGTTAAACGGCGAAACTTTCGATTGTGAAGTAAGCTTAACAAAAATTGAACTTGAAGGGAAAAATTATATTCAAGCTATTGTGCGTGATATTACAGAAAGAAAAAATGCTGATAAATTACAAACCGCTGTATTCAAAATTACCGAAGCCACAAGTACGGCAACTGATCTTGCAGCATTATATAATACAATTCACGAATCAGTAAAAACTTTAATGCCCGCAATTAACTTTTACATTTCGTTGTATGACGAGAAGAAAAACGAAATAAGCTTTCCATATTTTGTTGATGAATATGACGAGACACCCACAGCGCGTCCGCCCAAGCGGGGCTTAACCGAATATGTACTTCGAACAAAAAAGCCATTACTAGCAACCCCGGATAAACTACAGGAAATTGAAGATGCCGGTGAAGTTGAAAAGATAGGAACGAACTCTATTGATTGGCTTGGCGTCCCTTTATTTATTAAAGAAAAGATTATCGGCGTGGTTGTTGTACAAAGCTATTCCCCCAGTACGCGATACACTGAAAAAGAGCGAAACATTTTGACGTTCGTTTCTTCTCAAATAGCTATGGCAATTTATAAGAAAAAAGCAGATGATGACTTAGCCGCTTCCGAACTTCAATTAAAAGAATTAAATGCAAGCAAAGATAAACTTTTCTCAATTATTGCTCATGATTTGCGCAGCCCGTTCCATGCGCTTCTCGGGCTATCCGAATTGCTTGCGACCGAAATTGATGATTTTTCAAAAGAGGAAATACAAAAATTTTCAAGGGAAATGAACACCAGTTTAAATAATCAATATAAGCTGCTTGAAAATCTTTTGGAATGGTCGCGTCTGCAGACCGGGAGAATGCAGTATGCCCCCGAGAAGATCAACTTATTAGAAAAAGTGAATGATGTTATTGCTTTGCTTGCCGGAAATGCGTTCAAAAAAAATATTATCGTGGCAAATCTCGTTTTACCAACCGCTTTTCTTTGGGCGGATGCGAATATGCTGCAATCGATTCTTCAAAATCTTCTTGCAAACGCTATTAAATTCACAAGATCCGGTGGACAAATTCAAGTATTGGCGAGGAAGGCGGAGGATGAAATGATGAAGATTTTTATAAAAGATACCGGAGTTGGAATCAGCGAAGAAAATTTACTAAAAATTTTCCGTACCGATTCAACCGCAACCACCACAGGAACAGAAAACGAAAAGGGGACTGGGCTTGGACTGCTGCTCTGCAAAGAAATGATTGAACGACACGGCGGAACAATCTCGGTAGAAAGTGACCTTGAAAAAGGAACTACTTTTTCATTTACCTTACCAAGAGCAGAAAAATTTTAGACATGCCATGGCATGTCTCTACTAATTCATCATTAAACATACAAGTATCGTTTAATTTTTTGCGTCGGAGTTTTTTCAAAGGGATTTACTTGCTCAATCATTTTGCTGATTTTTGAAAATGAAGAAACGCTGTTGTTTACTTCTTCTTTTAATTGATTAAGAAGATCGGTAATAATTTTGCGCTGTTCTTTTTCGGTTTTCTTGTTCGTTTCAAAGTGAGCGTCAATTTTTTCATAATCTAAAAAAACACGCGCTGTAAGTTGATCATTCTGCCGATAGACGATAGACTCAAGCACATACTCCGAGCGATGAATTACCGATTCGAGAGCTTCGGGATAAATATTTTCACCGCTGGGACCAAGGATCATATTTTTCAATCGTCCTTTAATATAAAGATAGCCATCCTTATCGAAGCAGCCTAAATCGCCGGTTCTAAACCAACCTTCGCTCGATATCACTTCTTTTGTTTTTTCCGGATCTTTGTAATAGCCTTTCATCACCATAGCGCCGCGCACTAAAATTTCACCTTCACCGGTTTTAGGATCGGGTGAATCTATTTTTAATTCCGCCCCGATGGAAGCGGGACCGGTGGATAAATATTTTGTGTCTTTGGCGCCGGTGCCGGCAACTAACGGCGAAGTTTCAGTCAAACCGTATCCTATGGAATAGGGGAATGAGGCTTCGCGCAAAAACAATTCAACATCGGGAGAAAGTGCAGCGCCGCCGATACAGAAAAGTTTTAATTCGCCGCCGAAAGTTTTTAATAATTTTTTCCCGGCAACTTTATTAATTTTTTTTCTCAATGAAGGAATTTTGTACGCAAGCTTCACAAGTTTCTTTTTATTTATTTCGGGAAGAATTTTCCCTTTGTACATTTTCTCAATGATTAAAGGAACCGAAAGCAATACTGTAGGTTTTAGTTCTGCAAGCGGCGGAAGCAATACTGCGGCGGTTGGCGGCTTCCGCAAATAATAAACCGTTCCGCCGATTAACATCGGAAAGATCATTCCGAGCGTACATTCATAGACATGCGCGAGAGGGAGAAGAGAAATCATTCTACACTCAATATCCGAAGGAACATATTTTCTTGTAGCAATTGCATCCGATAAAATATTTTTATGGGTAAGCATCACGGCTTTTGAATGTCCCGTTGTGCCCGAAGTATAAATGATGGAAGCAACGTCATCTTCGGAAATTTTTTCAGTTAAAAGTCCGGTAAACTTTAGCACGAGATTTTTTATTTTTTGAAGTTCTTTGCTGCCGTCGGCAATTAATTTTTTAAGGGTGTCTTTCGGAATGTTTTTTTGAACGATGGAAAAATCGTCAAGTAAAATAATTTTAAGATCGCCTTCGGATTTATATTCTTCAATTTTAGGATACAATTTTTCAGAAACAAAAATTGCTTTCGCTTCCGAATGTTGAATGATATGATGAATTTCGGAAGTATGGAAATCATTTAAGATAGGAACGACAATAGCGCCGATACAAGTAATTGCAAAATAAGCAACACCCCAATGCGGACAATTTTCGCTGAGAAGAGCAATGCGGTCTCCGTGCAAAATTCCTTGATCCAGTAAAAACGCCGAGATCAAATCGACCTGCGCTTTAAATTCTGTAAACGTCAGCATGCCTCCATCAACAAAGCCAAACAATTTTTTACCTTTATACTCGCTTGCGCTGTTTTCCAAAAGATGTTTTAATGTTAACTCTTGTAACGGTTTCATATAATCCTCAAAATAAATTTCTAAATTTTTGCAATTACAGTTTTAAAATTCAGCATCAACGAGATAGGCTCTTTGCAAAAGGGAAGAAAACACTTCAAATGAAATTTCTTTCGCACCGAACATCTTCAAATGTTCCGTCATATACTGAACATCAAGCAGGACAAAATTCTTTTCACATAAATGATTAAGCAAAAAAGCCAACGCCACTTTAGATGCCTGACTGACAATCGAGAACATCGATTCACCGAAAAAAGCGCCGCGGTAAGTAACACCGTAAAGTCCGCCGACAAGCTTTTCGTCTTGATAAACTTCCACCGAATGAATGTGTCCGAGTTTTTGCAAATTTAAATATGCTGCAATTAAGTTGTCGGAAATCCATGTTTCTTTCCTTGCGGCACAGCGAGTAACAACAGAAAGAAAATCAGTATCGTATTTAATAACAAACCGGTTTTCATTTATTATTTTTTTGAGCGAGCGGGGAATACGAAAAGCCTCTAAAGGAATAACGGTTCTAACCTCCGGAAAGAACCATTCAATTTTTCCCGTACCGGCATCCGCCATAGGAAAGGCTCCCATCGCATAGAGCTTAATCATCTGTTCGGGAATCAGCAGGGCGTCTTCCGGAGAAATATTACTTTCTACCACGTTACTTACTCACTAACCTTATTCGGAATTTGATATTGAATTTATTTCTAACAACATTTTGAATAAAAGACACCGCATGTTTGAAAGATTGAATGGTTGAATGATGGAACAAAAATAATTAGACCACCGCATAATTTGACTCGTTCATCCTTGCATTCATTCATCCATGCTTTTGAAATTAATTTTTTGTTTAACGTAAATCGCTCGACTAATTTTTATTCCCGTCTTCTAATTTTTTACTCATGTGCTTTTATTTCATAGTTTATGATTTCGTAACCTTTAATTGTTTCGGCGGCGGCATAACAAATGCCAACCAGAACAAGGAGCATTCCTAACGAAAACGAAACGATAATCAGTGGTTCGTAACTAGAGGATTTGAGAATAAATGAAAATCCGATCAGCATTGAAGTAATTACAAACAGACCGACAGCTATTGAATAGCTGAAGACTGCGTTTCGAACAAGCTTAACTCGGTATTTTAATTTTCCAATTTGAATTGAAATGCTTTTCAGTCTTACTTCTTCCTGGTACAAAAATTCTTTCTCCGAGGCTTTGATCGAAAATTTCCTTCTCTCTTCGCCAAGCAAACGGATTCTGTTTACCACGAGTGAATATTTATTGTTCATTCCAAGCAAAAGTAAACCGCATGCGGAGATCATAATTCCCGGTGCCAGCATAGCTTGAATAACTTGTACAACGGTTATAGAAATTTCCATAAATTTTTTAATCTTTTATTGATGTAAATTATCTGCTGAATGTGTGGGAGGAATTTTCTTCTCATAATAGAAAACAAAAAGAAAAATTATCGCCGGAAAAATTGAAATAGCAAAAAACGTCAGCATTGCATTTGCTCCGAGTGAACCAAAAAAGAGAAGCGCTCCCAGAATAATGATAATACTTCCGCTCACTTTCCATTTAAGCGCTGCAATGTAACCAACCAGCATTAGCAGGTGAAAAAACTGAATGAGAAAAACGGACCAGGGAGGAAGATGTCCGCTGTCTTTAAACCATTCCGTAAGATGCTCTAAAAAGAAAGCGCCCCACAGCACAAACAGCAGCGCCGTTGTAATTCTTCCGATCCAGAGAAAAGCTTTAATAAGAGTCACAAAATCCTCAATTTCTTCGGAAGAAAATTAATGAAATAATCTTTTAAATAGAGAAAATCTTTTTTCATCCAACGACAATTCCTTATTTTTGAACACTTATTCACAAACTCTGCCCGGAAAATGAAAGAGCGAACATTCCTTTTTATATTTTTAATAATTTCTTTGAGTTTAACCATGACTGGAACAGCATTACAAAAAAAATTATCTACAGCCGAAAAAACATTTCTTGAAAAAAATAGAAAATTAGACAGCTACTACTCTACAAAAAAACTTGGCGCATTTGTAGAAAACGGAACCACCGTATTCCGGTTATTTGCACCCCAGGCATTTGAGGTTTCGCTTGTCGTAAAAAAAAACGTGGATGAAAAAAACTATAAAGAATACATGATGGTAAAAGATGCCGACGGTGTTTGGGAAGTTGTTTTAAGCGGTGATCTTTATGGAAAATTTTACGGCTTTAAAGTGCTCAACAATAAAAAATTAAAGAAAACAGAATTGCTCTGTCTTGATCCTTACGCAAAAGCCGTCGCTTCTTACAATACGTACATGGGCGAACGGCTCGGAAGAGTAATTGAAGAAAATAATTTCGATTGGGAAAACGACGAATGGATTCAACGCGATTGGAGCGACCTTATCATTTATGAAATGCACATTAAAGATCAAACGTCTCATCCTTCTTCCGGTGTTGCTAATGGCGGTACGTATCTTGGTTTAACCGATAAAGGAAAAACCGGCGGATTGAGCTACATAAAATCTCTTGGCGTAAACACCGTTGAACTTCTCCCTTCTCAAGAATTTGCGAACATCGAAATTCCGTTTCAAAAAAAATTTAAAGGAAAGATCAACACCTGGAATCCGTATGAAAGAAATCATTGGGGATATATGACCGCCGCCTTCTTCGCCCCCGAAGCATATTATTCCATCAGCGATAAACCGGTTCAGTTTGATAAATGGGACGGAACTTCCGGACAACAGGTAAATGATTTTAAAGAGATGGTAAAAGCTTTTCACAAAGAAGGCATTGCCGTTATTATGGATGTGGTCTATAACCATCTTTCCGAATATGAACTTGGCAATTTAAAAGAAATCGATAAAGAATATTATTTCAGACTTGATGAAAAGGGAAATTTCAAAACCGAAAGCGGCTGTGGCAACGATCTGAAAACCGAACGACCGATGGTTCGCAAACTTATTGTTGAAAACATTTTATACTGGATGAAAGAATATCACGTTGACGGATTCCGTTTTGATTTAGGAAAATTAATTGATTGGGTAACACTTGAAGATATTGTTCACGAAGCAAAAAAAATTAATCCTGACGTTGTGTTTATTGCTGAACCATGGGGCGGCGGATATGATCCAAAGGGAATGTCACTGCGCAGTATTGCAAGCTGGAACGACCAAATACGAAACGGTGTAAAAGGTGAAAATCCGAAGAATGGTCTTGGCTGGATTTTCGGACAGTGGCAGGGAAACAACAATCCTAACCGTATCAATAGCTATGTAAACGGCACGCTCATTCGAGATTCGCTTGGTTTATTTCAGAAGAAAGAACATTCGGTTAATTATCTTGAATCGCACGACGGTTATACGCTTGGAGATTTTATCCGGCTCGGGACAAAGGAAGTTTCTGATAACGATGTAATCAAAAATGTTGATTCGTTGATAAAACTTTCTCCTTTGCAAATGAAATTAAATAAACTTGCCGCTCTCTTCCTTTTTACTTCGCAGGGAATAACGATGATCCATGCCGGGCAAGAATTTGCTCGCACAAAAGTTATTCCCTTTTCCGTTGATGCCCCCGACACAAACAGAGGAAGAATTGACCACAATACTTACGATAAAGACAACGAAGTAAACGCTATCAACTATCATCAAGCAAAAATTAATCAGGAACTACTCAACTATTACACCGGATTAATTTCACTGCGGAATAAATATGATGCATTTAGAAAAGCTGATTATGATGATATTACATTTCTTACAAAGGATCATAATGAGTTTGCTGTTGGTTATACTATCAACTATAATGAAAATGAATTTCTTGTTTTGATGAACGCGAATCCGCACAGTAATAAAGAATTTAATTTGCCGGAAGGTAATTGGGAAGTTTTAGTTAATGCGGAACTCGCCGGAACTAAAAAGCTTGCAGTTGTAAACGGGAAATTAGTTGTTCCATCAACTGCTGGATATGTGTTGAAAAGTCGAAAGGAAAAAGTCGAAAGTCGAAAGTGAGTTTTTTCTACTTTTATTTTTCTACTTGTTTATTCAGTTAAAAATTTTCCGGAGAGATTTTTCTATCGCTTCTTTAAATTGGGTTAAGTTAACGGGTTTTTGAAAAACGTATTCAACGCCTAAATCATTATAAGCGAGTGTTTCCGGTTTCCCGATATCACCGCTTAAAATAATTATCTGCGGTTTCCCTTTTATTACAGAACTCCTGAGGTTTTTTACTAATTCAATCCCGTTCATTTTAGGCATCGTGTGATCGGTAATAATAAGTGCAAGCGATGTTTCTTCTATTATTTGCCACGCTTCTTCCCCGTTACCGGCAAGAAGAATTTCATAATCCGGAACAAAACTTTTTAAGATTTTTGAATATAAAAGCCTGTCCGTTTTACTATCATCAACTAAGAGAATAGTTGCCGAAGCTTTAGGTAAAGTAAATTTAAACGTAGTTCCTTTTCCAACTTTACTTTCCACCCAAATTTTTCCGCCGTGTTTTTCAATTATTTCATGTACAAGAGATAATCCTAATCCGGTTCCTTTTTCCCCCGCCGTTCCCTCGGAAGTAAACTTTGCATCAACATCAAAAACCTTCGATAAATTTTCTTTCGATATTCCCGTACCGGTATCGTTTACCCAAACTTCAATAAATCTCGGTACATCGGATTGCGCAAAGTTGATTGATATTGTTCCCCCGCTTCTTGTGAACTTTAAAGAATTTGAAATAAGATTATTAAAAACTTGTGCAAGCAGACTTTTATCTGCAAAAACGTTTACTTCGTCTTTAACCATGTTTTGCAGAGTGATTCCTTTTTTTATAGCAAAACCCGACAGAGTATCCATCGCTTTTTTTATTTGCTCGAACAAATCGATTTTCGCCGGCTCAAAGCGAATTCTTCCGGTTTGCAGCCTTGTCCAATCCAACAATGAATTTACAAGCGCAAGCATGCTTTGTGCAGACTCTTGTATGTAGCCGATGTATTGTCTAGATTCTTCGGCGGTTATTTCGTCATCATTTAACAGGATATCCGTAAAACCGAGAATTGAACTGAACGGAGTACGCAGGTCGTGCGAAACAATGGAAATGAAACGGTCTTTGGTATCGTTTAATTTTTTTAAATTGTCGGAAGATTTTTGAACCTCTGCTTCAGCTTTCTTTTGTAATGAAATATCGCTTACCAACCCGAACATTTTAAGAATTACGCCTCGCTGGTTGCGCGTAACGGTAATTTTAATTTTAATCCAAACGAGATGCCCCTGTTTGTGAATAATTCTAAAGACAAGCTCTTCAGAATTTTTATAATAGTTATTAACAAATTTCCTCAATTTTTCTTTAATCATTTTAAAATCATCAGGGAACGTAATCTTGAAAAAATATTTTGCGTCGTGCAAAAATTCGGATTGCGAATAGCCTGTAATTTTTTCGATTGAGGAAGTGAAAAACGTAAAGCGAATACCTTTACCCGACCGTTCGGCTGTCCAAAGGGAATCATCCAAATTTTCAGTAATTGTTCGATAACGTTCTTCGGATTCTTTAATAGCTTGTTGTACCCGTTTCCGTTCGGTAACATCGCGCGCAATAATTACAAAAAAGATATCGTCTTTAAATTCAAAGGAAGTAACCGAGACTTCAACAAAATTTTGGGTTCCGTCTTTTTGCCGGCTAAGAAATTCATAATGATTAGGCGCCGGTTCTCTCAAGGTTCTGGCTTCAGTGTATTTTTTTATTCGCGGCAGATCGGTTTCATCAACAATGCTCAGCGGATTTGTGTTAAGGAGCTCTTCACCTTTTTCATAACCAAAAATTTTGGCAAACGAATTATTAACAATAACAAATGCATCATTAGATTCAACCGCAATGCCGTCGTTGGATGCTTCAAATATTGCTCTCATCAGCAGCAGTTCCTGCTGAAAAGCTTTTTTTGCCGTAATGTCCGAAAAAATTCCGCCGATATATTTTATTTTTTTTTGTGCATCATGGGCAATTGAAAAATTTCCGAGCACCTCAATAAATTCACCGCCTTTTTTGACAAAAGTTAGTTCGGCTGATTTTATTTTCCCCTGTACAACTTGTTTTATCGAGAATTTCTTTTGCTGCGAAGAAGCGGCATCAAGCAGATCGGGTAATTTCTTTTCGCTCACTTCTTGTTCGCTAAAACCGAGTTCATTCAGAAAGGAAGGATTTGCATAGATAATTTTTCCTGTGTCGGAAAAATTGCAAATTAAATCTGTAGCATTGTCAACAATAGAACGAAACCTCTCTTCCGACAATCGCAAGACGCGTTCTACTTCAATTTTTTCAGTTATATCAACACAAAGAACAACATACAACTGTGAGGATTCACGATTTTTTGCCGTAAAAAACGAAAGCTCAATTTCCTTTTTTTGTTTCTGTTTTGTAAGGATGGAAACGTTAGCGTTATATTTTTCTGTGTCTGCCAAATATGAGAAAATAGAAACCAACCTGTTGTGATCAAAAGAAAGAAAGAATTTTTCGAACGGTTTATTATAGACCTCGCTCTTAGAATAGCCGGTAAGATTCTCAGCAGTTTTATTCCAAAAAACAATTTGTCCGGACGCATTAAGAACAAGCATGGCGTCAGTCGCCTTTTGCGTAATCATTTCATAAAACTGTAATTCATCAATTTGCTGTTTTAAGTATTCCTGTTCTTTTATATAGACCGTTATATCTTCAAAATAAAAACAGACAAACTGAACTTCCTTCCGACTTGTAAGCACCGGAAAAATTTGTATATCAAAAACAAGTTCTTCTTCTTCAAAACGCAGCGAAGTAATAAAAGATGATTTTTTTTTCGTCTCCTTAATTTCTTTTAACAATTTTTCTAACTTATCAAGTGATTCCGTCGGGAAAATTTCATGAATGGGATGATGCAGAAAATTCTTTCCCGCCTTGCCGTTAGGCAGGTTCTTTCTAAATAGAGTTTTAAGCAGATTACCGAAAGCATAACTCACGTTTCCATCAATATCCGTAAGGATTAAGAGGTTATTTAGATTTTGAAAAATATCGCTATAATTTTCGTTTTGTATGGGAAGATTTGTATTTCGCGCATCGCCGATAATTCTTAGATCTTCAACAACAAGCATGCCTCCTAAAAAAGTTTCACCTTCCAAAAGCGCAACGCCTTTTAGAATTATCGAAATTTCTCCGCCATCAGAAGTTTTTTGATTTCCCAGTTCTTTCTCAAAAAAGAATTGATCGCGTAAACTTTGAATATCTTTGCTGATATCCCCTGAAAGAAAAAGCTGCTCGTCTTTAAGATTTTTTCCAATTGGATTTACGAGAAATTGCGGTTGCAAAACTCCGAAGTTAGAAAAACATGAATTAAGATAGGTTACGTTGTATTGATCATCGAAAACAAGTATGCCGACAGGCATTGTTCCCAACAAAGCTGCCGCTGTTATTTTTTCAAATTGTTTTTCTTCTTCTGACGGGTTTGAAAGCATAAGGACTGTTCACTTTTTTGATTGCAAAATAGCAAAAAGTTTTCATATTTGTGTTCAAGCAACAAACCAACAATAGAGGGTGCTTACCAAAAGTTCTCTCTTTTTTTGTAAGAAAGATTTCTCTTCCATTCTTTTATTTCACTTTTTGGATGTTTTAATTACACCTATATTTGTTATAGAAAAAAAGAAGAAAGAGGATCATATGTTATTTTTAGTATCATTTGCCGCAGCTATTATTGCCCTGGTCGTTTTTTTTAACGCCAAAAAACGATTTAACAAATCGGAGTCAACCTTTGCTTTTATCGGATTTATTGT